>CACZSU010000030.1 GCA_902783855.1 uncultured Ruminococcus sp.
GGGTAAGAATAAGCAGACCTCGTGTGATCTGCAGTACTGTAGCTACTGTTTTCATAAATACACCACACTCTTAAAAAATTTCGGTTCTGACCGTTAGATACATCAGTGCATCAATTAATGAACAAAGACCCGAAAGGGATACTTTACCCTCCCGAAGCCCGTTGTGCAAGTACTCTATAGCACCAATATCCTTTTTGTTATTTTATCACAAAAATATATAAAATACAATCGTTTTTTTATAAATACTTATTCTTTGTGCATATAGTAAAAAACAGCATGGATTTTTTTGTCATTTTACACTATGGAAACAAATCAAAACATTTCGACATTGGATAATTATTGCATTTTAATCATTAATTTTCTGATTATATCTTCTTTTTATACACATTGCACAAATATTCATCTTTACTCCATATCAACAATATTTTTCTTTTCGTCAGCTCCTTTTTAAAGAAAGGGTTATCCCCCACTTCCTTTCAATAAAACTTATGCATTTCCGTCGTATCTTTTCAAAAAACAAACGGAGCAAATGTCAGTACATTCACTCCGCTGTCTGATTCCGTATCCGTCCGTCAGGACAATTCAAAAGCGCCGGTATAGAGCTGATAATACTTACCCTTCATATCAATCAGCTGCTGATGGGTTCCTTTTTCAATTATTCTGCCCAGCTCCAGCACAATGATCACATCCGAATTCTGCACAGTACTCAGACGATGGGCAATGATAAATACCGTTCTGCCGTACATCAGACCGTCCATACCCTTCTGTACCAGTGCTTCGGTACGGGTATCAATGCTGGACGTTGCCTCATCCATGATCATTACGGGCGGGTCAGCCACTGCTGCTCTGGCAATAGAGATCAGCTGGCACTGACCCTGGGAGAGCTGACCGCCGTCGCCGGTAATAACGGTATTGTAGCCGTCAGGAAGCATGGAAATAAAATCGTGTGCATTAGCAAGCTTTGCTGCCGCGATGCATTCCTCATCGGTCGCATCCAGCTTTCCGTAACGGATATTATCCATCACAGTTCCGGTAAACAGGTGTACATCCTGCAGAACAACACCCAGCGAACGTCTGAGGTCTGTTTTTCTGATCTTATTGATATTGATTCCATCATAGCGGATTTTTCCGTCAGCGATATCATAGAATCGGTTGATCAGATTGGTAATGGTGGTTTTACCGGCGCCCGTTGCACCCACAAACGCAACCTTTTGCCCCTTGTCCGCATACAGTGATACATCATGCAGAACGGTTTTGTCTTCGGTATAGCCAAAATCCACCCCATTCATCACGATATTGCCGTTAAGACGGGTATAGGTCACCGTACCGTCACCATGGGGATGCTTCCACGCCCAAATTTCCGTACGTTCCTCCGCTTCCACAAGCTGATCGTTTTTATCATATTTAGCATTCACAAGGGTCACATAACCGTTATCCTGCTCGCTTTCCTCATCCATCAGTTCAAAGATTCTCTCCGCACCAGCCAGCGCCATAATAACTGCGTTGATCTGCTGTGAGATTTCGCTGAACGGGCGGGAAAAGTTCTTGGAAAGCTGCAGGAAGGACGCAATGATACCGGTGGTGATGGGGCTGAGTCCGAAAATCGACAGAGCGCCGCCCACAATCGCTATGAGTACATATTGCAGATTACCAAGATTATTCATAATCGGCATCAGGATATTGGCATAGGTGTTGGCAGCGGTAGCACTTCTGCATAGTTCTTCATTCTTTGCATCAAATTCTTTTTTGGCAGCCTCCTCATGGCAGAACACCTTGACAACCTTCTGACCATTGATCATTTCCTCAATATAACCGTTTACCTCACCCAGTTCCTTTTGCTGGGCAATAAAGTTAACAGCGCTTCCGCTGGCGATTTTGCCCGTAATCATGAGCATCACACCCACGAACAGCAGTACGAACAATGTCAGATAGAGATTCATCGTGATCATTGCCACAAAAACGGTCAGAATGGTAATAACCGAGGAGAACATCTGCGGCAGACTGATGGACATCATCTGGCGCAGGGTATCAATATCATTGGTGTAACGGCTCATGATATCGCCGTGAGAATGGGTATCAAAATAACGGATAGGCAGTGTCTGCATATGGGCAAACAGCTCGTCACGGATTTTTTTCTGAATACCCTGAGAGATACTGACCATCATGCGGTTGTACGCAAGTCCCGCCAGTGCGCCCGCCAGCAGAATACCTCCGATTGTCAGCAGCATCACCAGCAGATTGGTAAAATCCGGATCACTCTGACCCATGAGAGGCGTGATATAACCGTCAATCAGAATCTGGATAAACATAGCGCTCAGCGCACTTGCACCCGCACTGATAACGATACAGACCAGCACAAAAATAAAGCGCAGGGTATATCCCTTGAGATAGCTGAGCAGTCTTTTCACGACCTTAGCAGGATTCTTCAGACGGGGAGGCTGCTTCATAGGGGGCATACCTGCCGGCTTTTTTGTTTTTTCAGCCATTCTCATCACTTCCCTTCTGCTGAGAATAATAAACTTCCTGATATATCTTGTTGGAGCGCAGCAGCTCCTCATGTGTACCTACAGAAACGATCTTACCCTTGTCAAGAATAATAATCTTGTCCGCTTCCTGAACGGAAGCAACACGCTGTGCAATAATGATCTTGGTGGTATCGGGGATTTCCCGGAGAAAAGCCTCACGTATCAGCTGATCGGTTTTGGTATCTACCGCACTGGTAGAATCATCGAGGATCAGCACCCTGGGCTTTTTCAGCAGTGCTCTGGCAATACAAAGACGCTGCCGCTGACCGCCGGAAACATTGGTACCGCCCTGTTCGATATGGGTATCATACTGATCGGGCATCCGTTTAATGAAATCCTCTGCCTGAGCCAGACGGCAAACCCTTTCCAGTTCCTCGTCCGTTGCATTCTCATTGCCCCAGCGCAGATTTTCTTTGATTGTACCGGAGAACAGTACATTTTTTTGCAGCACCATTGCCACATTATCCCGGATGGTTCCTACATCGTAATCCCGTACATCTTCACCGCCTACCAGCACACGGCCTTCGGTAACGTCATACAGACGGGGAATCAGCTGTACCAGACTGGATTTGGACGAGCCTGTACCGCCGAGAATACCCACTGTTTCACCGGATTCGATACGAAGATTGATATCATTCAGACACAGCTTATGTACATCACCAGTATAGCTGAAAGAAACATGATCAAAGACGATGCTGCCGTCCTTCACTTCCCTGAGTGCCTTGTCATTGTTTCTGAGGTCTACTTCCTCATTCAATACCTCAGCGATACGATCACCGGAAGCTCTGGAAAGCGTCACCATAACCATGACCATAGACAGGAACATCAGGCTCATCAGAATCTGAAACACATAGGTCATCATGCTGATCAGTTCACCGGTTGTCATTGAACCGAAGACAATCTGATGCGAAGCGTTCCATGAAATCAGCAGAATACAGCTATAAACGCTGACCTGCATGACAGGCATATTGAAGGCAACAATTTTTTCTGCTTTAGAAAAATCCTTGTAGATGAGATCAGAGATACGGCGGAACTTTTCCACCTCATGCTCTTCCCGGACGAAGGATTTGACGACACGGATACCATGCAGATTTTCCTGAACGACATTGTTGAGCTTGTCATAAGTTTTGAAAACCCGTCTGAAAACGGGATGGGCAAAGCGGATTACCAGACCAAGTGCCAAGGCAATAAAAGGAATGAACAATACAAACACGAATGACAGCTGCATATTGACATTAAAAGACATGATCATAGCAAAGATCATCATGAATGGCGCCCTGACAGCCACACGAATGACCATCTGGTAAGCATTCTGGATGTTGGTAACATCGGTTGTCATCCGGGTAACCAGACCTGACGAAGAAAACTTGTCAATATTCGAGAACGAATAGCTCTGTATTTTGTAAAACAGATCATGCCGCAGATTTTTTGCAAATCCGGCACTTGCCTGTGCGGCGAACTTGCCGGACAGCGCACCAAAAATGAGGGCAGCAAATGCCACTGCTGCCAGGAGCAGACCTGTTTTCAAGATATAATTCATATCACTTTTGCTGACACCGTCGTCTATGAGGGTTGCCATCAGAAACGGCAGCAAAACCTCCATAACCACCTCCAGCGTCACAAAGATCGGGGCAAGAACGGAAGGGAGCTTATACTCCCGGATACTTTTTGCCAGTGTTTTGACCATAAAAAGAATTACCTCCTCTGACAAAGACAGTCAACCGTATTTAAAAGTCAGCCGTCTATATTATGTTTGATTTTGTCCAGCACATCCAGAAAGGCATTGATTTCTTCCTGACTGAGATTCCTTCGCAGAATCTCCTCACCTGCGTCCACCTCACGCATCGCCCGGTTGTAATAATCCCATGCCTTATCTGTCAGCGTCAGTTTTTTCAGCCTTGCATCATAGCACACACCCTCACGGATGACATAGCCTTTTTTTTCCATCAGCTGCAAAATGCCCGACACAGTCGACCTTCTGATAGAAAAATTCGTTTCAATATCCTTCTGAAAAATCTCCTTGTCCTGATTGCTTGCCAGATAGCCAATGATCCAGCCGTTTTTTCTGGTAATATCATCCTCATTTTCAACCGTACAATCTGACTTGTACTTTCGCTTCATCATATTGTTGACCTTGCTGATTTCAATACCCAGATACCTGTCATACATTTTTATTTCACCTCCACCTGACGTTCTGTTTTGTACACCACAAAAACAACGCCTGACATCCTTTTTGTTAGCACACTTACATTCTACCACCCTCTCCCCTTCTTGTCAACCAGCATAACGCGCCGAGCCGGCGCTCCCTGGACGCGTCAGTCGCTGCACTACGTTACGCTCTGGTTAAGGCTTGTATTCCTTTACACCCGCGGAATACATTTAACAGCACGACTTTTACGCAGCTTATTTTTGGTTAACAGTCACTCTATTTGCTAACTATTATTTTACTTAGGCGCAGCGTGACGCTGCACCCTATACGCGATAATCACTGTGCTTACGCTCCGCTCTGGTCATAGCTTGAAAAATTTACACCCGCAGAATGCATTTCGTTACACACGACTTTTACGCAGCTCATTCAAATTGGCAGTTATTCAATTTGCCAACTTTTTTAAGATAACACTGATAAATCCAGTGTCTGTATTGCGTAGTCAGATGCTTCGTCAGGTTGTTACAGATGAGTGCGGATACCCTGACGTTTATCAAGCGACCCGGAACAGGATGACAGAAAAGGGAAAAGCAAAACAGGCGTGGTTTATTCAGTGGTTTCTCAGTTCTACTCACTAAAATGCGTATTAATATAAAGTATCACCACCGATTCAGAAAAACACGGAATGCTGTCGGCAGCGCATATGCTCTTTCCAGCTCGTCCTTTGTCACCCAGATAAACCTGTCATTTTTCTGCCTGATACAAAAACGATACCCTCTCATTATCCAGTCAATGTGTGTGAACATATGCTTTGCTTCGCCCAGGTATTCACCTTTTTCCGCTTCTATTCCCCATTCCCTTAAATGCACATCCGCCTGATCGGGTGACAGACTGCGGTCTGTGTTGGGCAGCTGATACATCCCTGCAAGCAGTCCCTTGTCCTGCCTTTTTTCAATGGCAATCCGATTATCTTCACTGCACAAAAGGAAAATGGTCTTATGTACAGTTTTTCTTTTCATGACCTTGATTCGTACAGGCAGCTCTGCTGTCAGAGATTCACGGTATGCGGTGCATTGCCCTTTCAGCGGACAGATATCGCATTTCGGTACACCGCCCGGCAGACAGACCGTTTCACCCAATTCCATAATTGCTTCATTGAATGCACCGGCTTGTTCCGGCATGATGCTGCGCAGCCGTGCAGCAGCCGCTTTTTTTGTCTGCGGCAACAGAACATTCTCCCGATCTCCCGTCAGCCTTGCCAGCACACGCAATACATTTCCGTCTACTGCCGGCACCTTTTCCCCGAAACAAAAGGATGCAATAGCTCCCGCCGTGTATTCCCCGATACCCGCCAGGGTGATCAGCTGTTCATATGTCCGCGGCATCTGACCGTCGTATTGCTCCATGATAACCTGCGCAGCTTTTTTCAGATTTTTTGCCCTGCTGTAATAACCCAGTCCTTCCCACAATTTCAGAAGCCTTTCCTCCGACACCCGGCTCAGACTTCCGATATCCGGCAGCTCCTGCATAAAACGGTTGTAATGCTCTATAACTGCTTCAATCCTCGTCTGCTGCAGCATAATTTCTGAAATCCATACATGATAGGGCTGCTGCACCTCTCTCCATGGAAAACTGCGCTTGTTCTGTTCAAACCATTCCAGCAGCGGATCAATTATTTCCACAAGCGGGTCTTTCTTTTCTTCATTCAAATTGTTGTTTTCTTGTTCCATACCCTTTCTCCCTCACATCTTAGTATACTAACTAACATTATATATGATATTGCTCTCCCACACAACCCCCTCACATAAAGCTCAGGAGGCATCGAGCCGACGCTCCGCTCTGGCTATAGCCTGAACAAATTCACACCCGCGGAATGCATTTCGTTATACACGTTTACGCAGCTCATTTAAATTGACAGTTACTTTATTTGCCAACTATTATTTTACATTTTTGGAGGTATTTATCAATTGAATGACAGCTGACTGTCGGTTGCGAGTTAGATATATTTTACCACTAAGGTATTTACATTTGTCATTTTTCAGTGTATAATAATTAGTGTGAAACGATGTATAGCGGTCTGGTGTCGGCAGATGTTCTGGCTGCTCCCCGCTAAGCACTAACCACTAAATGACGAGGAGAGTATCACCATGAGTAATAAATTAGGAAGAAATGACCCATGCTGGTGTGGCAGCGGAAAAAAATATAAAAAATGCCACGAAGAATTTGACGATAGGATTGCCTATATCAAAAGCCAGGGACATGAGGTTCCTGACCATAGTATCATCAAAACACCTGAACAGATCGAAAAAATCAAGGAAAGCTGTAAAATCAATATTGCCGTTCTGGATTATGTGGCAGAGCATATCCGTCCGGGCATGACTACACAGGAAATAGATGATCTGGTAGCAGAGAAAACAGCTGAAATGGGCGGCATTCCCGCACCGTTGAATTATCAGGGCTACCCCAAAAGCGTATGCACCTCCATTAATGAGATCGTATGCCACGGTATTCCTTCCGATAACGTAGTATTAAAAGAGGGCGATATTGTCAACGTGGATGTCAGCACCATACTGAACGGTTATTTTTCTGACTCCTCCAGAATGTTCTGTATCGGACAGGTCAGTGAGGAAAAACGCAGGCTGGTTGAGGTCACCAAGGAATGTGTCGAAAAGGGTCTGGAGATGGTAAAGCCATGGACATTTCTCGGAGATATGGGACAGGCTGTTCATGAACACGCTGTTAAAAACGGCTATTCAGTTGTACGTGAGATCGGCGGTCATGGCGTAGGTCTGGAATTCCACGAGGACCCATGGGTCAGCTATGTTTCCAGGGCCGGCGAGGAAATGCTGCTGGTTCCCGGTATGATCTTTACCATTGAACCGATGGTCAATATGGGAACGGACAAGGTCTACTGTGACAAGGAGGACGGCTGGACAATTTATACAGCCGACAAAAAGCCCTCCGCCCAATGGGAAATCATGGTTCTTGTGACAGAGGACGGCCACGAGGTTCTTGCCTACTAATAAATGTAAGAAAGTAAGCCTTTGCACAGTCATAGGCTTACTTTTTTATTTACAACTCAGAATATTCTATGATATTATTGACGTGATTCATTGATTCATGATATAATAGCGATGTAATGTACATATTTTTGTACGATTTAATGAAAGAATTTTCAAGGAGGAATGACTATGATGTCATTTTTAAAACGAATTGGTTCGCTTGCCCTTGCGGTAACTGTTATAACAGGCGGCATTCCAGCCGCTTTGCCTGTTATTGCTCCCGACACCGCCATAAAAGCTCATGCTGTGGAATTGTACGGGGATTTTGAATACGAGATCAATAACGATGGTGCTGCAATTACAAAATATACAGGCAATAATACCACTGTCGACATTCCTTCTGAAATCAATGGTAAATCCGTTACAACAATTGGCGATTATGCTTTTGAAAATCATACTAATATGAAAAGTGTTACTATTCCGAAAAGTGTAAATACATTAGGAAAAGGTGTATTCAATGGCTGCTCCAGCCTGGAAAGAATTGATATTCCCGAAAGTGTGACTTCCATAGGAGATTACGCATTCTATAATTGCAATAAACTGGAATCTATTTCCATCCCTGCCAGTGTTATAAGCCTGGGCAAAAACAGCATAGGATACATATCTGATGAACACCTTTTTCCAAAAAAATCTGGCGGCTGTAAAGTAAATGGGTATGAAGATTCAATAGCAAAAAAATATGTAGAAGACTATAACGATACTGACGATTCTGAATCAAAACTCTCTTTCAACTCATCAGGTAAAGCACCAATTTATGCGGAATCCATTGCATTGGATCAGACAGATTTGGTGATGCCAAAATCAAAAAAAGATAACCCACAAACAGCCACACTAAAAGTTACGTTTAGTCCTGCCGAAACAGAAAAACAAGAACTTACCTGGACGACCAGCAACAGCAGTGTCGCCACTGTTTCTAATGGTACAATTACTTCTGTTGGCTTTGGTGATGCTGAAATCACCGCAAGAACCATAAACGGTAAAACAGCCAGCTGCATGGTTCATGTAAAACCGTTGGCAAAAGTAAAGGAGTATAAATTTTCTGAGGAACCAATTTATGAAAGAATGCAGAAAGAAATCGTAATAAATGGAACTATTACTCTTGATGATGAAGGGGCAACTTCAAAGGGCATTATTACCAGTTATCTAGATTTCCTCAGTAAGAAAATAGATAATGAAGAACTGGCAGAGGTCAAAAAAGTCACGATAAGTCCTGATAAAACCTATAGAAAAGGTGATATTACTATCACACTCAAATCTAAAGGAATACAGGGAATTTCAGAATTAACACTCAGTTTCCCGGATAAATGTCTGTATAAATCAGAGCAAAGCACATCAACAGACGAAAGCAGTGTCGATGAACAAACCAGCGATAACGAACCTGGTAATAATACTAATCCTATAACTATAGAATTCGGCTTTTACCAGCTGGACGATCAGGGCGTTCTGTATCTGAATAACAATGATTTTTTGAAGAATTATGAGCAGGGGGAATCGCCCTTCTATAACAATCAAAACATTAAAACGGTCATATTTGATAAAGATGTTACTTCAATAGGTTCATACTGTTTTGAAGGATGCCCGAATCTGCAATATCTTGTTTTTAATAATAATAATAATAATAATGAGAAAAACAACATTACAATTTGCGAAAATGCTTTTGAAAATTGTACGAAAATCCAGAAGGTGTATTTTGACGGTGAAATCCCGGAAACTGGCAAAGAAATCTGGAATGACAAATGTGACGGCGGCTACAGCATTATCAGTGATAATAGCTTTGTCAGTGATAATTCTGATGGAACACTCCAAAAGCTGTTAGATGATAAGGTTTCTGCTATTACCTGTAAATATAATACAAAGAAAGTCATGTTTTTAGGTAAAAATGTGCAGTACATTGCACCAAAGGCTTTTAAAGATGAAGCAGTCATTTTCGGATATCCCGGTACATACGCAAAAGAGTATGCAGATAAGAATGGTTATACTTTTATATACCTCGAACAAAAGGAAGCAGAAACAAATGTGACCATGTACAAAGGAGATACAGCTGAATTACAAGAAATAATCTCTCTTCAACATACAGGAAACTATAATATCGTGTGGACAAGCTCAGATACAAATGTTGCAACAGTTAACAATAGAGGCAAAGTAAAAGCCAAAGGAGCAGGTGATTGCAGCATTACTGTTACTGTTGAATGCAATGCCAACCCCGATATAACCATAAGTATAAGTGCACAGTGTCAGATAAAGGTTATTGAACCCGTCACAGGGATAACTATCAACAAAAAAAGCGTTCAGATCAATACAGGCAAAAGTGAAACACTTACCGCAAAGATTTCTCCTGACAACACAACAGACACAACCGTAACATGGTCAAGCAATAATGAAGAAGTTGCTACTGTAGATAACAACGGCAAAGTCACAGCAAAAGCAGTTGGCACCGCTACTATCACTGCCACCACTGTTAATGGCTTGAAAGCAGAATGTAAAGTAACTGTCACAACATCGTCAACAGAAATTTCAAACATCAAAATGTATAAAACCAAACTGACCCTTGGTGCGGGCGAGGTTTACACAATGGCAACCACCATCATCCCCGGCACTGCTGCCAACAAATCGGTCACATGGTCAACCAGCAACGACAGTGTAGCAACTGTTTCTGACGGCAAGATCACTGCAAAAAGCCCCGGTACTGCCACGATCACCGTCAAAACCAAAAACGGCAAAA
>CACZSU010000031.1 GCA_902783855.1 uncultured Ruminococcus sp.
ACTATTTGTATTGCTGTATCAACCGCAGCAAATCATTTCCATACCGTCTGATTTTAGCTTCGCCAAAACCGCTGATCTGCCGCAGCTGTGCAGTTGTCTGCGGCTTGAGTGCTGACAATTCCCGGAGCATCGTGTCGCTGGCTATCGTATAGGACGGTACGCCCTCAAACAATGCCCATTTTTTGCACTGCGCCTTCAACAGGCTGAACAGCCGTTCATCATAGGCAGCTGCAATCTGGTTCTTTGTGGGAACAGGTATATTCTGACAGCAAATGCTGCAATTACCGCAAGAGGATTTTGATTTTTCTCCAAAATAGTCCAGAATCCGCTTTCTCAGACAGGTTTGTCTGGAGGCTGCATAATAAATCATCTGCTGTAAATACTGCTTCTGCGTTTCGACATAAACTTTCCGCTGTTCAGGTGTGAGAGGGTCATTTTCAGGAGTCTGTTCTATCATATAGTAATTGATTTCCAGTTCCTGCGGATTAAACAAAAGAATGCATTCTGCCCGTGCCCCGTCCCTTCCTGCACGGCCTGCCTGCTGATAATAATCCTCCATGCGGGAAGGCATTCCCGCATGAAGTACAAACCGTACATCCGGCTTATCAATTCCCATACCAAAGGCATTGGTAGCAATAATGACCCTGACCCTGTCATACACGAAATCGTCCTGTACACGATGTCTGTCCTCGTCTGCCATACCGCCGTGATACGCACAGGCTCCGATTCCATGGGACGTCAGCATATCTGCAATTCGTTCCGTTTCCTTGCGGGTCAGGCAATAAATAATGCCGCTTTCGTCCTTATGGGTATACACATAGCGGCAGATAAAAGCATCCTTATCTATCGGACGCACCGTACCAAAATACAGATTCGGGCGATCCATCCCGCCTGCATAACACAGCGGACTTTGCAGGCCGAGCTGGTCTTCTATATCCCGGCTGACCTGCCTGGTCGCCGTTGCCGTAAATGCCGCAACAGGCGGGCGATGGGGCAGCTGATCAATAAAAGAACGAATTTTCAGATAGGCAGGCCGGAAATCCTGTCCCCACTGGGAAATGCAATGCGCTTCATCCACAGCCAGCAGCGAAATATCTGCACTGCGTGCAAAACGCAGAAAGCTCTCCGTCAGCAGTCGTTCCGGTGCTGCATAAATAATTTTATACATACCTCGTTCCGCATTGCGGGTTGCCAGTGCAATCTGTCCCGGCGTCAGCGAACTGTTCAGATAAGCCGCCCGCACTCCCACTGACAGCAAAGCTCTCACCTGATCCTGCATCAGTGATATAAGCGGAGATACCACCAGCGTAATGCCGTCCATCGCCAGTGCCGGTATCTGATAGCACAAGGATTTGCCGGCGCCGGTAGGCAATATTGCCATTACATCCTGTCCGTTCAGAATAGCCCGTATCAGTTTTTCCTGCCCCTCACGAAAGCAGTCATAGCCGTAGGTCTGTTTTAATATAGTATGAATATCCTTCACAACAATTTTCCATCCTTACTCAAAGGCAGCCGGTGATACAGGCTGCCGTCCGTTTCTTTCAGCAATCCGGTGTCATTGTTGTCGATCAGGCGCTGCTTTTTGGCTTTATCCAGCTGCTTGATGCGATATTCCAGACGGGATGCCGTTGAACGGTTTTCACTTTCCCAGACAGCCTCCAGCCGTTCAGCATGACGGGAACGGGTATAGCGGGCGCACTGGGGCGAACGGGCAAAATGCTGTGCCATACGCTTCTGCACATCCGCCGCAATCCCTGTGTACAAGCTGCCGTCTTCGCATCTTAATATGTAAGTATAATACATTGTCCCACACCTGCTCCATCATCCACGGTGCATGACTTTATGCTCTTTCAGCACCTCTGCATACAACTGCGGTCCGCACCAATCGGAATTCGTGGGCGTTACCACTGCTTTCAGAACATCCTTGGAATAGCCTACCTTCCGCATCGCTGCCAGCAGCTTATCCAGATCCGCATTCAAAAATCCGCTCATGACAATCAGTTTTCCGAAGCTGCCTTCCGGAACAGGCTTCGGTGTACTGTCCGGCGTCTGACCTGTCAGGTAACCCACGGAAAGTGCAAGCTCCTCTGTACTCACCGGCTTGACAAAAAATTTCAACGGCCACAACACCCGTTTTACCTTCGGCAATTCTTCTTCATTAAAATTATACAACAATACAGTTTTTTTCATCCTCTATTCCTTTCCTCCGGTACCGCACCGGATGCTTCTTACAGCTCTTACTATCAGATACTATTCTGTCCGCAGGAAGATTTCGCTGTCTGCGGACAGCGAGCAGGGGCGCCGGGTACTTAGCTGCATCAGGTATCACTGTCGAGCTTGAGTACTGCCATGAATGCTTCCTGGGGCACTTCTACGGAACCAAGCTGACGCATACGCTTTTTACCTTCCTTCTGCTTTTCAAGCAGCTTTTTCTTTCGTGTAATATCACCGCCGTAACATTTTGCCAGTACGTCCTTACGCATTGCCTTGACAGTTTCCCGGGCAATGATCTTTCCGCCAATACAAGCCTGAATCGGTACCTCAAACAACTGACGGGGAATTTTCTCCTTCAGCTTTTCTGCCATTTTTCTTGCTCTCGGATACGCCTTATCCGCATGAATGATAAACGACAGTGCATCTACTACTTCGCCATTCAGCATAATATCCAGCTTTACCAGCTTTGACGGCGCATAGCCTGACAATTCATAGTCAAATGACGCATATCCTCTGGTACGGGATTTCAGCGTATCAAAAAAGTCATATATAATTTCTGCCAGCGGCAGCTCATAATGGATATCCACACGATCTGCATCAATATATGTCATATCCTTGAATATCCCTCGTCTGTCCTGACAAAGCTCCATAATATTACCCACATATTCGCTCGGAGAATAAATGTGTGCCTGTGTCATCGGCTCCTCAGCAAGCTGAATCTGTCCGGGATCGGGATAATTGGTCGGGTTGTCGATCATTTCCACGGTGCCGTCTGTTTTGGTTATGCGGTAGATAACGCTGGGAGCTGTCGTGATCAGATCAAGATTGTATTCCCGCTCCAGCCGTTCCTGGATAATCTCCATATGCAGCAGTCCCAGAAAACCACAACGGAATCCAAAACCAAGCGCAACCGACGTTTCCGGCTCAAATGACAAAGAAGCGTCATTCAGCTCCAGCTTCTCAAGCGCATCCCGCAGATCCGGATATTTTGCACCATCAGCCGGATAAATGCCGCAGAACACCATGGGCTGTACCTCACGGTAACCCGGCAGCGGCTCTGCTGCGGGACGCTCCGCCAGTGTAACCGTATCGCCCACATTCGCATCACTCACAGTCTTGATAGAAGCTGCAATATAGCCTACCTCACCTGCATACAGGGCTTCTGTTGGTTCCAGCGTAGTGGCACGCATAAAGCCCAGTTCTACGACTGTAAATTCCGCTCCGGTTGCCATCAGGCGAATCGTATCTCCGGTATGCAGCTGTCCCTCTTTCAGACGCACATAAATAATAACGCCTTTATAGCTGTCATAATAAGAGTCGAAAATCAATGCCTGCAACGGCTTTTCGCTGTCGCCTTCCGGCGGGGGAATCAGCTGCACAATCTGTTCCATCACATCATGGATATTGATGCCCACCTTTGCAGAAATACAGGGAGCATCCTCTGCCGGCAGACCGATTACATCCTCAATTTCTTTTTTGACCCTGTCAGGATCCGCACTCGGCAGGTCGATTTTATTAATAACAGGAACAATTTCCAGCCCCGCATCCAGCGCCAGATATGTATTTGCCAATGTCTGGGCTTCAATTCCCTGGGAACTGTCCACAACCAGCACTGCTCCTTCACAGGCAGCCAGCGAGCGGGACACCTCATAGTTAAAATCCACATGACCAGGGGTATCAATCAGATTAAAGATGTATTCCTCACCGTCATCCGCACGATACAGCAATGTAACGGCATGAGCCTTGATGGTAATACCTCTTTCCCGTTCCAGTTCCATATTATCCAGCAGCTGGTCTTCCATCTCACGGATAGCGACACTCTGGGTCTGTTCCAGGATTCTGTCTGCCAGGGTAGATTTACCATGGTCGATATGTGCTATAATGCTGAAATTTCTGATTTTGTTTCTATCAAAAGCCATTTTTTCACCTATTTCTGAAAGCGCTGCAAAAGAATCGTTTCTCCGGCAGCCGCAAAAATTATATTCACTTTCATTATACCATACTTTTATCCTCATGCAAGCCATTATTTTAAAATTTGAAATCTGGCGGTGGAATAAAGATCAGATTCATCAACAAAAATTTATTTTCAGGAATGGTTTCCTCAGCGCAGCTTTCCTCAGCTGACTGGGTTCAGAGTGCGGTATTACGGCGGCAACCGGGAGTTGACAAAAGGAAACAAGAAATAAATAGACTTTTGGGAAGGAGTGTTGTACAATAGAGATACAATCAGGGAAAGCGGGCAGCGGAAAAAAGCTGCTGAATGTACATGAAAATCAATTTTTAAAAAAATATAGTTTTTTAGGAAGGGTTTCCCCCAAGGAGTGCTGGCAAAAATTGATTTCCGTGCTGAATGTAAAGGAACCGTTGACAAAAAGCGAAAGGATCGTGACATGATGACGCTGGGAGATAAAATTGCAAGAGAACGTAAATTACAGAATTATACACAAGAACAACTGGCTCAGCTGCTGGATGTTTCAAGGCAGTCTGTCAGCAAGTGGGAATCGGACGCAGCTTATCCTGAAACGGAAAAGCTCATACGGATGGGCAAGCTGTTCGGCTGCTCCATGGACTATCTGCTCAACGAGGACTGCACCGACAGGTCAGGCATCCGTGCAGAAACCCCCGCACAACCCGAGCCGCATTCCAACGGTGATGCCGTGCAGACGAAAGTAGTTCAGCCATCCTTCGGAGAAAAGGCAGGACGGCTGTATGATATCATTTTCCAGGAAAGAATATGTAGCAAAACCTTGTTTGGTCTGCCGCTGTATCATATCGGGAAAAACGCAAAGGGGGTTTTTGCTCTTGGTCTGCGGTCAAGCGGTATTTTTTCATTTGGTCTGATTGCCAAAGGCATTTTTTCCTTCGGCTTGCTTTCCTTAGGCATATTTGCCTTCGGAATGGTCAGTCTGGCTTTGGTTGCTTCCGGACTGATTTCTCTGGGAGGACTGACATTCGGTGCTGTTTCTGCCGGCATTATCGCTTTTGGTGCGGTTGCCTTTGGTATTGTTGCTGTGGGTGCAGCTTCCTTCGGGTCATTTGCCATTGGTGCCTATGCTGTCGGGCATTATGCTGCTATCGGCGACTATGCCAAAGGTATGGTCGCGCTGGGACTGTCACAGGCGGACGGCAGCGTGCTGAGCTTTATAGCTGATTTTAACAAAAGCGCCTTGTCACTGGATGATATTGCCACCATCCGTCATACGCTTGATCAGTCTGTCCCGTCCATTTTCTCCGTTCCAAAATACATTTTTGAAAAACTGTTTGATATCATCTATCATCTTTCCTGATTTCGGCACCGGAAGGAGCAAATGCCATGCAACATTCACGACTTTACCACATCTGCTGGATTACCGTTATTCTGACTGCTATTCTGATGGCGGCTGGCGGCATCACTGCACTTTGTCTGCCGGCAAAAAGCTATTATCTGTTTCACAGCATCCTTTCCGTGCGTCTTGCACCGTTCTGGTGCATCCTGATGCTGATATCGCTGATTATACAGGCAACTGCCGCTACGATTCTGATTGCTCTCATCATCAAGGACAAGCATCGTCTGATGAGAGATCTCATTGCCACCACGGTTATCGGGCTGATATGTCTGGTCACTCTCTATCTTCCCTTTCATGGCACATTGTCAGACACCCTGACCCACCAGGTACTGGATGAGCCGCAATGCTTTTTCTTTACAGACAACAGTCATTCCATCGTTATTGAAGAACAACACCCTCGCACCCGCAGTTCTGGCTCGGTGTATCTGCTGGCTGACAACAGAGAAGTCAGTCTGATCGGTAAATTCACAACCAACGACAGTGCAAAAAGTCACGGACGTTACCAGATGGAATGGTCATCTGATTCTGTCGCCATTACCTATCCCAACGGTATGACCGGTATTGAAACACTGGTATGCCGCTATGATGATATCATTTCCTCTTCCTGAACACCGGAAAGGCAGCCCCCCTGAAAAACATATTCTCGTTAATACCATCAGCACAAAAAAACACACCCCATCGGGAACCTTGCCCGGTGGGGTGAAATCTGTTTCAAAATCAATATCCAAGTGCATCAATAAATGATTTTATCTCATCCTTATACTGCACATCCGCATCAACGTATATGAGCGTTTCTTCAAGATAGCCTACGTACATATATCTTCCGTCTGCTATTCTTTCATACTTTCCGTAATTGCTTAAATTAACACTGACAGTTGATGACGCTCCTGAAACGCTTTCAAAGGTTTCGGAATTACTCCTGAACATACGTTTAGCCATATCCTGCGAGGTGGCAACCAGAAAATCCATTGACCAGAGCGGCTGATTATCATCAGAAGGCTTATACGCCGTGGTACAGCTCACTACATGGTCATATTCTGCATATTGGCTTGTATTGTCCTGTACAGAAAGAGAATTGCTTGAGGCAATTGACTGAAATTGGTCATCGGTTATGGGCTTTTTGGATGAAGAACAGGCTGTCAATACAATCAGCATCACCATACAAAGCGAGAAAAGGGACAACCGTTTCTTTAAAGGGAACATGAGTTTCATATAATCCTCCTTTACTGTCACTACCAATATTCTTACTATCAGAAAATATACCATATTAAGGAATCATCCATCAATTATGAAAACAGACAAAATTTACGATACATTTTTCACGGAACAATCAATGCGCAAGTTTTCCTTTAGTAAAGACTTACGCATTGTTTTTTATCCGCCAATCGTTAGTTCAATCCATTATTTTTTCTTTTTGGACTTTTTGGACTTTCCGGATTTACCGGAGCCTTTCGTCTGTGCAGATGTTTTACCGGTTGCTGCCTTGACAGGCTGCTTTGGAGCTGAGGTGCTTTCTTTTGCAGGGGCAGCGGCATCGCCGGCAACAGCAACAGCCTTGCGGTTATCATTGCCATAAATCATTCTGATCACCAGCAATGTACCCAGCATCAGAATAATGGAAACGCCCAGAACAACAAACACATTCTGCACAAAACCCGACAGCAGATATCCGACTGCAGAAACAGCGGCTACTGTCATAGCATACGGCAGCTGGGTCGAAACATGGTTCACATGGTCGCACTGTGCGCCGGTTGAAGCCATGATCGTTGTATCTGAAATAGGCGAACAGTGGTCGCCGCAGACAGCACCTGCCAGACAAGCAGAAATACAGATCACAACCATTTCAGGAATACCATTTTGTGCCGCATCTGCCAACTGACCGGAGAACACACCTGTTACAATGGGAATCAGAATGCCGAAGGTACCCCATGATGTACCGGTTGCAAATGCCAGCCCCAGTGCTACCACAAAAAGAATCACCGGCAAAAGAATCTGTACAGCTGTCGCATTCTCAACGACGCCCTTTACAAACTCAGCAGCGCCCAGCTTATTCGTCATAGATTTCAGCGTCCATGCAAAAACAAGAATCATAATCGCAGGAACCATCTGCTTGAAGCCGCCAACCAGCGAATCCATACATTCATTGAACTTCAGAACGCCCCGCAGCATAAAGTAAAGCATAATGATAATCAATGCGCCGATAGAACCCAATGACAAGCCATAGGACGCATCACAATCAGCAAATGCATCCACAACAGACGCACCGCCGAACAGACCGCCTGTATACAGCATTCCCACGACGCAGCTACAAATAAGAATCACAACGGGTAAAATCAGGTCTATTACCTTTCCCTTGGAAGTAGAGGGCTTGTCATCCTTCTCATACACACTGTTGCGCGTGGTAAACAGGTCACCGTTGATCGCATTGATTTCATGCGTTCTCATGGGACCATAATCTACATTTGTCACTGCAATAAAGATAACCATAATCAATGTCAGCAATGCATACAGATTATACGGAATGGTACTGATAAACAGCTGGATGCCATTCACGCCCTCCACCGTACCACTGACCGCCGCTGCCCAGGATGAAATAGGCGCAATAATACATACAGGTGCTGCTGTTGCGTCAATCAGATACGCCAGCTTGGAGCGGGAAATCTGATGCTTATCCGTTACCGGACGCATAACCGAACCAACTGTCAGGCAGTTGAAATAATCATCTACAAAGATCAGCACGCCCAGCAAAAAGGTAGACAGGCTTGCACCCACACGGGTCTTGATATGTCTGGACGCCCACTCACCGTAGGCACGGCTGCCGCCTGCCTTATTCATCAGCACAACGATAGCACCCAGCACTACCAGAAAAATCAGAATACCAACATTATACGCATCCGCAATATTAGCGATCAGACCTTCCTGCACGATTGCTGACATAAAGCCCTCAAATCCTGTATTCAGTGCAACTGCCGCAATCACTGAGCCCGATACAATACCGATAAACAACGAAGAATACACTTCCTTGGTAATCAGTGCCAGACCAATAGCTATAATCGGCGGCAGCAACGACCACATTGACCCGACAGCCGTTTCACCACCCATTACCACTGCTTTTGTCAGCGGCGTCTGCACAAAGCACAGCACAACGTAAACAATGATAATGCCGACAAAGATCAGGTTTTTTACCAGATTCTTTTTCATTAATTCATCCTCACTTTACATTCTTTTTCCATCCGACAAATTTCCCTTTGATTTGTCAAAGGATATATTCATTGTATCACGGGTATTCGTCCTGTTCAATAGTTTTTCTTGTTTTGCATTATTTTTATCAGAATTAAACAATGCAAAGCCCGATCTGTCAGACAGTTTGATGATACCGGGCACATATCTGCCCTTTTTATAAATACCGAACAAAAGCCCCTGTCTGCTTTACCACAGACAGGGGAATTGACGTTATTCTGATAAGAAGGCATTACATCTCAACAATATCTTTTTCTTCCAGGAGCTTCACACCGTTTTCAACGAGAATCTTCTCAGCAGCTTCATTATCTGCCACACGAAGTACAACTGATGCATTCTGTTTTGATACGGTAATAAATGCGTACATATACTCAATATTGATATTGTGCCTTGCCAGAATCTTTACGATCTTTGCCAGCGAGCCCGGCTCATCCGGAATAGAAATACCAACTACCTTGGTAATGGACACAAAACAGCCAGATGACTCCAATGCTTCCAGTGCCTTCTCCGGGTCAGTGACGATCAGCCGGAAAATACCGAAATCCTGCGTATCCGCTACGCTCATCGCACGGATGTCAATATTTGCCTTAGCAATGGAATCCGTAATGGTTACCAGCTTGCCTTCCTTGTTTTCCACGAAAATTGAGATCTGTTTTACTGCCATAATAAAACCTCCTTTTATGTTGTAATGCCATAACGCTTACGCTTATCAATCAGGCGGACAGCCTTGCCTTCAGAACGGGGAATGGACTTCGGCGCAAGCAGATGAATTTTCGGGTTGATGCCCAGCATAGCCTTCATCGCATCCTGCAGCTTCTTTTCACGCTTTGTAATCTCCTTCGGTGTATCGGAGAAGTCCTCTATGCCCATTTCCACATTGATATCAAACGTATCAGAGTTATTCACTCTGTCAAGGATAATCTGATAGTTGGGAGCATAGCCGTTGTTCAGCAGAACTGTTTCAATCTGACTGGGGAATACATTGACGCCGCGGATAATCATCATATCGTCAGAACGTCCCATAGGCTTGGTCATCTTAATAAAGGTACGTCCACAGGAGCATTTTCCGCGGGAAAGCACACAGATATCTCTTGTCCTGTACCGCAGCAGCGGGAATGCTTCCTTATCCAATGAAGTAAATACCAGTTCTCCTTTGGTGCCTTCGGGCAGAACCTCGCCTGTATTGGGATCAATGATCTCCGCAATGAAATGATCCTCATTGATATGCATACCGGTCTGTTCTTCACATTCAAAAGCAACACCAGGTCCGCTGATTTCTGTCAGACCATAGATATCATATGCCTTGATACCCAGTGCCTTTTCAATATCACGGCGCATTTCTTCTGTCCACGGTTCTGCGCCGAAAATACCAGCCTTGAGCTTGTTATCTTCCGGCTTGTAGCCCTTTTCCTTGAGATTTTCACCGATATAGGCTGCATAGGACGGTGTACAGCACAGAATGGTAGAACCAAGATCCATCATGAACTGAATCTGTCTGTCCGTATTGCCGCTGGACATGGGCAGGGTCAGACAGCCCACCTTATGGGAACCTCCGTGCAGACCGGCACCTCCTGTAAACAGACCGTAGCCGTAGCATACCTGACACACATCCTCCTTGCTGCCGCCGACTGCTACAATCGCTCTGGCACAGCATTCATCCCACATATCCACATCATTCTGGGTATAGAAAGCCACTACACGCTTACCGGTGGTACCCGATGTAGACTGTATCCGTACACAGTTGCTCAGGTCAGTTGCCAGCAATCCATACGGATATGCCTCTCTCAGATCGTCCTTTTTGAGGAAGGGCAGCTTATGCAGATCCTCTGTTCCATGAATATCCTCCGGCTTAACGCCCTTTTCGTCCATCAGGTCACGGTAATACTTTACATTGTCATACACATATTTTACCTGCTTGACGAGCTTTTCATCCTGAATTTTTTTAATTTCTTCAACAGGCATCGTTTCCTTATCCTGCTGAAAATACTGTTTTGGCATTGTTATCACTCTTTCATTTTAGTTTATAGTTGGTTGTTTGAATTACCTGCCGGAGCAAATCCGGCAGAGCAGGTCAATGATGGTAGCCGAGTGCAAATGCTTTTTTATTGATTTCTACAAAGTTGGGCTTCACGCATTTTTCAATAGCAGCCTCCCATTTTTCGTAAGGAATATCAAAGTATTTTGCCAGTCTGCCCATCAGCACGATATTGCACGCCTTTGCGGAGCCTGCTTCTGATGCCAGCGACAGAGCGTCAATATCATCTACATGAACACCCTTTGCCTTCATTTCCTCCAGCACCTCAGACGGATAGGTCTGGTTACCGATAATAACCGGCATCGGGTCGATCTGCTGGGTATTCACTATCACAGTGCCGTCCTTTCTGAGGTCGGTGATATATCTGGCAGCTTCGATTTTCTCAAAGCTAACAATGAAATCCGCTTCCCCCTCTTCAATAACAGGTGAATACACCTTATCACCAAAGCGTACATAGGTTACGACAGAGCCGCCTCTCTGGCTCATACCATGCACTTCGCTGACCTTTACATCAAAGCCTTCGTCCACCAGCAGTCTGCCCAGCAGCTTGGAAGCAAGCAGCGAACCCTGACCGCCAACACCTACAATCATGATATTTTTAGTTGCCATAGCTTATTCCCCCTCACTTTCAAATGCGCCGAACGGACACAGTCCCGCACAAACGCCGCAGCCAATACACAGTGTAGCATCTACGACAGCGTGCTTATCACGGAAGGAAATTGCAGGACAACCAAATTTCATACACTTCTTGCAGCCTCTGCACTTATCGGGATTCACATGAAGCGGTTTTTTCGGCTTGACATATTTCAGCAGTACGCAGGGTCTGCGGGAAATAATGACAGACGGCTCATCCTTTGCCAGTTCTTCTTTCACAACCCGCTCACATTCTTCCAGATTATACGGATCCACTACTCTGACAGAACGGATACCAACAGAATGGCACAGGCTTTCCAGGTCTACCTTACCAGCGGGATCACCCTTGATATTATAGCCTGTCGTGGGATTCTGCTGGTGACCCGTCATACCAGTAATAGAGTTATCCAGCACTATGACAGTAGAATTGGACTGATTGTAAGCAATATTGATCAGACCGGTCACACCGGAATGCATAAAGGTTGAGTCACCAATCACGCAGACTGTCTTGTTTTCAGTTTCAGCACCGCCAGCCTTGTTGTAGCCGTGCAGACCGGAAACAGACGCACCCATACACAGTGTCATGTCCAATGCATTCAGCGGCGGCATGGAACCCAACGTATAACAGCCGATATCGCCCAGTACCGTAATTTTATTTTTAGCCAGCACATAGTACATACCTCTGTGGGGGCAGCCTGCGCACATCATCGGCGGTCTTACCGGGACAGCAGTATCCAGACAGACAGTCTCCTTTTCCGGCAGACCAAAGGCCTTGGCGATTGTTTTCTGTGAGAACTCACCAAGCATAGAGAATTTTTCCTTGCCGATCACATTCACGCCAATTGTTTTGCAATGGGTTTCGATCACCGGATCCAGCTCTTCAATAACATACACCTTCCCCACCCGGGCTGCAAAATCCTGAATCAGCTTTACCGGCAGGGGATTGATCATTCCCAGCTTCAGAACAGACACACTGTTGCCGAAAACCTCCTTGACGTATTCATACGAAGTTGAGGAAGTGATGATACCGAAGTCACATTCACCGGTACCCTGTTCCACTCGGTTCAGCGGAGAGGTTTCGGCATATTCTGTCAGACGGGCTGTTCTCTCTTCCACGAAGGGATGGCGTGCAATCGCATTGGCAGGCGCCATGATATATTTCTTCGGATTTTTGACATATTCTTTGGTAACTTCTGTTCTTTCACCCTTTTCCACAATACTCTGGGAGTGCGCCACACGGGTACACATCTTAATGAATACAGGGGTATCGAACTGTTCAGAAATCTCGTAAGCAATCTTTGCAAAATCCAGCGCTTCCTGCGAATCAGACGGTTCCAGCATCGGCACCTTAGCAGCAACCGCATAATGGCGGGAATCCTGTTCATTCTGGGAGGAATGCATTCCGGGGTCATCTGCCACGCAGATAATCATACCGGCATTCACACCTGTATAGGACATGGTAAACAGCGGGTCTGCTGCCACATTCAGTCCCACGTGCTTCATGCAACAGGCAGAACGCTTGCCTCTCAGGGACGCACCAAAAGCGGTTTCCATAGCCACCTTTTCATTCGGCGCCCATTCGCAGTAAACGTCTGCATATTTTGCAAATTCTTCTGTAATCTCGGTACTGGGTGTACCAGGGTAGCTTGAAATCACGCTGCACCCTGCCTCATAAATTCCACGTGCCAGTGCAGCATTACCTATCAACAATTCTTTCATCTGACAACCTTCTTTCAAACATATTAGCCAAACTCATATTCACATTATACAACATCTTTCATCAATTTTCAACCGGCGTGCCGCAGGGAAATCAATTTTGCCAGCGCTTCCCTCAGCTCACTGATTCCGGAGATCGACAATACGTTTGGCTTTTCCCTGGAAGCGTTCGATGGTTTTGGGAGCAACCAATGTTACTTTGGTGCGAAGACCCAGGATTGACTGCATTTTGGCTTCAATGTGTTTTTTCAGATCGCTCAACCGCTGGTAGTTTTCCAGAAGCTCCACATTTTCAAGCTCTACCTTGATTTCAAGGCTATCCCTGTAATGCTCTCTTGTAATAACAAGCATATAGTGCGGTGCAATGTCCTTGATATTGATCAGAATGTTTTCGATCTGGGTCGGGAACACGTTTACACCCTTGATAATCAGCATATCATCTGTTCTGCCCATTGTCTTTGCCATTCTTGCGTGAGTTCTGCCGCAGGAGCAAGGCTCATAGGTAATCTTTGTAATATCCTTTGTTCTGTAACGCAGTACAGGCATACCCTTACGGGTCAGGGTGGTGATAACCAGTTCACCTACCTCGCCTTCGCCAAGGCGCTTGCCTGTATCTGTATCTATAATTTCGGGCAGGAAGTGATCCTCTGCAAAGTGCATTCCGTTTCTTGCTTCGCAATCGCCGGAAACACCAGGACCGCCCAGTTCTGTCATACCATAGTTATCCGATACGCGGATATTGAAATTCGCTTCTATCTGCGAACGCATCGCCGGTGTACACGGCTCCGAGCCAAGTATACCCAGACGCAGCTTATAATCTGTCAGCGGATAGCCGGCTTCCTTTGCTGCCTCTGACAAGTACAGTGCATAGGACGGTGTGGCAACCAGTCCGGTTACCCCATAGTCACGCATCATCATCAGCTGCTTTTCTGTATTGCCGGAGGATGCCGGAATAACCGTTGCACCGATATTCTCCATACCATAGTGCAGTCCCAGCGCACCTGTAAACAATCCATATCCAAAGCTGATCTGGATCACATCCTCTGCTGTGACGCCGCCGGCTACTGCAACACGGGCTACCAGATCAGCCCAGATGCGGATATCCTCTTTTGTATATACGCCGACAGTCGGTTTGCCTGTCGTACCCGAGGATGCATGGATGCGCACAATATCCTTCATCGGCGCTGCCATCAGACCAAAGGGATAGTGATCACGGAAATCGTCCTTGGTTGTAAACGGAATATACTCGATATCCGACAACGCTTTGATTTTAGAGCCGTCCCCCACTCCGCAGTCTGTCAGACGCTGATGGTACAATGGTACATTGTCGTAGCAATACTTAACCGTTTCTTTCAGGCGTTCAAGCTGCAATGCTTCAATCTGGTCACGGGGCATGGTTTCAATGTTTTTCTGGAACATCATAGTCATCATTTCCTTTTCTTTTTAGTTTGTGTTTTCTTTTTGGCTTGTGCCATCTTTTTATCGGACTGCGGCGCCTCGTCTTCATCAATTGAAAGCCTGGAGGATACCGTTACCTTTTTATTATAGCAGGCAAAGATCTGTTCGATTCTTTCCGTATCCTTAGCAGGTGCAATCAGAGTAATCAGCGGTGTAATGACAATTCCCAGCAGCATTGCCAGCATACCGGCATTGATCGGGGATTTGAAATACTCCAATACTGCATTATCAAACTTCACGCCTGTCAGGTTGCAGACAAACGATGCAACGGAAATACCGATGCCTATCACATAATTCAGCCATACAGCTCCCTTTGGAACCTTCTTCAGGTACAGTCCATACATAAACGGTGCAAGGAAAGCGCCTGCCAGCGCACCCCATGAAACACCCATCATCTGTGATATAAACAGTACAGGCGAGCTTGCCTGAATGATCGCAATCACTGCCGATACGGCAATAAAAAATACTATAAAAATTCTCATGCAAAGTACCTTTTTCTTTTCCTCCATAGGCTTCTTTGCACAGAACACCGGATCAATAAAGTCAATCGTCAGCACGGAGCTGGAGGTCAGCACCAGGCTGGACAGGGTACTCATGGATGCCGAAAGCACCAGAATGACCACAATACCGATCAGCACAGGGGACAGATTTTCCAGCATCTGGGGAATAACTGCATCATAACCGCCTTCGGGCTTTACACCGTCCTCGCTCATCTTGCCGAACAGTCTGCCGAATCCTCCGAGGAAATAGCAGCCGCCTGCTACCACGATGGCAAATCCGGTAGAAACAATCGTACCAGTGCTGATGGATTTTTCTGATTTAATGGCATAGAACTTCTGCACCATCTGCGGCAGACCCCATGTTCCCAAAGAGGTCAGGATCACAACGCCGATCAGTGCAAAAATGTCCGGTCCGAAGAAAGAGGTGTATGCACCGAAAAAATCTGTTCCGGCTGGTGTTTTTGCCGTCTGCTGTGAAAGCAGCGCAATCGTTTCATTCAGACCGCCGTGGATATTCATAACAGCCGCAATTACCGCAACAATGCCGAACAGCATAATAATACCCTGGATAAAATCATTGATAGCCGTCGCCATATAACCGCCAAGTACAACATATACACCTGTCAGCACAGCCATGGCAATCACGCAATAAGTATACGGGATTCCGAATGCCATTTCAAACAATCTGGAAAGACCGTTATACAGGGACGCCGTATACGGAATCAGGAAGATAAAAATAATGATTGAAGCAGCAATTTTCAATGCCTTTGAATTATAGCGCTTGAAGAAAAAGTCGGGCATGGTTGCCGTGTTGAGGTGCTGCGTCATGACACGGGTACGCCGTCCCAGTATCTTCCACGCCAGCAGCGACCCGATAAAGGCATTTCCCAGACCAATCCACGTTGACGCCAGACCAAATCGCCAGCCGAACTGTCCCGCATATCCGACAAAGATAACTGCCGAAAAATAAGACGTACCAAAGGCAAATGCCGTCAGCCACGGACCTACGGAACGGTTGCCCAGCACAAAACCATTTACATCTGTCGCCTGTTTGCGGCAATAAATGCCTACGCCGATCATAATCGCAAAGAAAATGACCAGAAACATAATTTTGATGAACATATCCATTGATAATTTCTCCTCTGCTTTTATTTCTTATAAAGAAATATTATTTCAATAATATATGCTATATTGGTACTGTTCGACCGATACATATATTATGAATGACAAAATGATAACAATTGTGAGGTATTAAAATGGTAATTGATTTTCATACACATATTTATCCCGACAAAATTGCTGCCCGTACCATCGACGCATTGGTTCATGCCGCCAAGGACGTTACCGCCTATACGGACGGTACTCTCAGCGGACTGCTCCGCAGTATGCAAACAGCCGGAATCGACAAATCCGTCATCCTGCCCGTTGCTACCCGCAAGGGACAGTTTGAAACAATCAACAAGTTCGCACTGCAAATCAATCAAAACTATAAAAACCTGATTTCCTTCGGCGGCATCCATCCCGATGATGAAAATATCCCGGAAAAGCTGCAATACCTGAAGGAACAGGGGTTCAGAGGAATTAAAATTCATCCCGACTACACCGGCACCTTTATTGACGATGAACGGTATATCCGTATCATAACAGAATGCGCCCGTCTGGGGCTGAAGGTCATTACCCATGCAGGCGTTGACCCTGCCTTTGACGTAATCCACTGCCCGCCTGACAAGGGAAGAGCCGTTCTGGATACCGTAACCGCTGCCACAGGCGTAACAGAACCATTTCTCATCTTTGCCCACCTCGGCGGAATGTTCGTACACAAGGAAGTAGAAAAATATCTGCTGGGAACGAACTGTTATATTGATATCAGCTGTTCCTTTTCATCGCTGATGAGCTTTTGTGATACAACCGATGAGGATGTGATCGAGGTCATCCGCAAGCATGGCGCAGACAAAATACTGTTTGCCACGGATTGTCCGTGGAACGACCAGAAGGCGTATCTTGATCATTTCCGTTCACTAAGCGGCATTTCTGATACAGAAAAGGATATGATTCTTTTCCGCAATGCCGAAAAGCTCCTGACGTGACACTTATACAGTATATCACTTTAAAGGGTTAAAGTCAACGGCTTTTTTGTACCCAACTTATCATAGACGACAAAATTTAAATTTTATTTTTGTAAAATTTCACTAACAGAATGCATTATTTCCCTTTAATATCATTTTTATTTTGTTTTATTTGATGCATTATTGGGTTTATAGCAAGAATAAGCTGTGCAGAAGCCGTGTGCAATCGGATGCATTCCACGGGTGTAAACAAATACACGTCTTAACCAAAGCGGAGCGTATGCGCAGCGACTGACGCGTTCAGGGAGCGGCAGCCTGCCGCAGACTGCCGCCGGCTCGGCGCCATAAACCACTTGACATATTTCTGTTTTGGTATATGATATAAGTGGGGTAGTTTTAAATCCCCTATGTACTGCCAACGTATACAGAATATCATATTACGAGAGAGGTTGTTATGAATATTTTAGTTGTGGGCTGCGGCAAGATCGGGTCAACGATTGTCGCAAGTCTGGTAGAAGAAGGACACAATGTCATGGCTGTGGATAACAATCCCGCCGTATTGGAAAGTATTACGAATATCTACGATGTAATGACAGTCTGCGGCAGCGGAACCGACTGTGATATACTGGCAGAAGCCGGCGCTGCTGATGCGGAGCTGGTGGTAGCAGTGACAGCTTCGGATGAATTCAATATGCTGTGCTGCTACCTTGCCAAGAAAATGGGCGCCCAGCATACCATCGCCAGAATCCGCAAACCTGAATACAATATCAACAGTTTGTCTTTTCTGAAGCAGCAGCTGGGACTTTCGCTGATCATTAACCCTGAAATGCTTGCTGCAAAGGAAATACATAACATTATTAAGGTGCCCTCTGCGCTGAAAATCGAATCCTTTTCCGGACGGAATTTTGAAATCATCGAAATCATGATTGGTGAAGGCTCTCCCCTGCACAACATCAAGCTCATGGACATCCGCAGCAAATTCAAGGCAAAATTCCTTGTATCGGTTGTACTGCGGAACAACGAGGTTTTTATTCCTGACGGTCACTTTGTATTGCGGCAGGGCGATAAGATCGGTCTGACAGGAGAATCGGGTGAAATCATCAAGCTGCTGCGGGCTTTAGGCGTAGAGCGCAAGCAGGCAAGAAATATTATGATTCTCGGCGGCAGCAGTACTGCCTATTATCTGTCAAAACTTCTGATTGAAACGGGGCATCGGGTCAAGATTACGGAGCGCAGCGAAAGCCGCTGTGACGAATTATCCGATCTGCTGCCGAAGGCAGTCATTATCAATAGTGATGGTGCCCAGCAGGAGGTTCTGGAGGAAGAAGGACTGAACACAACAGACGCCTTTGTTGCCCTGACGGGCATGGACGAACAGAATATCCTCATTTCTGTTTTTGCCCGCAACAAGCACGTTCCCAAGGTCATTACCAAAATCAACCGTCCGGAGCTGTCAGAAATGGCGAGAAACCTGGGACTTGATACGGTGATCTCACCCAAAAAGATTGTTTCCGACATTCTGGTGCAGTACGCAAGAGCACTGGAAAATTCTCTGGGCAGCAATGTAGAAACCCTCTATAAAATCATGGACGATAAAGCAGAGGTTATGGAGTTCAATGTCCGGGCAGATTTCAAATACACCAATACCCCGCTGAAATCGTTGAAATTCCGACCGAACCTGCTGATCGGAGGTATCATCCGCAACAGGAAGTCCATCCTGCCGACAGGTGATGATGTGATTATGGTCGGCGACAGGGTCATTGTTGTTTCGGAAAGCCGCCGTCTGAACGATCTTTCAGATATTCTGCAGTGAGGGAAAAGCTATGATGAATCGAAGAATGATACTGATACGTATCGGTCAGATGCTGATACTGGAATCCATCCTTCTGCTCCTTCCGCTGATCGTCAGTCTGATCTACCAGGAGTGGAGCAGTCTGACAGCGTTTGCGGAAACCATGGGCATAACAGCCGTTCTCGGCATACTGACGATATTGCTGATCAAGCCCCACAGTCAGGTTATTTACGCACGTGAAGGCTTTGCCATTGTGTCGGCGGCATGGATATTATTGTCGCTGTTCGGAGCGCTGCCCTTTTTTATCAGCGGCGAAATACCCAATTACATAGATGCTGTATTTGAAACCGTCAGCGGTTTTACCACTACCGGCGCCACCATTCTGACGGATGTGGAGAAAATGAGCCATGGTATGTTATTCTGGCGCAGCTTTACACATTGGATCGGCGGTATGGGCGTACTGGTGCTGATCATGGCAATTGTACCCACTGACTCCGGAAGATCTATTCATATCATGCGGGCGGAGATGGCTGGTCCTGTTATCGGCAAGCTGGTACCGAAGCTGAAGGACACTGCCAAAATTCTTTATATTCTATACCTTGTTCTGACCGTATTGCAGGCGATTCTATTGCTTCTGGGCGGGATGCCTCTTTTCGACAGTGCGGTCCATGCGCTCGGCACAGCAGGAACAGGCGGATTTGGCATCAAAGCAGACTCCATTGCCTCTTACAGTCCTTATTTACAGTGGGTTATTATTGTTTTTATGTATCTGTTCAGCCTGAATTTCAACCTGTACTATCTGCTGATTCTCAGAAAATTCGTTTCGGTTGTGAAGAACACGGAGCTATGGGTATATACTGCGATTGTGTTTATCTCGTCGGCATTTATTACATACAATATTTTCCCGGTTTACGGAAATTTCCACGACAGTTTCCGCCATGCCATGTTTCAGGTTCTGTCCATCAGCTCTACATCCGGTTTTTCCAGTGCAGATTTCAACACCTGGCCGACACTGTCGAAAGCAATCCTGTTTTTGTTGATGTTTATGGGCGGATGCGCCGGTTCCACAGCAGGCGGGCTGAAAATGTCAAGGGTCATGCTTTTATCCAAAACCGTCCGCAGGGACATCGGACATTTACTACACCCGCGTTCGGTATCCGCTGTCAAGTTTGAAGGCAAAACGGTGGACAACAACACCATTCAAAGTGTTAGTGCCTACTTTGTGTTATACATTTTCCTGAATGCCTGTACGTTTTTCATTCTATCCTTTGAGCCGTTTGATATGGAAACAAATCTTTCGGCTGCTGTTTCCTGTGTCAATAATGTAGGACCAGGGTTTTCAGTAGTAGGACCGATGGGAAGTTATGAAGGATATTCAGATTTTTCGACAGTTGTATTGACAGTTGCCATGCTTTTCGGAAGACTGGAGATATATCCGTTATTGTTGGCGCTCAGCCCCAGATCCTGGTTCACACGTTCTAACATTCATCGGCGCCGCCCCGCCTGATCCACGCTGAGCCGGTGTTCCTGATACATATTAATAGGTGCGTATTCTGTCTTGCATTCAACAATCAGAATCTGTCAGCCATAATAAAAAGCACAAACCGGCATATACCCGAACAGATGATTCAGGTATATGCCGGTTTTTCATCTCATCACATTTTCCAAACGTCCTCAGATCTGAGTAGTGGCAGTCGTTACAACGCTCTTGCCGGAAAATACGTTTACATTCGCACCTGTTTTCAATAACTGGGTCGCATTGGCTGCACCTACAATGACAGGCTTGTTCAGTGCCAGTCCTACTATTGCCGCATGGCTGTCTGTTCCGTCTACCTCAGTAATAATTGCCGCACATTTTTTCATCACAGGCAGCAGGCTGTTATTGGTTTCATGGATAACCAGAATTTCGCCTTCCTTGCAATTGAGCAGCGCTTCTTCGTCACTTTGGCATACCACCAGATGACCATGCGCTGACAAATCATTGACAATCGCTCCGCCGCTGCAAAGAATGTTGCCCACCAGATGCACTTTCATCAGGTTGGTCGTACCCGATACCCCCAGCGGCACGCCCGCTGTCAGTACCACCAGATCTCCGTTTTTCAGCAGCTTCTTGCTCTGTGCTACCGTAATTACATGGTCAATCAGGGAATCCGTACTATCCTTTTCCTCTATCATGATCGGGCATACGCCCCATGACATATTCGTCTGCCGCCATACCTTTTCGCTGGGCGTTCCGCTGATGATCGGACACTCGGGACGGTACTTTGACAGCATTCTGGAGGTACTGCCGCTTTTCGATACCGTAATGATGGCTGCTGCGCCCAGATCATGCGCTGTCGTACAGGTTGCGTGAGATATGGCAGACGTCACATCCGGACGCTCATTCATATCCAACTTATTGAATCTGTCGATATAATTGATATTGTTTTCTGTTGTAATGGCAATATTCGCCATTGTTTTGACAGCTTCCACCGGAAACGCACCAGCTGCTGTTTCGCCTGACAGCATGATGACGCTGGTTCCGTCATAAATAGCATTGGCAACATCCGTTGTTTCCGCACGGGTCGGACGGGGATTCTTTATCATGGAATCCAGCATCTGTGTCGCCGTAATGACAGGCTTATCAGAATTTCTGGTCTTCTTGATCAGCATCTTCTGAATAACCGGTATCTCTGCAATGGGAATTTCCACACCAAGATCACCTCTTGCGACCATGATGCCATCTGAAACACGGATAATATCATCTATATTGTTCACACCATCTTTGTTCTCGATTTTGGCTATAATACGGATATCATGACCACCGTTCTGATCCAGAAATGCCTTCATCTCGTTGATATCATCGGCACTTCTTGTAAAGGACGCCGCCACAAAATCCACATCCTGTTCAATGCCGAACTTCAGATCATCCTTGTCCCTGTCACTCAGAAACGGCAGCGACAGCGTGATATCCGGCACGTTGATGCCTTTGTGGGAGGAAACCGGCCCACCGTTGAGCACCTTACAGATAATATCTGTTTCGGTCTTGTCCATTACCTCCATCTCGATCAGACCGTCATCAATCAGGATTTTCGTACCTGTCCTGACATCATCCGGCAAACCTGCAAATGTAATCGAACAATGCTCTTTATCACCGTCACAAGGGATCGTTGTCAGAGTAAAGCTCTGACCGGATTCCAGTACCACTTTTTCCGGGAAATTGCCTGTGCGAATCTCCGGTCCCTTGGTATCCAGCAGAATTGCTACCGGCAGATCCAGCTCCCTGCGCAGCTGTTTGACCTTATCCATTTTTGCCTTATGCTCCTCGTGAGTGCCATGGGACATATTGATTCTGGCAACATCCATACCGCTGAGCATCAGCTCCCGCAGGATCGCTTCATCCTCCGTTGCCGGACCCAATGTACAAATAATCTTCGTTTTTCTCATAATCATCTCTCCAGACCTTGGCGGCATACGCCATACTTTTGTCTTTCTTATTATACTACATTTTTCCCGTCATGAAAAGACAAAGATAAAACTATTTTGCCTGGTGCCGAGCCGGCGCTCCGCTCTCGTTAAGACTTGTATTACTTTACACCCGCGAAATACATCCAACTGCACACAGCTTTTACGCAAATTATTCTGGTTAGCAATCATTCTATTTGCCAACTTAATTTTATACTTTGTGCCCGGTCAGCTATTCAGTTGTTTCAAACAAAATAGTTCCCCAAAAAGCAAACCCTTTTTTGTTTACTACTTGCATTTTTGTCTGTCAGGTATTATAATCATAATAGATATTTCCGTTTTTTACTCAAAAGTTAGGAAAGGGAGGTTAATTATGATGCCCTCAAGAAAAATGCATTTTCTGAAAAAAACCTCTGCACTTCTGCTGGCAGCAGCGGTTTCAGCGTCTTCTGTCGGCGTCACAGCGTTCGCAGCCACCAGAACAGACCCGCAATATATCGACGTCTATGTTACCACAGACAGTCAGGCTTTTCTGGACAGTCATATGGAACTGATAGAAGCGATTGCAAACGGTTTATTCCAGCATCAGAGCAGTGTTAACATCGCAAGTTACCATTGTACTGTCGGTGATTTTGAAGCCGTCCAGAACGCAATAATCGCAAAGTACCCTGAATTGTTTTTTCTTCACAAAGAATATCCGTTTAGTTACTCTTATGATCCAAAATCAAATTCAGATGTGAATTTATGTGAAATCATTAGCATCACTCCCAAATATCTGTACTCTAAAGAGGATACTGATACCATGCTGGAGGAATTCTACAATGCAGCTGATTTCTACCTGAATCAGGTGAAGAATGAATTGTCAGTCTGCACAGACGATTTTTCCAAGGCTGCCTTGCTGCATGATGAAATTGTACTGGACGCCCGCTATGTAAAAGAGCGTTCCACCTACAACTTCATGGTAAATAAATACGGTTTGTGTTACGATTATACTGCTGTATACGCGTATCTTCTCAGTCAGATCGGAATCAGCAGTGAAATCGTCAAGTCCGCTGTTCTCGATCATGCATGGCTTAAAACGAAGTTAGATGGTCAGTATTACAATGTGGACATTACCTGGGACGATCCGCTGATAACAGACAACTCTGATACTTCTGTCAGCCATGATATGCCTGGACGTGCCGGACACGAATATTATCTTCTGAGCGACTCTGTTCTGCAAAATGGTACGTCATCTGTCACAGCACATGGCAGCTACTCCACTGTTTATCCCGCCGATGATACCCGCTATGACGGTGCGCTGCTGCATAACTATGAATCCAAACTCTGCAAGGTGGACGCAGGCGAAACTGCTTTCTATGCAGTAGACCGACAGAACAAAGCTATCGTCAGGTATAATTATGCTGACAATACAGAGGAAACGATCCTTCCGATTAATTACTCATGGTCTGTAAAAGGTAAGCCGGGCCATTCCTGGACAGAGGGCTACATCAGTCTGGACACCTACAAAGGAATGCTGTACTATAACACCCCAAACGGCATCTATATGCTCGATCCTCAGACCAACAAACAGACAGAATTGCTGTTTACCGCATTTGAGGATGACTATTACCTGTATGGTCTGCGCATCCGTGACGGAAAGCTCTATGAAATTCTTTCACAGGCTCCTGATTCAGCGTATACGGAACAGGCGGTAATGGATTTGTCCCACACCGTCACCTTCGATCCCGCTAACGGCGAAGAACCAACTCAGCTGGAACAACTGACCGGACTTCCCGTCACACAGCCTGACGAAGTCCCCGTCAGACCGGGCTATGTATTCAAAGGCTGGCTGCAAAACGACAGTGCCTATAATTTCAACCAGCCTGTCAGCGAAGATATTACCCTGACAGCAGACTGGGAAGCATCTGCTTCCATCAAAGGCGCAAGTTTGACGCTGGACGGTAAGATCGGTATCAACTTCTATGTATATTTACCCGAAGGCAGCATCAGCAGCGGTATGAAAGCTGTCATGAGCGGTGTGGAAGGTAATACGGAAGTCACTGTTAATGAAGAATGTCTTACCAATCAGGAGAATGTGTATCAGTTTACCTACCGTCTGTCCTCCAAGGATCTGGATGACGCTGTCACCCTGCACTTTGAGGACACACAGGGTCAAACACAGTCCCTGATATACTACCAGACAGGTGAACCAGTAGATAACAATACCTACTCCTACGCTATCGAGGATTATATCCAGACAGTTCAGGATGGCACTTATACCGATGAACTGAAAGCTCTGGTCAATGCACTGCAGGATTTCGGCAGCTACTCCGCCCTGTATTTTGACGGAGTACCCGTAGGCACCGTTCATGCGGATGACCTGAATGCCATTACAGCAGATTCCCTGTCAGACAAGAAGGTCAGCATCAGCGGTGAGGATGCGGATATCACCCTGTCGGGTTTCTCGCTGGTTCTGGATTCTGAAACAACGATCAAACTCTATTTTAAAGCCCGCATCTTATTAGAAGGAAAAAACCTTACCTGCGATGAAGGTACCTTACAGGCTGACAATTATAATGGTCAGAACGGCTATTTTGTCAGACTTGATAATATTTCTGCTCAGCAGCTGGACAAAACCTATACTGTCAAAATCGGCGGTTATACCATTCAATGCAGCGCCCTGTCATACGCATATGCCACACTGTATCAGAACAAAGATGAAGTTATGATGAATGTTGTCAAGGCTATGACGGTTTACAGCCATGCTGCTCATGCTTATTTTAATTCAAACGAAGGAGCGTAATGAAGATGAAAGAAAAATATGTACACCCCGAATCAGAGCTGATCTGTTTTGAACAGGCAGACATCATCACCACCAGTCCTGATCCCGTCCCCGAGGATAAGGAAACCCCCATTGTCGGTTTTGATTCTGGTTCCGATTGATCGGTCATGCAGGAGCGCTTGCAAAAAGCCTCCTGCATTTTTCGTACATTTTTTAAATTATTTTTCAAAAGCTATTGACAAACGCTTGTACTTCTGCTATAATATCTATTGTTCTAAGGAATGTTTTATATGCGAGTGTGCTGGAATAGGCAGACAGGCACGTTTGAGGGGCGTGTGTTTCACGACGTATGGGTTCAAGTCCCATCACTCGCAC
>CACZSU010000032.1 GCA_902783855.1 uncultured Ruminococcus sp.
AACCGTCAGGTTATCTGCACTCATTTGGTACAACCTGACGAAAAATCTGACTGCGCAATACAGGCACTGGATTTAATCAGTGTTTCCCTAAGAATAGTTCTTGAAGCAGCAGGGTTTTTCGCCTCTGCCACACAACGGAGTTCCGAAGCAGTCGGGCGCAGATTTTAACTGAGAGTGCGCGACACTGGCGTCACGCCGGCGGCGCTGTTTCGTAAACTTCTCCTGGTTACAAACTCTCTTTGCTGTCAGCTCCTGACTTCACAACCCTTAAGAGCGTTTTATCAGTGAATTTCTTCTGTCATATTTTGGTATCTGACAATCAACTCCTGCATTAACCCATAAATATGCGCCGCACTGTTTCCTTTGGAAAAGAATTGAATGGAAGATTTCATCCCGTCCAGCTTCTCACGGTTTCTTAATAGATCTGTGATCAGCGCTGTACAGCTATTGTTCTTTTCCAGCATAACTGCCATGTTTTTCTTGCATAAAAACTCTGCATTCTGCGCCTCCTGCCCCGGAATTGCCTTGAATATTGCCATGGGCAGTCCTACCGCAATGGATTCGCTGACAGTCAGCCCGCCGGGTTTCGTTACAATCAGATCAGACATATGCATATACTTTTCAACTTCATTGGTGTAGTACATCAGCTTGGTGGCTTTGGCAGGCTTTTTTCTGCGTATCAGCTTGGATGGATTGACCGGTTTTGTCAGTTCCCTGATTTCAAGCAGCGTGTTGCGGATACTAATCTTGTTCAGATACCGCTGAAATGTTTCGTATAGCTTTTCATTCTTGCCGGTAATCACGATTACCTGAAAATCCTCGGGTGATTTCACGATCTTATGGTAAATTTTCAGAATATCTGTTACGCCGAAGCTGCCTGCCATAATCAGTATCGTGGGGAGCGATGCATCCAGTCCTTCCTGCTCAAATACCTTTTCACGATCAATTGCATTAAAAAATTCAGGCTTGACGGGAATTCCATACGGATAGACCCGTACACGCTGTACGCCCCTGCTGACAATATCATCTACCATCTCACGGCTGGAAACAATGTAAGCATCTACACCATCGCTGATATAGGCTTTATGCACTGCAAAATCGGTTATAATATTAATGACCGGAAGATTGACAAGCCCTCTTGTTTTTAAGGCGGTAATCATTTCTGCCGCAAACGGATGCGTGGTGATGACAATATCCGGTGAGAAGCTCTCAACAAGCGGGTAAAGTTTGTTGCGCAGAATCGTTGTGGTCATCTCTACGGTTTTGTTGATGGGTGTATTCTTGTCCGCAGACATATACACGGTGCCATAAATGCCGGGTGTGTTTTTAGCCATATACACATAACCGCCTGTAACAGCTTTGTTGAGAAACGGGCTGACATATTCCAGCGTATCTTCAATCATAATCTCCGCATCAGGCTCTCTGGATAAAATATATGTCTGCAGGGCATGGGCTGCCGTCATATGACCGCCGCCGGTTGTTGCAGACAGAATCAGTACTTTCATGAAATCATCCTTTCCGTGGGTAGCTTCTGAAGAAAATGAACTGCTGTCATTTTCCGGATAAATGTTTTTCCTAAATTATACACTATAGGACTGGCTTTTTCAATCCTGTTGGTGCATCCGGGCAAAAAATTATAGCAGCTTCTGATCAGCTGTTTCAGCCGGCAGCCGGTCTGTATGGTTGTTACAAAAATCATTTCAGACAATATTAATTCTGTATGGTATGTCTTTGTATGAATTCAGATAAAACGGTATAAAATAATAACGACTTTTGTTTTATCATTAAAATATACAGAATTTTTGGCGTGAATTGCGATTGTTTTTGTATTTTTGTCATAATAATGGAGATAAATCGGGCTGACAGGTGAAATCATAGCAGTTTGGTAGTAAATAGATACAAAAAAAGAATGGGATTTTCTGAATGTTTGTCAGAAATTTTATCAATAAAAATAAAAAAAACCTTTACAAAGCAGCGGAAAATGTTGTATTATATATTCATGCAGAAGCATCGCTAATGAGATTATCAGGGAGGTAATTTGATGGAAATAGAAAAGGATGACGTTTCATCTGAAGAAAACGGCAAGGTTGTGTCCTTCCGTTTCTCCGATTCCGAGGAAGCTGAGGACACTTCAGTCAATGAATTCGCCGATGACGATTTTGTGGATGTTCCCGATATCGTTCTGGATGATTCTTTTGATTTTGTCGAAGTCGGTGTTGAGCCGAAAAAGGCTGAAAAGCCTGTAAACAAGCGTGAACCCATTAAGAAGAATGAGAAGAATTCTGCCAAGGCTGAGCAAAGATCCGTTCAGGATGTGAAAGCTGCAAAAAAGCCTGAGGCAGAAATCAAGACCGAAACGATCGTAAAGAAGCCGGAAGCTGAAATCAAAACCGAAACGATCGTAAAAAAGCCTGAGGCTGAAATCAAGACAGAAACGATTGACAAACAGCCCGAGGCAATGATCAAGACAGAAACGATTGACAAACAGCCCGAGGCAATGATCAAGACCGAAACAATGGATAAGAAGTCCGAAGCAAAGGAAGATGCTGCACCTGTCAAGGCTGAGGCAGAAGCTCCTGCTAAGGATGAGGAAGAGGAAGTTGTTTTCGGTGCTGTACCTAAAAAGGAACAGAAAAAGGATAAAAAGACTGATAGAACAGCTGTCAAAAAGACAGAATCAAAGCAAGAGCCTGTTAAGGAAGCTAAGAAGGAAGAAGCCGGTAAGGACGATGAGATCGTTTTTGCAGCAACGACAAAGGCTGCGCCGAAAAAACGAATTGCTCAGCAGAAGATGGCAAAAAGAAAGAGCAATATTCCGGTTATTCCGATTCTTGCCAGTGCAGCAGTCATTTGTCTGGCTGTTGTGGGTGCAATCTTCGTCATCAACGGTTCCGGTGAACCGGAGGTAGCTGAAAAGAATGAAAGCGTGGTTTCTGAGGAAGTAAAGGATGCAGTAGCATCTGATCAGGAGGATTCACTGAATGCAAATCCTATGATCAATGCAGAATCCGCCGATATCAAGACGATCAATACCTCCAGCATTGTATTCGGCAATAATGTAACCGTTTCCGGTGTAAAGGTTGCAGGTCTGACACTGAACCAGGCTTACGATGCTCTGCAAAGCAAGCTGAAATCCATCAGAGATACGATTAAAATCAAGATCAACTGCGGTGCAAAGAATATTGTACTGACAGAGGACGACTTCACATTTGATACAGATGTGTCGAATGTACTCATCCAGGCATATCATTTCAGCCGCGGCGAACTGGAGAAGCCGACGGTGACATTTGCTGATAATGCCGGCACTTATGATTTCAAGGTAACTTCCGTTCTGAATAAAAACTCCATCGGTGATGCGGTCAAGAAGGTTGCCGATAAGTTTGATGTTCAGCCGCAGGATGCACACGTCAAGAGTTTCAACCCCGAAGCAAAGGAAAAGTTTACGTATGCAGACGGTTCGGATGGCTATCTCATCAGCCAGAAGAAGGTAACGGACGAGATTACCAAGATTCTGGAACAGCCTGAAAAGGTTGGTACCTTTACCGTAACAGCTGTCAGAACTTCTTATAAGAAATCACTGAACATGGTCAAGGCGAATACAAAGCTGATCGGTTCTCATTGCACAAGCTGTACCAATGTATGGGCTTCCGTATATAATATGCAGCTGGCAATCAAGACCTGTAACGGCTATGTCGTCAATCCGGGCGAAACATTCTCGTTTAACGAGATGACAGGCGATACAACCACAGGTGCGCTGGGCTATGTACCGTCTACCGCAATCGTAAGCGGCGGATATGAACAGCAGTATGGCGGCGGTATCTGTCAGGCATCTACTACGATTTATATTGCTGCTCTCAAGGCAGGTATGTCGGTTGTAGAAAGACACGCTCACCAGTATCCCTCCTCTTATGCAGCAGTTGGTACGGATGCTACGGTTGACTATGGCAACCTTGATATGAAGTTCAAGAATCCTTATGATTATCCTGTTTATATTGCTACCTATGTATATGACTGCAATGGCGACGGTATTGATGAAATCTGCGTTGAATTCTACGGACCGCTTTCCGCAGAATGGGACGAAATCGTACCGATCGGCTGGGTAACAGAACTCGGCGGCAGTGTATACAGCGTAAAGGGCGCACAGGTATACTTTAAGGACGGCAAGGAAGTAAGACGTGAGTATACCCCCGAGGGTAACTACGACTATACAGGCGAATCTTGGGGTGCGCTCCAGGCTATGATGCCGAAGGATGTTGAGCATGGTCCGACCAATGTTCAGCCTACGGGTCAGCCGCCTACAATTTATTCACCGAATGGCTGCGGATCCAGTGCCCCCGTACCTTATGGCACGGCGTCACAGTATCTGTCAGGTACAATTTCGGATTAATGATGGATTGACAAGCAGAAAACAGACTGCCGCATGAAGCAAAATCGCTCATGCGGCAGTTTTTCTTGTATTCTTATCCAGCTGACAATGTTTGCGGATGCAAATTCATCAGATAGAATTCGTTTCAGGAAAGGAATGGGAAAATCGGTTTTAATAATCCACGCTCATGAAAAGAACCGGAGCATACTCATGGCTGCAATCGCACCGTCTGCAACAGCTTTGGAAACCTGCAGCAGTCCTCCTGTACAATCACCTGCGGCATATACACCGGGTACAGCTGTGGCTTTGTTTTCGTCGGTGATAATTACCTTTCCGTCAACGGGCGCACCGATTTTTCTGGCAAGCTCGGTGCTGCCGGCTGTACCTATGGCAATGAAAACGCCGGCTGCGGCCTGCTCACTGCCATCCTCGAAAATAATTTTTTCAACCCGACCGCTGCCGCTGATGGCTTTGATTTTACGGGTATCACAATGAATCTGCTCAGGGAGCGAAAACTCGGGTTTCACTCCGTTTGTCAGAATTGTGACCGAGGCAGCGGTTGGTGTAAGGGTCAGCGCTTCATGCAGGGCATATTCTCCGCTGCCGATGACAACAACATCCTTATTGCGGTAAAAGAAAGCGTCACAGATCGCACAATAGCTGACACCCTTGCCTTCCAATGCAGACAGTCCTTCTATTTTGGGCGTTTTTCTGGCGCTGCCGGTGGCAATCAGTACAGCATCATAGGTATCCTTAGTGCCGTCTGCTGTCAGTGCTTCAAAGCGCATTTCCATATTGACCTGTAAATCTATCAGCTCGGTATCCAGAAAACAAACACCAAGACGCTCTGCATTCTTTCTGCTGTTTTCCAGCAGCTCCTTGCCGGAAACAGGCTCAGCAAAGCCGAAATAGTTTTCGATCTTGTCTGCCTTTGCAAGGGCGCTGGCTCCGTTTGTAACGACGACGACTTCTGTTTTTCCGCTGCGTGCAAGGTAGAGGGACGCCGAAATCCCCGCTGGTCCTGCACCGATGATCAATGTTTTCTTCATGGTAATACCTTCCTTCTTTTTTATCATTGCCTGTTTGTCCGGTTTTATGCACGGCTTCTCCTGATACTATGGCAGGGCGTATAACAGGCTTTTTTGTATGTTTTGTTATAACAATAAAAAAATATACAATATTGATTATTATATTATAAATATTGCAAAAATACAATAGAGAGATTAAAAAACGGTTGACAAATGCGGTGCAGAAATGTATAATAAGTAGGTAAGTTTTAAGCGTCATTTGTCTGACTGGTATTGGTGGTGGGGTCATCACCATTTTTTTTAGAAGTCTTTTACGTGATAAAGGTCGGATATCGTTGTTAAGGAGTGACTGATTCGGATGGAAGAAAAAATTGAAAAAACAGGGGAGCGGGAATTGGATTTAGGTGTGATTCTGAATCTGCTCAAGCGACACATTGTTCCGCTGCTGCTGGTTTCTGCGATTTTCGGAGCAGGATTTTATGTATATTCCCGGTTTTTTATTCAGAAAAAATATGAGGCAAGCGCTACGCTGATTGTCAATAACCTGAATAAAAATAAAAATACGGTCAACTCAACGGAGATTACGGCTGCACAGGCACTGGCAGATGTATATTCCATTATTATTAAATCGGACTCCGTAATGGTGCCTGTTATTCAGAATCTGAATCTTGGTGTGTCCAGTGACCAGTTGAAAAAAAACATTGATGTCAGCACTGTCAATTCGACTCAGGTTATTGAAATCAAGATGCGGCATAAGGATGCAAACTATGCCAAAAAGGTGATTGCGGAGATTGTCAAGGTTGCTCCGCCGATTATCCAGAAAAGAGTAGCAGCAGGTTCGGTAAAGACAATCAGTGCCGCAAATGTGACGCACGGCGGCGCACCCGTCAGCCCTAATAACACCAGAAATGGACTGATTGGTGCAGCTATAGGTTTTGTGTTGATGCTGGCAATCGTTTTACTGAAAGAGTTCTCTAACAATACCTTTAAAACCGAAGAGGATATCACAAACGTGCTCGGAATTCCGATACTTGGTATGATTCCTTCTGTAGATACAAAGAGCTTTAACAAGAGCGTATAAGCGGGCTGGTTCAGCGTCATTCAATCAAAGAATATATGCAGGTGTGCGCTTTTGGGTGAACAATCCGAATGCTTACACCTGTTATTTTTTCACAAAAAAAGGGATAATTCAATACAGAAAAGGAAATACTTCAATGATAGATTTACATTGTCATATTCTGCCGTCCATAGATGACGGCGCTAAAAACACGGATATATCACTGGCTATGCTCCGGGAGCAGAGGGAACAGGGAGTACAGGCTATCATGTTTACGCCGCACTTCAATTTCAGCCGTATTGATGTGGAGGGGTTTGTCGAGGTCAGACAAAAAAGTTACGAAAAGCTGATGGCAGTATCTGAGGTTGCAGAGCTGGGGATGAAATTCAAGCTCGGCTGCGAGGTGTATTTTTCAACCAAGCTCAACGAAACCGATCTGGATCCGTTATGCTTTGAGGGTACGAACTATATCCTGATAGAGTTTCCAACGGATCAAAGACCCTACGGTTTACGACATACCATTGTGGATATCCTGAACAGGGGGTACCAGCCGATTCTGGCTCACGTAGAGCGCTATCCGTATTTTACCGAGGATCCCACACAGCTGTTTGATTTTGTAGAGCAGGGCTGTGTGGCACAGATCAATGCAGGCGCTATTCTGGAGGGCGATAAGGCAGCACTGCGTTATATAAAATGGGGCATGGCACAACTGATTTGTACGGATGCACATAATATGAAAAACAGGGCGCCCAATCTGGAAGAAGCCTTTCGTTATGTTAAAAAGAAATATGGCGAGGATTATGTGGACTGGTTTGAGAAAAATGCCATTGATGTGTATAAGGGAAAATATGTGGATGAACCGGAATTAAAGAAACCAAAGAAAATTCTGGGCTTCTGGTTATAAGTGTCTGAAAATACAGCAGGAACAAATGATTCCGGAGGGGTGCTGGAGTTGGAAATAAAGAAAAAACCTGTATTCGATTTTTTTAAGCGGCTGTTTGATTTGGTTGTATCGTTTTTGTTTATGGCTGTTTTCTGTTGGTTTTATTTGCTGATTGCTATTCTGGTGGCAGTAGGTGACGGCGAGGGAAAACCGTTCTTTGTACAGGAACGTGTGGGCATGAACGGAAAACGGTTTAAACTATATAAATTCAGGACGATGTGTGTGAATGCGGAATCTCAGAAGGAAATGCTGATGGATAAAAATGAAGCAGACGGTCCTGTGTTTAAAATCAAGGATGACCCGCGTATTACAAAGATTGGCAAATTTCTGCGGGCAACCAATATTGATGAGCTTCCGCAGATGCTGAATATTTTTCTCGGAGATATGTCCTTCGTGGGACCCCGTCCGCCTCTGCCGAAGGAGGTAGAGCAGTACAGTGAAACAGACCGGTATCGTCTGTTGGTCAAGCCAGGTCTGACCTGCTTCTGGCAGGCTAGCCGTAACCGGAATGATATATCCTTTGAACAGTGGATGGAACTGGACAGAAAGTATATTCGTGAAAGAAGTCTGTGGCTGGATCTCAAACTGATGTTCATGACAGTAGGTGTTATACTTCGTCACCGTGACGGCAGATAAAAAAAGAAACCAATCCGTGAGAAGATGTTTCTCCTCCGGATTGGTTTTTTATGTTTTGCAGTTGATGTGATTTCTGGAAAAAGTTTTTCCCGAAAGGGGAGCGGCGTGTCCCCCAGAGTAACGCATTATCCGCTTATCTGACGGATAGCAGTATCAGCTGAGGAAGCCGTCAATGATAGTGGCTTCTGCTTCTTCCTCTGTCAGACCGAGTGTGCGCAATTTCAGAATCTGTTCGCCGGCAATTTTGCCGATGGCTGCCTCGTGTATCAGCGCAGCGTCATTGTCATGGGCATGAAGCTCCGGTGCAGCATCAACCTTGCCGTTTTCAGAAATGATCGCATCGCACTCAGAGTGACCTGTACAGGGTGCATTACCGATAATAACAGAATGATATCCCTGACGGGAATTGTCCCTTGCAACGGAGCGGGAAATCAGGTCTACACCAGAATCCTTGCCGTTCAGTTCTACCTCGAATTCAGTCTGAGCGGTTTGTTCCTTTTCCGTCAGGATACGCTCCCTGATCAGCAATCTGGCACCCTTGCCAACCTTAGCCTTTGTACTGCGCAGTGTGCGGTCAACGCCGCCGATCTGGGCAGTATCCATTTCCAGTATGCTGCCTTCCTCCAGCTCTGCTTCTGTAACAGGATCAATGGAGCGCAATCCGGTTCCGTGACCGGTGCCGATATGTTTCTCAAGATATTTTACCTTGGAATTCTTAGCCAGAAAGAAACGATGGATACCGTTATGTCTGGCGGGTTCCCCTGTTTCCGTATGGATGCCGCAGCCCGCAACCACAATGACATCCGCATTTTCTCCGATAAAGAAATCATTGTAAACCAGGTCGTCTACATCGCCGTGGGTGACGCAGGCAGGAATAGATACCGTTTCACCCACAGTGCCGGGTGCCACATAGATTTCCAGACCGGGTTTATCCTTTTTGGATTCAATTTTAATATTCTTGCTGGAAATACGTCCGACACAGGCGCCGTCTTCACGGATATTGTAAGCGCCTTTGAATTCTCCGTTCCATTCGGATATCTCCCGTAAGAGATCTTCAGTAATTTTTTTCATTTCAGAAGTTCCTCCTGTTTTGAACAGACGCCAGAAATACCGTTGCTGTTCATAAGAATTTTCATCATCTCATCTGCGGTGCCTCTGGCCTTGATAGAGCCGTCAGCAACCACAATAATTTCATCTGCAATTTCCAGAATACGTTCCTGATGGGAAATGATAACCAGCGTACCCTTCAGGTCCTTTCGCATATCCTGGAATACATTGATCAGATTTGAGAAGCTCCATAAATCAATGCCGGCTTCCGGCTCGTCAAACAGGGAAATATCCGTATGACGTGCCAGAACAGATGCAATCTCTATTCTTTTGATTTCGCCGCCGGAAAGGGTAGAATCGACCTCGCGGTTAATATACTCCCTTGCACAAAGACCGACCTTGCTGAGAATATCACACAGCTCATGCTCCTTCATCGTGCTGCCTGATGCCAGTTCAATCAGCTTTCTCACAGTAATACCCTTGAAGCGTACAGGCTGCTGGAAGGCGAAGCTGATACCCTTTGCGGCTCGCTGGGTAATATCCAGCGCTGAAATATCCTCGCCGTTGAGCAGAATCCTTCCGCTTTTCTGCGTATAGATGCCGGCAATGATTTTTGCCAGTGTGGTTTTGCCGCCGCCGTTCGGACCTGTAATCACGATCAGCTTTCCCTCAGGAATTTCCAGATCAAGATTTTTCAGTACTTCGGTTCCCGCCGGGGTATCCCACGAAATATTTTCTAGCTTTAACACCGATTCATCATCCTTTTCTTTAATAATACATCGGATAATACGTTCTTTCATCCGATTCAGACTGAACATTACACATTATACCATATTGTACACAAAAAAACAATCCATTGTCCAAAAACTATTTGCGCTGAGCCGGTGGCGCCGAGCCGGCGCTCCCTGAACGCGTCAGTCGCTGCGCTCTGGTAAAGACGTGTATTTGTTTACACCCGCGGAATGCATTTTGTTACACACGACTTTTACGCAGCTCATTCAAATTGGCAGTTACTCTGTTTGCCAACTATTATTTTACACTAGTTTGCGCCGAGCCGGCGCTCCCTGAACGCGTCAGTCGCTGCGCTCTGGTTAATACGTGTATTTGTTTACAACCTCAGAATGCATTTTGTTACACACGACTTTTACGCAGCTCTTTGAAATTGACAGTTACTCTGTTTGCCAACTATAAAAAATTGCACTGTCAGTTTATTTGGCTTTTAGTCTGTGGCTGCTTACGCTGTGGAAACTCATTCCTGAAAAAATAGTTTACAGCTGATTGTATGTCAGATGCTGATACGAAGACAAAAATAGAGTGATTATATACATATACTATGGATGTTTTTTTGGGTTTTATACAAATAATTATTTGAAATCGGTTTGATTCTTGACAGATTAACAAAATTGTATTAGAATGTTATTAATAAATTATTCATTTTTATTTCGCACAGATCATTATTATGTACAGAATACGAAAATGGATAAAAATTATTTACCTGTGATAGGAGTCAGCTATGGAAAAGGAAGAAAAGAAGAAACTTCTGGAAGAAAAGAATATTCACCTCTGGTTTCCCGGTTCTCCGGTTTCGCTTTGTTCAATGAAGCTGGAACTGGATATGAATGTGGGAGCAATTTTTGCGTATGCAAAGTTTATGAATGTCCAGCCTGCCATCATTAAGTCGATGGTATGTGATATTATTTGCTATGATTCGCTGAGAAATCAGGTGGATGTAATCCATAATTGCGTTTATGATGGCTTTGATATTGAACGAAATAAGGAATTCGGTACAAAGGTTCCCTTTAAAATCAAGAGTCAGCAGACCAGAAATGTTGAATTTGTTCTGAAATCAGTGACAACAGTTTCCGGTCAGAAATGGGAAAATAAAGATAACAAACGGTTCAGTACCAGTCTGGTGCAGGATAGCATCTTTAATGTGCAGGCTGATCTGCACCGGCAGTTTATTGAAAATTGTGCAAAAATCAATGCGGATCATACCAAGCTGAGTATGCAGCCGAAATTTGAAAAGGATTACTGGCTGTGTGCCTGCGGTACGTTAAACTGGAGCAATGAAGAGAATTGCTGTGTATGCGGCGTTCCAAGAGAATGGCTGAAGGAGAACGTAGATAAGGATGTGCTGCAGAATCAAAACGATCAGCATGAATTGGAGGTAGAGCAGATTCGGGCTAGGGCTGCTGAACAGGAACGTCTTGACAAGGAAAGGCAAAAAGAAGAATTCCGTAAAAGAAAAGAAATGTATCAGAAGCAGGTGAAAAAATCCGAGCATAAGAAAAAATACGGGAAGGTTCTGCCCGTCATTCTGATTTTGCTTGTGCTGGGTGGCGGTACCTATGGCGGCGTGGTGTACGGTTTGCCGTATGTACGCTATCAGATGGCAATGTCAGAATACGAAAAAGGATCCTATGATTCTGCAAAGAAAGAATTTGAAAAACTGAAGGACTACCTCGACAGCGAGGATATGGTCTTTAAATGTACCTATACGAAAGCAGAGGATTATGCCCAGAGCGGCAATTACAAGGGCGCCGCAGAAATGTTCCAGAGTATCAGTACTTATATGGATGCTGATGCAAGGTACAGACAGAATATGGTTAAATACGCAGATAAGCTGTTTGATCAGGCGAAATATATTGATGCGATCAATATATATGAGGAGGTAGGCGAAACAGGTGCTCCGAAGTATGAACTGAGCCGCAGCAATATCTATAAGTCTGCGGAGAGTGACGAGAAAAAACAGTATTTCAAGAGTGCTTACGAAAAGTTCTACTTCCTGAAGGATTACAAGAACAGCATGGACAGAGCAAACCAGTGCTTGTACACAGTAGCCCGTCTGGAATATGAAAAGCTGGATTTCAAGAACGCCATGGAGCATTATGAACAGCTGAGAGGATATAAGGATGTGGATCAGATTATTGCCCACTATGCTACACTGAAAAAAATGATCAGTGCAGCAGGCAGCGACGGTGCGCCCGCAGTCTGGAATGCCGAGGGTGTAAAGTGCCCGAAATGCGGCAAGGATGCAGAATATGTGTTTGAGTTCCGCAATAATGGAACCTATAAGTTCGGTGTAAAGTGCCAATCAGAAGGAAACCTCGTGATCAGAGAGGGCAGGTTCAAGATTGAGAACAATGTTCTGTATGATGCCGAGTATAAAGATGGGCAGATGAAATTCAAAAAGCTGTCTGATATCAAGGAGGTAAAGGATAACGTATCTGATAAAGAGGGAAAAAATATCTGCGTTACGATGACCGATCCGATTAATGCAAAAAATAAAGGGACAATTAAACTGTATGGAAATGTCATTTCTGACCAGACGGTTTCCCTTGGATGACAAAAAGCAGCCTCTGGAATGGGGCTGCTTTTTCTACAAATTGTAGAATTCTTTAGCAGAATAAAGAGTTCAAGCGGTTAATGAGGAAAGAAGTAATACAGTTTGTAGAAATAGAAAAAACTTTGAAA
>CACZSU010000033.1 GCA_902783855.1 uncultured Ruminococcus sp.
AAGTGTTAAAGTTGACAAATAGAGTAACTGCTAATTTGAATGAACTGCGTAGAAGCCGTGTGTAACTGAATGCATTCCGCGGGTGTAAATTTGTTCAGGCTATAACCAGAGCGGAACGTAGTGCAGCGACTGACGCGTATAGGGTGCAGCGTCACGCTGCCGGCTCGGCGCCCAGTGGGTTGAAATTGAGGGAATGTTGTGATATAATGGGAAAAATAGAAGAGATGATTTTATTTTCCACATTCCATGTTCTGAAAGGATCGTATAACGACTATGAATAATCAGGAAACAAAAGTTAAAAAATGGCATATTACACCTATTCTGGTGGTAATTGCAGCATCGGTTGCTGCTTTGATTCTGGGCATTGTGTTGTTTTGTCTGATTCATTCTGCCGGACAGGATGAGATGTTCCGTGAACGGTACAGCAGGGCAGAGGCTGTCTGCACGGACAAAACCATGACGAGTGACTCGGATGGCGCTACATATTATATCGGACTGGATTTCAGTGAAGAAACCTACGGCGGGACCAGAGATTACCATGTCAACATAGTGGAGAAGGATCCTCGTCTGGAGCAGCTGGATGTCGGCGGGACGATTGATGTCTATTACCATACGGATGATCCGAATTTCTGCCATCCTGTTTTTATTTATCCGGATTATACAGCGGCGTATATCATACTGGCAATTCTGATTGTAATATGCTGTGCAGCAGTGTATATGAATATGGTGACGATCATACGCAACCGCCACGGGTATATACCAAAATTCGAGAAAGCCGAGGAAATCGGGTACATGGGTGAAGCCGGCGCAGATAATGGTCTGAGTGATGACCAGAGAGATTATGCAGCGGGGGATGTGTTCAGCAATAATCTGATGGACAGCTATGTGGATCCCTTTGCTACGTATACAGGCTACGATGATGCAGAAGCGCAGCAGGGAGGGGATTACTATGACCCCAATGCGTTTTATACACAGGAAAGTGAGCCGCCAGCGCCTTATCCGCCCCAGCAGGATTTTTCTGCCCGGCAGGATCCGTTTGCCTATCAGGTGAATAATGACCCGGACAATCCTTATAATACGGGCTCCTATGAAGTGCCGAATACTTCCTTCGGTACGGATAACGGCGGTTATGACGGCAGTTGACAGATTGCGGAGGTGATCGGATGAAACGAAAAATGGCAGCGGTATGGGTATCTTTGGCTCTTTGTCTGACATTTGCAGCAGGGTGTGATCATACGCCTGAGCTTGTCCAGACAGAATTATCGGTCGAATCATCAATTGAATCGACGGAATCTACAGAAACAACAGAAACAAACAAAAGCATTGACATTACAGTGGAACCGTCTGAAGAATTGCCGCCCGAACCGTCAAAGCCAAGGGAAGCAACAGAAGAAGACCTGGCAGTTATTCAGGATTATGACACAAAATATTTTGTCAAAAAACTTACGGGTGTGGAGAAGTACTGGTTTGTGGAATTATATAGGGCAGCCATCAATTTTGAAAAAACAGCTACATTTGAAACGCCCCCCTCTGAGGATGAACTGACGAAGCTGATGATTCTGCTCAATTACGATTGTCCGGAGCTGATACAGCTGTCAGGGGACTATTTCCCTGAATATGGCGGTGATGATCTGAATAGTGTTACAGCAGTAGGACTTTCCTATTGTATGAAGGAAAAGGAATATACCGAAGGCTGGAAAAAACTTGACACCTTCTACAAGATTATCAAGCAAAAAACAGAGGGCAAAACCGATTACGAAAAAGAACTGATTGTGTACGACTGGCTGTTTCATAATTGTGTTTACCAGGAAGACGGTGATTATGTTGGCTCTATATATGGAGCATTGGTGGATAATACTGCCAGATGCGAGGGATTCAGCAAAGCCTTTGAATGGTGCATGAGAAAGCTGGGAATTGAGTGTATGGCATTGTACGGCACACAAAGTTTTAATCTGTCATCGTCATTTCTGGCCCATTCCTGGAATATTATTCGTCTGGATGGTAATTACTATCAGGTAGACCTGACAGTGGACAACACCCAGCGGGATGATACAAAATCGTTTCCGCCGAATTATGGGTGCCTGAATTTGCCTGATAGTATGATCTTGTCAAAACGGGAAATTGACCCATCGGTGCGGAGTCTGGGCGTGCCGGTCTGTTCGGGAACAAAATATTGCTATCATATGATGAACGGCAGCTTTATCAAAAGCGGTGAGGCTTCTCGGGAACAGTTGATTGAAATGATGAAAACATATGATACACCGGAAGGTATGAAAACCATGGCTGTAAAATATGAGTCAGCAGAGGATTATAAAGCAGCTCTGGATTATGCAAGAGAGGCAGCGGATCTATTCAAGGAAAAGTATGCGCAGGTGAAGGATGATTATGTAATTTATTATAGCGAGGTAGGTCAGACAATTACGATTCAGCGTATGAGCAGTACGCAGATTACATCGAGAGGATGAGCTTATTTTGGAACCAGTATCAAATGTCGGCAGATTTACCAGAATACTGTTGATAATAATAGGTATTGTTCTGATTGTGATCGGTACAGTGATCAGTACCCTGCAGCTGGGTTTTTTTACCGGCGAAGATCAGACGACAGCTGAAATAGTCGGCTTCAGAGTTGTACAAGAGGAGCTTCCTGTCAACACAGAGAATACAGTAACGTTAGTGAAGTATACGGTAAACGGAAAACAATATGATCAGGTCGAACTTGGACAATACGAAAAGCTGTGGAAAGAGGGAGATCAGCTGACGATCTGTTACAACAGAGAGCATCCGGAACAGATACGTACCAAAACCATGACGTATATCGGTTTTATCATTATCCTGGCTTCCTTTCCGTTTATTATCATTGGTATCTATACGCTGACAAATCTGAACAGACAGGCAGCCAAAACGCCCGAGGAAATTGCGGAGGATGAGGAACGCACGACTGCCGGCAAGCTGAAATATAAGGTTTCGTCCATTGTGATATCCCTGGCGACCGGTATTCCCGTAACGCTGATTGGTCTGATGTTTATTTATCTGGAGCATCACTCTGTATTCGGATTGCTGTGTACGGTGATGGGGATTATAGCTACACTGGTGGGACTGAGGTCGGTTCTGTTGTTTGTGATTATCAAATACCGGCATAAAAAGGAATTTGACCGCATGATCCGCAAGAATGTCAAGATGCTTGCCGCACCTGACGAAAGCCATCGGTCAGAATAAATCATTGGCTACACCTTGTTTTGTGACAGGGTGCAGCGTTTCTATTCAGGGAATCCGTGCGGGAACCTATAAAGATAGTGATACATATACTGTATGATAGAGAAGTAAAATTATTGGAAAAGGAAGTGTTCAGATGACAGAATGGATGACTTGTGTCGGTTTGTTGATTCCGTTGGCAGGTACGACAGCAGGTGCCGCCATGGTTTTTCTTATGCGTGATACTATTCATGCAGGACTGGAAAAATTTCTGCTGGGGTTTGCATCGGGAGTGATGATTGCTGCTTCTGTGTGGTCTTTGCTGCTGCCTTCGCTGGAACTGTCCGAAGGGATGGCAATACCGTTTTTGCCGGCATCAGTGGGATTTCTGGCAGGGATGCTGTTTCTGCTGGTGCTGGACAGCGTGATTCCGCATCTTCATATCCAGAGCCGCTCAGAGGAAGGTATCGGCGGCAGTAAGCTCAAAAAAACAACCATGATGGTTCTGGCAGTAACGCTGCATAATATTCCGGAGGGAATGGCAGTGGGTGTGACGCTTGCAGCTGCACTCAAGGCTGACAGCGGCATTACAATGGCAGCGGCAGCAGCCTTGTCGCTGGGAATTGCCATCCAGAATTTTCCCGAGGGAGCCATTATTTCCATGCCTCTGAAAACAGAAGGAATGTCAAAGCCAAAGGCATTTCTGATGGGTGCATTATCGGGTGTGGTGGAACCGCTGTTCGGCTGGGTGACGATATTGCTGACGGGAATGGTACTGTCTGCGCTGCCGTACTTGCTGGCATTCGCAGCCGGGGCAATGATCTATGTTGTAACAGAGGAACTGATTCCCGAATCCCAGACAGGAAAGCATTCCAATATAGCGACCATGGGTCTGGCAGTGGGATTTGTCATGATGATGGTGCTGGATGTTGCATTGGGATGATGGACAGTGTTTTTCTGTAAAAATTTAAAAAAAATTGAAAATAACTCTTTATCTTTTTATGCAAATAAGGTATAATAATAAATATCGGATGCAATTTGTGCGTCTAGGAATAATAATTTATTGGAGCGTGATGATAATGGCATTGGTAAATGCAGCAGAAATGCTGAAAAAGGCAAAAGCCGGCCACTATGCAGTAGGTCAGTTCAACATCAACAATCTTGAATGGACAAAGGCTATCCTTCTGACAGCACAGGAGCTGAATTCTCCGGTTATCCTCGGTGTATCTGAGGGTGCAGGTAAGTACATGACAGGCTTCGGTACAGTTGCTGCTATGGTAAAGGCTATGGATGAATCTCTCGGAATTACGGTTCCTGTGGCTCTCCACCTTGACCATGGTACATATGAAGGCTGCTATAAGTGCGTAAAGGCAGGGTTTACTTCTATTATGTTCGATGGTTCTCACTATCCGTTTGAAGAAAACCTTGCTAAGTCCAGAGAACTGGTAAATGTTGCTCACAACCTTGGTCTTTCCATCGAGTGTGAGGTAGGTTCTATCGGCGGCGAAGAAGACGGCGTTGTAGGCATGGGTGAGTGCGCTGATCCCGATGAGTGCAAGACGATTGCTGATCTCGGCGTTGATATGCTGGCAGCAGGTATCGGCAATATTCACGGCAAGTATCCGGAAAACTGGCAGGGACTTTCTTTTGAAACACTGGATGCCATCCAGGCTAAGACAGGTGAGATGCCGTTGGTTCTGCACGGTGGTACAGGTATCCCGGCTGACATGATCAAGAAGGCTATTTCTCTTGGCGTTTCAAAGATCAACGTGAATACAGAGTGTCAGCTGTCCTTCCAGGAAGCTACCAGAAAGTATATCGAAGAAGGCAAGGATCTGCAGGGCAAGGGCTTTGACCCGAGAAAGCTGCTGGCTCCCGGCTTCGAGGCTATCAAGGCTACTGTCAAGGAGAAGATGGAACTGTTCGGATCAGTAGGCAAAGCCTGATTGATTAAAACGTATATTGTATGATTTCCCGGTTTGCACCGTTTTGGGCAAGCCGGGATTTTTGCGTATGCATAAGGAACCACTGAATAAAAATTACAGATAGTGCTTGACAAGAAGAGAATGATCGTATATAATGTGTATAATGTATATATACAATTTTGGAGGCTACAGATGGATATTATTATCAGCAATTCTGTCGGAAAACCCATTTATGACCAGATCGCTTCACAGATTAAGGAGATGATCATGACAGGCGTACTTCGTCCGGGTGATCCGCTGCCGTCTATGCGAAATCTTGCACAGCAGCTGCGCATCAGTATCATTACTACGAAGCGGGCATACGAAGATCTGGAGCGTGACGGGTTCATTGAATCATTTACAGGAAAGGGGAGCTTTGTCAGTGGACAGAATCAGGAGCTTGTGCGTGAGGAGGGATTAAGACAAATCGAAAAATATCTGATGGATGCGGTAGATAAATCAAAACAATTCGGTATCAGTTATGAAGAATTGTCATCGCTTCTCAATATGCTTTATAAAGGAGAATGAATATCATGGATTTTCAGAATACAGTTGAAATCAAAAACCTTACCAAAAAATACGACGGTTTTACGCTTGATAATATCAGTTTCAATGTACCCAAGGGCAGTATTATGGGCTTTATCGGTCAGAACGGTGCTGGCAAGACTACTACAATTAAACTGATGCTGAATCTTTTAAGAAAAGACAGCGGTACGATCAAAATATTCGGAATGGATAACGAAGAAAACGAAATGGAGATCAAATACCGGATTTCCGCTGTATTTGACGAACTGCCATTCCATGAAATGATCAATGCCAATCAGCTGTCATTGATTCTTTCGGATGTGTTTGATGAGTGGGATAAAAGAACCTTCAACGATTATCTGGATCGTTTCAGCCTGCCGAGAAAAAAGCGTTTCGGGGAGTTTTCAAAGGGCATGAAAATGAAGCTTCAGATTGCAGCAGCTCTTTCTCATGGGGCAAGGCTGCTTGTTATGGACGAGGCTACAACAGGACTTGACCCGGTTGTACGAAATGAAATACTGGATATTTTCCTTGAGTATTTGCAGGATGAAAACAACAGTATACTCCTTTCCTCTCATATCACAACCGACCTTGAGAGAATTGCCGATACGGTGACATTTATCGACAAGGGGAAAATTCTCCTCAGCCAGGGCAAGGATGAAACGGTTGAAAACCATGGTCTGATAAAATGCAGAAAAAATGAGTATAAGGATATTGATAAATCGGATATTATCAGCGCAAGACTGACGGATTTCGGTGCGGAAGTGATGGTCAGTGACAGAAAAAAAGCTGCCGAAAAATACAGTGGTCTGACCATTGATCATACGACTCTGGAGGAAATCATGCTCTTTTATGTACGCCGTGAAAAAGGAGAGTGGAAATAATGAAGGGGCTGATTTACAAGGACTATATTATCTGCCGCAAAATGCTGGCGATGGCTTATTTTTATTGTTTCTTTTTTGCTGTAATGGCGATGCTTGTGAGAATTAGTATGATATGCGGGAACCTTGCGGATAACAAAGAGGTGCTGGATTCTCTGACAAGAAATATATGGCTGCTCCGATATGTACCCTGTGTTGCGTTTATGGCAGCTTCATGTATGCAGTCAACATACAGTGATAAAAACTGCGGCTGGCTCAGATTCTGTTTCACGACCTCTGTGGGAGAAAAGAGGATTATCGGAGCAAAAATGCTGTTTGACATTGCCCAGATGACCACTGCATATGTGATCAGTATTCTGTACCTTCTGATATTTCTGATTGCGGAAGGAGGAATGCCCAAGTTCAGCCACTTCAGATATATTACTGCTTGTTACTTCCTGTTCCTTTCTTTTTCGTTTCTGATCACACTTCTTTCTGTCATATGTAAGAAAAAACAAACAGTCGATATGATCATGGTGGGGATAGCCAGTGCGATTATGCTGTCCATAATGCCTGCTCTGCTGAATAAAATGGAGTCACTGGAGGGTAATCAGGATATAGATGTACTCGACTTTATCAGCGGCGAAATCAGCATCATTAAAAGTTGGCTGCTGCCCGGCGCTTTTGTGTTGGCAGTCGTGATGGGCGTCAGCTGCTATATTTTCTCAGTAAAGGTGCTGAAAAGGAGGGAAAACTGATGTTTGGTTTGCTGTATAAGGAACTGATCATACATAAAAAACAATTGCTGATGATTTTGCCGATCATAGTTTTCGCTCTTGGATGGACAATCGTGCCTGTGCAGACGACCCCTGACCTGAATGAGTGGGAGCTGGATCTCGTGCTGGGAATGGTATCGGTTATGATCATGCTGACGCTGGAAATGTTTGAATCCGGCATTATGGAAGGCGATGAACGTAAGAAGTGGCAGGATTATATCGTGTCCGTAAAGGACGGAATCCATATGCAGATAGCTGCTAAATACGTTTTCAATGCAGCACTGTCCTGTTCGATGGTAGTTATTATGACGATCTTTTTTTCTGCTGCATCTGCTGTTAACGGGACAGATATTACCATTATTAATGTGCTGCTCATGCAGCTTTTGTGGCTGCAATTGCTGATACGTGCCCTGGAAATGCCTTTTTTGGTGCGCTTTGGCACCAAGCAGGGCAATCTGTTCCGGATGGTTCTGATTGGAGCGGTAACAATGGGACTGATCGTTTATGGATTGTTTGGCGATCTGTCTGTATTCGGTTCGCTGGAGAGCTTTCTGAAATGGATGAAGGACTTTCTGACAGATGAATCTTCCACCATTTTACGGCTGACGCCCGCTGTTACATGGGTACTCTATTATCTGTCATATCGGATTTCATGCAGGCTGTATCTGAAGGGAGGGGAATACTATGATAAATAAAAATATAAACAAATGCAAACCAGACTCACGTGTGGGTGGTGGATTGGCAGGAAATGTTGATGAAATAGACGTAGAAAAGCAACAACGGCGGCATACTTTGCGCCGCCTGATGATTTATTTACTCATTTCCTTTGGTATCCCTTATGTCATTATCTTTATCTATATTGCCAATGTAGGATGGACAATTGAGAACGATTGGTACGGTGTTGTTCCCGCTGTCGCTATGCTTTGTCCGGCGGTCGCCCATGTGCTTACAAGACTGATTACGCATGAAGGGTTCACGGACAGTTATTTTGCTATGAAAATCAAGGGCAATGTCCGGTACTTTGTGATAGGCTTATGCTTTCCCGTGATTGTAGGAATACTGCTGTTTCTGGGAGCCGTACTGTTCCTGACGCCGCAGGGAACGCTGGAAGCGTCTTTGCAGAAAATTGACTACGGTGTATTTTTATCAACCACTATTTATGTTGTTTCGGTCAGCATTGCCAGCGTATTGCTGGGATTCGGGGAGGAATTCGGCTGGCGGGGATATATGATGCCGAAGCTGGAACAGCTGATGCCCGGTCCGGCAGCTGTAATTGTCGGCGGTACTATCTGGGGACTGTGGCACGCACCTCTCATAGCCTGCGGACATAATTTCGGTACCGGATATGCAGGTTATCCATGGGTGGGTATTGGTCTGATGTGTATTTCGTGTATTGCTATCGGCTTTTACCTAACGGCTCTTACAAAAGCAACCCATTCCGTTTTGCCGGCATCCCTGGCACATATCGCTATCAACAACGTATGCGGCGCAGTTTCCGGAACGCTGCTCGGATATGTTGAAATATCTGATGAACGGCTGATTGAAATAAACAGCACACTGGATTATCCACTCATCATGATGATCGTCATCAGTGTTCTGTCCGTGCTGACAGGAGTGGCGGTAACGCTTCTGCGGAGCAGAAATAAAGAATACAGACCGTGCAAAAACTCGCAAAGTCCGTTAAAAAATGGTATAATATAGATATCAAAGCAAACGGAGGAACGAAAGAATGGAATACA
>CACZSU010000034.1 GCA_902783855.1 uncultured Ruminococcus sp.
ACTATTTTTTCTGGATTTTTCAAAAATGAGCGGGGAAAGAATTTATAGCTTCAAACTCCCTAAACTCCCTACCCTGACTGTCATTTTCACCAAAAATCCGCTCTATATCTTGGTTTCAGGACTTATAGGGGTAGGGAGTTTGCATTTGAAACTCCCTACCCTGAGCACCAAACTCCCTACCCTGAGCATCAAACTCCCTACCCTGAACATCAAACTCCCTACCCTGAGCATCAAACTCCCTACCTTTGTATGGGCAATTGTTGATATATTCTGAGCGTAGCGAAGGAGCTTGACCACAAAAGCAATCTTGTGGGAAAGATTCTTCATAAAATTAACAACATTGCCAGACAGGGGAGCTATCACGGCGGCAACCGTAACTAAGGGGATTTCTCGCCAGAGGGCTTTCTGAACAGCCCCGCAGATTCTGTATCGGCATTCGCCACCGGCGCTCTTTGCTTTTTATTGAAGGCGACTGATTCCTTGCTCCTGACTTATTTCAGTCCATTGCCTGGTGGTAGGTTTGCAGGATTCTTTCTGAATAAGTAGCAAAGGACATATTGCGGTCACTGCCAGAGGTAAACTGACCATTCAGACTGAATGTAAAATTCTGTTCCTGATTGCCGAACCAGCCAAAGGGCGTTACCACACTGGCATAATTGCTGTAGGCAAGGTTGTACTGGCTTGTAAAACGATTGACATCCAGAAAACCGGAATCGACAATCCGTCTGAGAGAAGCTTCATAGGCATCCTTGAGAAAAGCATCTGAATCCAGAATCGCCCGCTTGATCATCGGATTAGCCTGTGTGTGACCAGCGCCGGCTGCTCTGTCAGAATAAGGGGACTGCTTCGTCATGCCGCTTCCGTCCGGATTATAGCCATAGGTAATGCCAAGCGTCCGGTCATTGTCATAGGGAATGAAAATAGCCTTTCCGTTATCCTTGCGGAAATAAATGTAATGGTTATTGTAATTATTGCGGATATCATCGGGATCGCCTGCAAAATAGCTGGCTGCAAGGAAATTGGCAAGATAATCTGTATCAATGATATTCTCATAGCTTGCCTTGTCCCTGCGGGTCGCAAGCACATTCAACAGGTTTTGCAGGGATGCATGATTGGAGGTTTTTTCATTGGTTTTCAGGTTGAAATTGAACTTTGCTCCCGTATCCTTGTCATCCACACCATAGGTCACCTGATTGCTGACATAATTGCACGGCCGCATCGTCCAGCCGCATTTATACAGGTCGCCGCCCAGCGCCGATGCAGGCAGACGCTTCTCCAGAAACAGCTCGTCCACCGGCTCGTACAGCCTCATCACGCCATAATTCTGACCATTCATAATCAACTGTGTCAGTCCGATATGCTGGGCAAAGACACCGTTTTCACGGAACATCTCACTGGCATAGATTTCCCGGATATTACTCTCGTCATAGCAGCTGTTCCATTTGAGATCCATTTTTTTCAGCGTTGCGAAGCGGCGGTTTTTACGCTGCTTGCGTTCCTCCGTGCTTGCCCATACCTTTGCCTCGCTGCCATAATAATCCTTGTCGTCAAAGGTTTCGTTAAAGCTGAGCTTGTAGTGGGAAAGATTCAGCGTTCCGTTTTCGTTATATACCGGGCTGAGGGACATATTGCCCTTCAACCGGATGCCTACTTCATCCATGGTAAAGCTCTGTCCGTTAACCGTCACTGTCAGCGACGCCTTGCGGTAAATCGGCGATTTTGAATGGATGCGCTGGTACCTGATGTAGTCGTTCTGCAGCTTATTCAGCTCTGCCTGTGAAACCGTCAGCTGTACGGTAACACGGTTGTACAGACTGAACAGGCTGTTGAACAGATTGATATCCCCTACGCTGCTATTATCCACCGGTTTGGGAGCCGGTGCCTGAGGGGTAGATGGTTGTGGAGCGGATGTCTGGGAGGTCTGTCTGGAGGTTTGCTGTGCGCTTGTCTGGGTTTTGCCCGACGCAGAGGAATTCTGAGAGGATGTCTTGGAGGACGCGGATTCCTTTGACGATGCGGACGGGGTTTTAGCAGCAGATGTCTGGGAAGCAGCTGCACTGGTTTTTCGGTCAGCTGTGCTGGTTCCGGCGGTTTTTGAGGACTGGCTGCTCTGCTTTGAGGAGGCTTCGCTTTGTGCAGAGGATGCGCTGCCTTCTGCCGAAGATATCGTACCGGCGCTTTCCTCTGCCGCTGATGTCACCTCATCAACCGAGGCTTCATCACTCCACTGAGTAGATTCACTTTCCGAAGCATCTGTCTGTGAAGCTACAGACGGGATGTCGGATTCTGCCGCAAGGCTGCTTTCCTTTTGACCGGCTGTCTGCGTACAGGCACTTACCGAACCGGCTGCCAGTACAAGTGAGAGAAGAATGGCTGCTTTTTGTTTTCTCATAGCATTTCACCTCTGATAGCAATCATCATGCAAGTATATTACCCTCATTATACGGTAAAGCGCCATCATTCGTCAAACACACATCATGCATAGATTAACATAATCCGATTATTTCTTTTTCGCATTATAACCTGCTTTCACAACAGCCTGCACCAGCGCATCCGTATCCACCTCTTTTTGCAGCGTCACTACAGCCGAATTGGCTTTCAGACTGACCCTTGCCTCCTGTACGCCATCCACCGATTCCAGTGCCTCCCTGACATGGGCAACACATTTTTCACACATCATGCCCTTGATGCGCAAAGTGACGGTATCAGCCTTTTCTGTACGCTTTTCCTCAGCCGACTGCATACGGAACCGGCGCAGACGCAGTGCATTGGTTACCACACATACGGAGCTAAAGCTCATGGCAGCAGCACCGATCATCGGATTCAGCATCAGACCGAAGCTGTAAAACACCCCTGCTGCCACCGGAATGCCGATCACATTATAGAAAAATGCCCAGAACAGATTCTGATGAATCGTTCGCATTACAGCCTTGCTCAGCCGGATGGTATTCACCACATCATACAAATCACTTTTCATCAGCACAATATCTGCTGAATCCATAGCTATGTCTGTTCCTGCACCAATTGCAATGCCCACGTCTGCCCTGACCAGGGCGGGCGCATCGTTGATACCGTCACCTACCATTGCCACACATTTGCCTTCACTGCACAACGCAGCTACCTGCTGTTCCTTATCAGCCGGCAGCAGCTCTGCCTTTACATTGGTAATGCCCGCTGCTTTTCCGATGGCGGCTGCCGTTGCAGCATGATCGCCTGTCAACAGCATCACCTCCAGCCCCATTTTTTGCAATGCCTTGACGGCTGCGGCAGAGGTGGGCTTGATCGGATCGGCAGCAGCAATGATTCCCATCAGATTCTCATCGCATAGAAAATACAGCGGTGTTTTACCATCTGCCGCCAGCTTTTCTGTCAGCTGCCTGCTGTTTTCATCATTTATTGCATCAGCCATACGACGGTTTCCGGCACGGTACAGATGACCGTCTGCACGGGCGGAAATGCCGGCACCCTCGGTCTGTTGAAAATCACTGACGTCAAAGGGGGTAATTCCTTCCTTTTCCGCTGCACGAACGACAGCCTGCGCCAGCGGATGCTCCGAAGGGTATTCCAGCGAACAGGCACACCGCAGCAGTGACTGACGATTCCAACCGTCAAACGGTATTATATCTGTCACCTCCGGAATTCCTGCCGTAAGTGTTCCTGTTTTATCCAGAACGATTGTATCTAATTTATGGGCTGTTTCCAGACTTTCGGCAGATTTGATCAGAATACCGTTGACACTTCCCTGTCCTGTTCCGACCATTATGGCTGTCGGTGTCGCCAGTCCCAGCGCACAGGGACAGGAAATAACCAGAACAGATGCAGCTGCTGTGAAAGCATGGGCAGCACCAAATCCCAATAATAGCCAGACCACTGCTGTTACCAGAGCAATTCCCATGACCACCGGAACAAATATACCGCTGACCTTGTCAGCAAGCTTCTGCGCAGGCGCTTTGGAGCTTGTGGCATCGTCCACCAGACGGATGATCTGCGCCAATGCCGTATCTGCACCAACGTGTTCTGCTCTCATGCGGAAATAGCCGGAACGGCTGACCGTACCGCCAACCACATGATCACCCACTGTTTTTTCTGCCGGAATGCTTTCACCCGTAATGCCCGATTCATCCACCGAGCCGCTGCCTTCTATAATCACACCGTCAGCCGGCACCGTGCTGCCGGAACGCACACACAAAATATCACCCACCTGTATATCAGCCGCAGGTATTTCTTCCTCGTCAGTGCCGCGCAGCAAAACAGCTGTTTTAGGCGATAAATCCATTAGCTTCATAATAGCGTCAGTAGTTTTCTTTTTGGCACGGCTTTCAAAGAACTTGCCGAGTGTGATCAGCGTGAGTATCATGCCCACAGAGTCAAAATACAGATTGTGCCCGAACTGATGCAAAAGCTCGCTGCTGCCGACACCGTAAGCATACAAAATGCCATACATAGAATATAATCCGTACAGCATAGAAGCACTCGTGCTGACGGCAATCAAGGTATCCATATTGGGAGCACCTCTGAACAGCGATAAGAAGCCGCTGCGGTAATACGCATAATTGACTGCGATTACAGGCAGCGTCAGCAAAAACTGCGTAAATGCGTTTATTCCCATGTACTGCGTACCCGTCAAAAAAAATGGCAGAGGCAGCGACATCATAGGCGCCATGGCTACATATGAAAGCAATATGGTCACAATTGCCGACAGGATCAGTCTGTGCAGCATCTGATCCACAACCTTTTGCGGCTGTGGAGCGGCTGCTTTTTCTGTGCTGCCGGAGTGGACAGAAGCACCATACCCGCCGTCCGTTACTGCACCAATGATATCACGATCACTGAGTTTCTGATCATCATATGTCACCACCATCTGATTTTTGAGTAAATTGACAGCAACGCTTTCCACTCCATCCAGTGCCGACACGCACTTATCTACTCTTGCACTGCAAGCAGCACAACTCATTCCGGTTACATCAAATTTCTGTTGCATACCGATTATCCCCCCTTTTTTATTATCCGTTCTTATTATACCCCACCCCGCTTCTCCCTGTCAATCAGCAGCGTGACGCTGCACCCTATACGCGTCAGTCGCTGCGCCGGCGTGCCGCCGGTGTCACTGCTCTCGGTCGAATACCTTTCCCCTTCTACTATTGCATCACCTACGTGTGGGCTTGACTTGTATTAGTTTAAGCGGGTGGATAGCAGCAGGGAGTTAAGGAAGGGAGTTTTCCAAAAGGGGGAACCTTAAGAGGGTACCCAATACACGACAAGCACACACAGTGGAGCCGAATAGTATGAAGGGGCAAAAGATACGACTGAGAGCAACGGGTGCGCCGGCTCGGCGCTGTGAGGGTGCAGCGTCACGCTGCCGCCGGCAAAAAAATACATTTTCTGTCTATGTCGTGCATACAAATAATTTAGCATTGATTACGGTGGTGTCTGAATGAATAATTATAAACACTGGATGGATTTCAGCAGCTCTGTGGGATTCTTTTTTGTAAGTATTCTGGGCTGTGTCCTGCATTTTGCCTATGCCTGCAGCAACCATAATCTGCTCGTCGCAGCAGTTACCCCTGTCAACGAAAGCGTATGGGAACACCTTAAACTATTATTTTTCCCTTTTATCCTCTTTATCCTCATTGAATTCTTTTCGTATGGCAAGCATATCGGCGGTTTTCTGTTTTCCGGTATGATCGGCGTTTTATGCGGAATGATCTGGATCGCCGCTGGTTTCTACATTTACTCTGCTTTATTCGGTACACCCGGGTTCCTTGCTAATCTGATCCTGTTCTTCACTGCCGTCCTTCTGTCCTTTCGCATCCGCTGCGCAAGGGTCATTAAACAGACCGATACCGGTAAAATGCGGACTTTCCCCGGTCTGATTATGATGCTCTGTATGACCATCCTTTTTGTCGGCTTTACCTTCTCCCCACCGGATTCCCCTCTGTTTATTCCTCCTGCTCCGTAATCTGCCAGTATTCTGTCACAGCATTTACACTTCATTGCGAAAAAATTTTAAAAACTCCTTGACAACTGACAGAGAAGATGCTATAGTATAAATATAGTAAATCCTATATGTTTAGTATGTTTTAAATATAGGGTTTTCTTCCATTAAAAACACCTGTCACTGTTTTGTGACATCTGTCGTAATTATTATCAAAAGGAGTGTATACTATTATGGCTAAAATCTATAACAGCATTACTGAACTCATCGGAAAAACACCGCTTCTCAATGCCAAGCGTTTTTCCGAGGAAAAGGCGCTTTCCGCAAACATTCTTGCAAAGCTGGAATACTTCAATCCCGCCGGTTCCGTTAAGGACAGAATTGCAAAGAACATGATTGAGGATGCTGAACAGAAGGGACTGCTCCGTCCGGGTGCAACCATTATTGAACCTACCAGCGGCAACACAGGTATTGGTCTGGCATCCGCAGCAGCCGCAAAAGGCTACAAAGCCATTCTGACCATGCCCGAAACCATGAGCGTTGAAAGAAGAAACCTTCTGAAAGCATATGGTGCTGAAATCGTTCTGACAGAGGGCACCAAAGGCATGAAGGGTGCAATTGCCAAAGCGGAGGAACTGAAAGACGAAATTGACGGTGCCGTTATTCTGGGGCAGTTTGTCAATCCAGCCAACCCGCAGATTCATTACAACACAACCGGTCCGGAAATCTGGGAAGATACGGATGGTGCGGTTGATATTCTGATTGCCGGTGTCGGCACAGGCGGAACACTTTCAGGTACAGGCAAGTATCTCAAGGAAAAGAACCCCGATATAAAAGTAATTGCGGTTGAACCCAAAACATCTCCCGTACTGTCTGAGGGCAAGGCTGGTCCCCATAAAATTCAGGGCATCGGCGCCGGATTTGTTCCGGATACGTTGGATACCAGCGTTTATGACGAAGTGGTTCCTGTTGCCAACGAAGATGCATTTGCTGCATCCAGACAGTTTGCACGTAGTGAAGGCGTTTTGGTTGGTATCTCCAGCGGTGCTGCTCTCCATGCAGCCATTGTGCTTGCCCAGCGTCCTGAAAATCAGGGTAAAAACATTGTAGTGATCCTTCCTGACACCGGTGAGCGTTACCTTTCTACTGACCTTTACAACTGATTGTAAAATCCTCTGTTTTCTACAAAAGGCAGCCCCCTGAATTCGTTAAGAATCAAGGGGGCTGCCTTTTTATTCTTCCGGGCATTCATCCAAAAAAGGCAGCAACCACAAAGGTTACTGCCTTCTATTCAGTAAAATTATGCTTTCGTCAGAAATCAGACTGCTCTGGTTACCTTACCGGAACGGAGGCAACGGGTGCATACATTCACTCTCTTGGGTGTGCCGTTTACGATAGCCTTTACTTTAACTACGTTCGGCTTCCAAGCTCTGTTAGAGCGTCTGTGTGAGTGAGAAACCTTGATACCGAAGGTAACTCCCTTGTTGCAAATTTCACATTTTGCCATTGATAGCACCTCCTGAATTTTGTAGTGAGAAAGTAATCCTACAAGGAATTACTTAATCTCTACCTCAGCGCCAACCTCAGCCAGCTTAGCCTTGATAGCTTCAGCATCATCCTTGCTGACTGCTTCCTTGAGTGTCTTGGGAGCGCCGTCAACAAGAGCCTTTGCATCCTTCAGACCAAGACCTGTCAGCTCACGTACAACCTTGATAACCTTAATCTTCTCAGCGCCTGCGCTCTTGAGGATTACGTCAAACTCTGTCTTCTCCTCTACAGCAGCAGCTTCTGTCGGAGCAGCTACAGCTACAGCAGCAGCAGCAGATACGCCGAACTCGTCTTCTACAGCGTGTACCAGCTCAGAAAGCTCAAGTACAGTCAGTTCCTTTAATTCTTCTACAATTTTAGTAACCTTTTCAGATGCCATGGTTATTTACCTCCAATTAAACATATTATGAAATGTTTTCGTTAATTAAGCTTCTGTTGAAGCCTCTGCTTCAGCGGCAGCTTCCTCTGCGGGTGCTGCCTCGCCGTCCTTATCAACAATAGCCTGTACGGCTCTTGCGAAGGATGCGATCGGAGCCTGGAATGCGCCCAGAACATTTGCGAGAAGTACTTCTCTGCTCGGGAGTTTAGCAAGGCTCTGAATCTTTTCAAGGCTGATTACCTCGTTATCAAGATAACCTGTCTTGACTTCAAATGTCTTATGTCCATCAGCAAACTTCTGGAGAATACGAGCTGCTGCTACATAATCCTCTGAGCTGGTTGCGATAGCGGATGTACCGTTCAATACACCCTCAATTCCGTTAAGTCCTGCCTTCTCAGCTGCACGCTTGATCAGCGTATTCTTTACAACAGTGTATTTTACACCTGCCTCACGGAGATCCTTACGGAGCTTTGTATCATCAGCAACGTTAATACCCTCATAGGATACAATCACACCTGCTACAGAGCCCTGGATTCTTTCAGCGAGGTCATTCACGATCTGCTGCTTCTGCTCTAAAACCTTCTGACTTGGCAAAACAATTCACCTCCTTGTATTTTGACGCAAAAAACGCCTTCCCGTTCCCGAGAAGGCGCAGCATTACCTCTTGATAATCTCATACGCTCACCTCGGCGGGCGGGATAACCCTTTATGCTTTCGCACCCGCTGTCTTTGGCTGACAGCAATTGTTATTATAGCACACCAAGGTGCATATGTCAAGCACTATCTTTCAAAAAATCAGACAGCACCGTTAATCTTTGAGGGATTGATCTTTACAGCAGGACCCATGGTGGTTGCTACTGCACAGGATTTGATATACTGACCCTTTGCAGCTGCCGGCTTTGCCTTGATGATTGCACCCAGCAGTGCATCAAAGTTCTCGCTGATCTTATCTGTACCAAAGGATACCTTACCGATCGGGCAGTGAATAATATTTGTCTTATCCAGACGATATTCAATCTTACCTGCCTTTGCTTCTTTGACAGCTCTGGCAATATCGGGGGTTACGGTACCAGCCTTCGGGTTAGGCATCAAGCCTCTCGGACCAAGGATTTTACCAAGACGTCCTACCAGACCCATCATATCGGGTGTGGTGATCAGTACGTCAAAATCCATCCAACCCTCACTCTGAATCTTCTGAGTGAATTCTTCAGCGCCTACATATTCTGCGCCGGCTTCCTGTGCCTTTGCCACATTGTCGCCCTTGCAGATAGCCAGTACTCTTACCTGCTTACCTGTACCGTTTGGCAGTACGATAGCGCCTCTTACCTGCTGGTCAGCGTGTCTGGAGTCTACGCCCAGCTTCACGTGCAGCTCAACGGTTTCGTCAAACTTTGCGGTACCTGTCTTGAGGCATACATCAATTGCCTCTTTCGCATCATATGCTTTTGTCTTGTCGATAAGCTTTGCAGCCTCAACATATTTCTTACCGTGTTTCATTTTTGTCCTCCCTATTGAGTGGTAATGTCGGATTGATTTCCTCCCACCCGGGTAATTAATCTACGACTTCGATTCCCATGGAACGAGCGGTTCCTGCGATCATAGAGCAGGCTGTCTCGATGGTTGCAGCGTTAAGATCGGGCATTTTCATCTCTGCGATCTCCTGAACCTGCTGACGGGTAATCTTAGCCACTTTCTTCTTATTGGGTTCACCCGATGCTGTTTCAATGCCGCAAGCCTTCTTGATCAGAACTGCTGCGGGAGGGGTCTTTGTTACAAATGTGAAAGAACGATCTGCATATACTGTAATTACTACAGGAATGATCAGACCTGCATCCTTTTTGGTACGCTCATTGAATTCCTTCGTGAACGCACTGATATTTACACCATGCTGACCTAATGCAGGACCAACAGGCGGCGCCGGGGTTGCTTTTCCGGCAGGTATCTGAAGC
>CACZSU010000035.1 GCA_902783855.1 uncultured Ruminococcus sp.
GCGGTATACGTACCGGATTTGCTTTTGTAGCGGAGATGTTCTGCATCAATTTCGTCAATCCTATCCGGATAAATGACATGATTGACAGGTGCTTTGGAGCGGACGGGTTCTTCGGACATCGGGGAAAGCGGTTCGCTTTCTGATACGGTGAATTCCTGTTGATTCTGGCTGCATCCCGGAACGAGAGCCACAGTCAGACAGCAGAGAAAAAAGCATAACCATTTTTTCATCATCATTCCTCCATCGTTATCCGTGACGTTTTGCTGATCTCTTGTGTGTTTTAACGGTTTTCGGGGTCTTGCTGTTATCCCTGGATTTTTTCCCGTCGGCACCGGATGAACGGGGACTGCGGGATTTTGACGGGCGGCGGGGATTTTCATACAGGGTGGTTCTGACAGGTCTGCCGCAGACCTTTGCGCCGTGCATGACGTCCAGAACATCCTCTACGGATGCAGAAGGAATGGAAACAATGGAGCAATCATCATAGATTTCAATTTTTCCGATATCCTTTCCATGCAGGAGACTTCTTTCTGTAATAGAGGCGACAATATGATTGGGTGCTACATGGCTTGCTCTGCCGATATTCAGCATGATTTTAGAAAAATCAGTAATACCGTTTTTGCCGTATTGTTTTTTGTCGGTCTGAATATCGGTTACTTTGATTTCCTTTTCAGCAAAATGCATCTGCAAAGCCGCAGCAGCAATATCATACAGGGAGTAGCCTTCTGAAAGCAGGAGATTGACCATATTTTTATAACGTTCGTGAATGGTGCCGCCCAAGGCATCTTCCACGTAGTTGATATTTTTTTCAGAAATGTGATAATTGATATCGTCTCCGGTTGGAATATCAATCTGTTCAATAGAGGCCTTCAGTCGTTTGATAATTTCCAGCAGCTCAAAGACCTGACGTCTGCCGCTGCAGATCGTAATAGAATTGCCTTCCTTGCCGATTCTGCCGGTTCTGCCGATCCGGTGTACATAGTATTCGTTGTTCTGAGGGATATCATAGTTAAAAACAAATTCCACATCATTGACGTCAATACCTCTGGCAGCCACATCCGTAGCGACGAGAATGGGGGTTGCACCGCAGCGGAATTTTTCCATAACGGTGTTGCGCTGGGACTGTTTCAGATCACCGTGGAGCGCTTCTGCCTGCAGACCGTCACGGCTGAGGGCAACGGCAATTTCCTCTGCCATTTTTTTGGTATTGCAGAATACAATGGAACGGTTGGGATCGAAATAATATAACAGCAGCTTGAGCGCATCTGTCTTTCTGCCCATGGGGACATTGACATAGGTCTGCCGGATATTGTCCAGGGTGAGCTTTTTGTTGTCTGTTTCAATCACCACAGGGTTTTTCTGAAATTCCTCGGTAATCGACATGATAGCGGGCGGCATGGTAGCCGAAAAGAGAACGGTCTGTCTATCCTGTGGTGTTTCACGCAGAATGGTTTCCATATCCTCTTTAAATCCCATGCTGAGCATTTCATCTGCTTCATCAAGTACAGCCAGACGGACGTGATCCAGCCGGAGTGTTTTTCTCCGCATATGATCCATGATTCTGCCGGGAGTACCGATCACGATGTTGGCTCTTTTGAGCCTGGTGATCTGTCTGTCCATAGGGGCACCGCCATAGACCTCTACAGGACGAATACTCTCACAATATCTGGTCAGCTTTCTGATTTCAGCACAGCATTGTATGGCAAGCTCTCTGGTAGGCAGCATAATAATTGCCGAAACGTGCGACTTATCTTTGAGCGCCTGTATCATTTCAATTGCAGGGATAGCGAACGCCATTGTTTTGCCAGTACCTGTCTGGGATCTGCCAATTATATCCTTGCCTTCACGTATCATTGGAATCGCTCTGGATTGAATGGGGGTAGGGGAGATAAAGCCCATGTCATCAATTGCTCTTTTGATCTGAGCAGAAAGCTGTAATTCCTCAAACGTATTATCTTCATAAAAAATTGCATTGTTCATCCGATAAATTTCCTTTTCTTTTTAAAATCCTGCACCTGTGGTTCTATATTCCGCTCATTCGTCAGAATCATTCCAACAATCGTGCTTCTATATTCTAACAGA
>CACZSU010000036.1 GCA_902783855.1 uncultured Ruminococcus sp.
CAATGGAAAGGGCGATTCCCACCGCTGCTCAGGACGAGGAAAAGGTAAAGCAAAAAACTGTTTGCTATCTGTATGATATCAACGGAACCGCAGCTACTGGTGAAACCTTTGGCGGCAAGATGTTCCGTTATGCAAAGGTACTGAATGTATGCGCTTCCAGCGAAACCTCTATCGGGGCGGTGGAATCTATCCGTGTATCTGACCCGGATTATATCTTCTGTGCAGTCGGCGTCAAGGAGCAGATTATTCACAGTGAGAAATTCAAGGAGCTGACAGCTGTTAAAAAGAATTCCATCTATGAGATAGATGCGGATGAATTTGACCGCCAGGGCGATACAATGACAGAGGTACTTTCCTTTATCATTCAGACTGTTTATCCTGAATTGCAGTCAGTATCTGAACAGGAGCCGACAGATACCGATACACAGGAAAGCAGTCAGAAGGAAGAAAGCAAACAGGAATCCAGTAAAAAGGAAGAAAACGAGCAGGAATCCGGCAAAAAGGAAGAGAGCAAGCAGGAATCCAGCAAGAAGGAGGAAAGCAAACAGGAGTCCGGCAAAAAAGAAGATAGTAAACAGGAGTCCAGCAAGAAAACAGAATCCTCCAAGGAAGAAAGCTCCAAACCCCTGAATAAACCGCCGTTTGAAATCACAGATGATATGGCGTATGGCACAGGAGAAGCGGATGATCATGTTAAATACATCCAGCAGCGTCTGAAGCAGCTGGGCTACAGCCAGTTCAAAGAAGGCATGACGAAATTTTACGGTGAGGAAACAGCTAAAGCAGTTACCGAGTTCCAGAAGAAAAATGGACTGGATGCAGACGGCATTGCGGGTGCTGAAACACTGAAATTGCTTTTCTCTGACAAGGCAAAAAAGAAATCATAAACGAAGGCAACAGGCAGCTGCAAATAAGATTGCAGCTGCCTGTTGTTCGATAATTTAAGAGTGGATTGATTGGCAAAGTTTGTTTTATCAGGAAGGCTCCGGCGTGCTGATCAAAAATGGAAAGTGGAAAATGGAAAATTAAACTGCTTTCGGCAAAGAGTGCCGGCTCGGCGCCGCTCCCTCAGTGTAGCTTCACTGGGTTATTCGGTACGCAGAGCCTTGACGGGATCCTGTTTAGCAGCTTTCTTTGCCGGAATCAGACCGCCGATCAGGGTCAGGATTACGCTCAATGCTATCAGGATAAAGGCGTGCACCACAGGAAGGGATGCATTGATATCGTTGGATTCTGCCAGCACATGGATCACAGCGTTGGCGGGAATCAGAATCAACAGTGTTGTCACAATGCCGATGATACCCGAGAACAAACCAATGATAAAGGTTTCCGCATTGAATACCTGGGAAATATTGCGTTTGGAAGCGCCGATTGCACGCAGAATACCGATTTCTTTGGTTCGTTCCAATACAGAAATATAGGTAATAATGCCGATCATAATCGACGATACGATCAGAGAAACCGCTACAAAGGCAATCAGCACATAAGAAATCACATTAACAATCGTTGTAACAGAGGACATCAACAAACCAACAAAATCAGTATAAACGATTTTATCGTTCTCGTCTGCCTGTTCATTGTAACGCTCGATACATTCGGAAATGTGATCTTTGTTTTCAAAACTATCGGCGTAGATAGAGATAGAGGTCGGCGCATCTACACTGACAATACCGAAAGCGGCAAGATTATCATCATAGCTGCCGGGCATAATATAGCTGTCATACATTTTCAGCATCATCTGGTCACTTGCATGGTCAAGGAAGGTATCGAATTGTTCAGCAAGTGCTGTTTCATCCATTTCTGATAATTGACCTGCTATTTCCGGATTACCAGAGGCGAAGGCAGCCATCAAGGATTTGATCATCTTTGCTTTTTCGCTGATCCCCATGTTATCAAAAAAGCTGCCGATATCTTCTATTTTTTCACGCTTGTTTTTGGGTTCAAACTTCATGCCGCTGAGAATGTTTCTGTCAGGATCGGCTTTTTGTGCTTTCACAACCTCGCTGTCCTCAGCGTAGGCAATGAGATAATCGGTCAGTGCTTTGGTATAACCGAGAGCTGTTTTGATCAGTCTGATTTCATCATCTTTCTTGGGGCGGATAATACCGGTGATTTTCAGCGGTATTGCCTTTTCCCGTACCTTGGCAGTCAGTTCCTCTTTATCGGTAATTCTGGTAAACAGTCCGTTACTGCCCGGTACATATCTGTCGCAGGCTGGCAGCAGCAGGATTTCTTTTTTACAGATATCCGCATAGCTCCATTTTTCAGTTTGAATGGTTACCTCTTCACCGTCAGAGATTTTCCGCATCAGCTTTTTATAATCATCTGACGGAAGCAAACCCATTTCATACAATGTGACAAGAGATACCTCATTGTTTTCGTCCAGTACCAGCAGAAGCTCATTGTACTGCTCAGGATATCTACCGTAAACGATGTCGTAATTATCCTTGACAGCAGGACTGATACGGTTGCTGCCGGTTCCGGACATGATTTCAGACAGATGATTGGTACTCATCTTGGAAGAAAAGGTATTTGACAGCGCTCCCAGACCGCTTGATCCCGAAGCTTGGGCGCCATATACGGTGCTTGCATCCACGCCGACAGAAGCAGCAATATCATCGTTCAGATTGGAGCCGTCAAGATTAACCATCACATCATCCGGATCAAAGCTGAATGCGTCAAATTTAATGGCATAGCTATAAACAATACCGTTTTCACCGATATATGGTTGGATATCGCTTTTCGGGTCATCCAGATATTGCTTGAACTTTGTCAGATTGTTCTTGGTAATGCTGGATGTAAAATTAGAAAATCCTTCCAGTTGTCTTGCATCGGAATAAACAGCGTCCTTATCATGGTCAACCTCCGTGTCAGCGTCTGGCATATTGGCTTCCATTAAAGAAGTAAGATCCACACTTTGTGCATCAATGGAAATCGGGTAAGAGGTCATTGCATCACGCTGGATATCAGTAATATAGTTATTGACGCCGTTGGATATGGAAATGATAAGCGCAATACCGATAATACCAATGGAACCTGCAAAAGCGGTGAGAAAGGTTCGTCCCATCTTGGTACGCAGATTATTGAAGCTCAGTGCCAGCGATGTCAGAAAGGACATTGACGTCTTCCCCATACTCTGGTGCTCAGGCGGGGCAGCATCTTTATCTTCCGGTTCAAATGGATGGCTGTCAGAGGTAATCGTACCGTCTTTAAGCCGCACAATTCTGGTCGCATATTGTTCCGCCAGTTCAGGGTTGTGGGTAACCATAATGACCAGCCTGTCTTTAGCAACCTCCTTGAGCATATCCATAACCTGTATGCTTGTATCGCTGTCCAATGCACCTGTCGGCTCATCCGCTAACAGGATATCGGGATCATTGACCAGCGAACGGGCAATGGCAACACGCTGCATCTGACCGCCGGAAAGCTGATTGGGACGTTTATGCTTATGTTCGCCCAAACCGACCCTTTCCAGCGCATCTGCTGCCTTTTTCCGGCGCTCGGACTTAGAAACCCCCGATATGGTCAGCGCCAGCTCCACATTGGCAAGGATACTCTGGTGAGGAATCAGATTGTAGCTCTGGAATACAAAACCAATTGTATGGTTGCGGTAGGCATCCCAGTCCCTGTCCTTATACTTTTTGGTAGAAATTCCGTTGATGATCAGATCACCGCTGTCATAGCGGTCAAGACCGCCCACAATGTTCAGCAGCGTCGTTTTGCCCGATCCGCTGGGTCCCAGTATCGCCACAAATTCATTGTCCCTGAAATTCAGACTGACTTCATTCAGTGCAATCTGCGTCAGTTCCCCTGTTACATATTCTTTTTTTATGTTTTTTACCTGTAACATATGCTTCTCCTTTTACTATGATTCTATATTATATTGTATAACACATCTTTTTTCAAGACATAAACCACAGACATGAAAAATTCTTTTGGCTCAGGTGCGAAAAGAAAAATAATAACCGGCTCGGGAAAAACCAAGACTGTGGTAGAAGGATTCGTTTTTATGAAAAGCTCTGATAATGAAGATGGAGCGGGCAGTGAGTGAGGATACCAGCGACATCAGACAGGCAGAACCCATTCCTTGACGGCGGTATGGAACAGCTGTACATACAGAACCGATGAGAGCAGCAGTACGGCTCAGGGCGGCTGTCATGGCAAAAGCAGCAATGGTACCGCTGATTTGTACGTGACAGCATCTGGCAGTTGAATGGCGCAGACGGTGGGAAAGCTCCACCACAAAATCCTCATATGCAGGCACCTGAAAGCTGTTGGAGCGGCAGCTTTCCATTAATTCATACACCTGCTTCATAGGGGGAATGTCATAACAAAGCTCTGCACCCGGAGGTACGGGCAGAAGCGGACGCGGATCTGTCAGCTGCATGATCACACCCTGCCGCTGTGCAGACAGAACCGGAATATTGCTTTCCAGTACACGAAAGCCTGTCATGCACAAGAATGCTTCTATTTCCTGCTGATCTGCCTGGGGCAGGGCATACACCGTCATTGTACCGCTGTATCGGGCAAATATCGCCGCAGCCTTATCATTGATCATCTGAACCCAGAAATCTGCCAATCCCGGATAGACACTATAGCTCTCATAAAGACAGCTGATGCGGCAGGCAAATACGTCCGGTCTGCCGCAAAGTGTCTGGAATTCTGCCATTGCTGCATCATCCAGAAGTATTATCACTGCTCACATATCCTTTCTGCCAGTTCCGTTACAAGGTCATACACTGCCTGTGCATCTGCATCACTGATCAATGACGCATTCGCATGAAGATAACGGCACGGTACCGATACAGCTATCGTCCGTACCCCGCCCCGGGAACGGTGAATGGCTCCTGCGTCATTGCCCCCGGCAATCATTGTTTTCGTCTGGACAGGAATCTGCTTTTCGCTGCCGATCTGCATTGCCAGATCATAGTATTCCTTATCATAAATCGTGGCGTGATCCATAAATGACACGACTGCACCTTTACCCACACAGCAGACCTTCCTCTCCTGTTCACTACCGGGCAAGTCGGCAGCTGTTGTTGCTTCAATGACAATCGCACTATCCGGTGCAACCGTAAAGGCAGCAGCCGTTGAACCTCTCAGCCCCACTTCTTCCTGTACACAGAACACAAATGTCATATCATATGCAAGCTCTGACCGCAGCAGCTCTATCAATACCAGACATCCGAAACGGTCATCAATGGCTTTACTGATAATTCTGCCATCCTTATGCTCATATAGGCTGTCAAATATAATGCTGTCACCATGACGCACGTACTGCATAGCCTCCTTCTTATCTGCTGCACCAATATCAATCGTCAGCGCATCCGGTGAAGGTGACTTTCCTTTTTCGTCTGCTTTCAGCATATGAACCGGTTTGCAGCATACAACTCCCGGCAGCTTATTCCTGCCCACCAATACCTGCTTTGCGAATACAGCACTGTCATTGATTCCTCCCACACAAGCAAATTTCAGCTGACCGTCCGGCAAAATATCTGTTACGATCAGTCCTACCTCATCCATATGTGCCGAAAGCATCAGTTTTCGTCCGGCACGCTGTCTTCCTTTTTTGAAGGCAATGATATTCCCCAGTGCGTCCACCGTAATCTTATCAGCATATTCCCGTATGTTTGAAAGAATCAGCTCCCGCACCTCACCTTCATCGCCTGAAATACCGCCTGTTGTACAAAGATGTTTCAACAATTTCCAGTCTATCATTTTGTGTCACCCCCGAGAATATATTCTGCTATAACGGCAGCTGTACTGTCGATATCATCCAGACTGACGGTTTCCGTCTGGGTATGCATATTCTTTTCCGGTACAGAAATAACCGCACAGGGAATACCACTGCCTGTAACAGCAATACCATCTGCATTGGTTCCTGTATTGCCGCCGTCAACCTCATAATCATAGCTGATATCCAGGCGATCCGCTGTTTCCATCAGCGCATCCGTCAGCCGGCGGGAAAGCACCGGTGCAATACTGAAAATGGGACCCTTTCCCATAGCGCCACTCTGGCTTGCCGGAACGCCGTCCTGCCTGGCAAATCCTACATCCACCACGATGGCTTCATCCGGTTGCAGCAAAAATGCCGCTGTTTTTGCTCCGCTTTCATTGGTTTCTTCCTGTGATGAAAATACCAGCGATACCCTTGTATGCCGCAGCTTCTGATCCAGCAGCTGGGCGCATTTGATCAGAACTGCACATCCCGCACGGTTATCCAGTGCCGATACGGCAACCTGACGGTTCAAAAGCTCACGGAAGGTGCTTCTGACCAATGCCGTATCGCCGGGCTTTACGATTCGTCTGACCTGTTCAGCAGAAAGCCCCGTATCAATCCAGATCATATCCCGTGTCATACCGTCCTCCTTTTTGACAAGATGAGGCGGCAGAGTACAGATCACACCGGTTACCGCTTCTGTCCCCTGTACCGTGACCACGGTTCCTGCCAGCGCTCTCAGATCCATTCCGCCGACAGGCTCTGCCTTGATAAATCCATTATCATCAATATAGGTTACGATCAGACCAATCCTGTCTATATGCGCATCCAGCATAATATGCCGCTGTGCATCCTCTCTGCCAAGCGATACCACAATGGTCCCTGTTGGCAGCATCCGGATATCCTCTGCAAACGTGCCGCAAAGCTCCCGTATCACCTCCAGCATTTCCTGCTCTCTGCCGGAAATACCGCATTCCAAACACAATTTTTTTACAATCTTTCTCGTTCTCAAAAATACCCCTCCCCTTTTTTATAACAGCAACAATGCCCGCCGTGCGGATACTCTGAACGGCGGGCACGTATATTCCATACAGCTTTCTGTCAGACCAGTTCATTGACAAGGCGCTTGAAATGCAGTCCCTTTTCGGCAAAGTTCTTATACATATCAAAGCTCGCACTGGCTGGCGACATGGACACGATGTCGCCGCTGACGGCAATCTTTCTGGCAGTTGTGACTGCCTCCTCCATATTGCTGACACGGATAATATCCGGATTTCCCTCACAGTAATCAGGCGCTGCCTTTGTGGCTGCTTCGATCTTATCAGCTGTCGCACCAAACAGGATCAAAGCCTTGACGGTTGACGGAACAACCCTTCCCATCTCATCATACGGAATCTTCTTATCATACCCGCCGGCAATCAGAATGATCTTTCTGTCGTACAGTGACAGCGTTCCCTTTATGGTTCTGGTAGGACTGGTGCCGATGGCATCATTATAGTACCGTACACCGTCCAGCTCACGGACAAATTCTGCACGATGCTCCACACCGCTGAAATCCACCGCTACCTGACGGATAGTCGATGCATCCACCATTCCCCATACGGCGCTGATGGCTGCCAGATAGTTTTCAATGTTATGCAGTCCGGGAATCCGGATATCACTTGCCTGCATGATGGCAGTCTTTTTGCCGTATGCATTCATGTAGATTGTGCCGTCCTCCGCCAGAAAAGCACCGTTTTCCACCTCACTGCGGCGGGAAAACAGGCACAAGCTGCCCCTTACATCCGACCGGAAGGAACAGGCAATATCATTATCCAGATTCAGCACTGCCCTGCCGAAGGCATTCTGATGCAGTACGATATTCTTTTTAGCGTCAATATATTCCTGCATATCCTTATGGATATCCAGATGATTGGGCGCCAGATTCGTCACCACTGCAATATCCGGGCTTTTTCTCATGGAGATCAGCTGGAAGCTGGACAGCTCTACCACTGCTACATCATCCGGCTGAATCTTTTCAATGTCAGGCAGCAGCGGTCTGCCGATATTACCGCCGAGATGAACCGTATATCCCTGTGCCTTGAGCATTTCTGATATAATCGTGGTCGTTGTCGTTTTACCATCGCTGCCTGTCACCGCAATTATTCTGCACGGACAAAGGTCAAAGAATACTTCCATTTCACTGGTGACAGCAACACCCTTTTCCCTTGCTTCATTCAGTTCATCCATGTAAAACCGCATACCCGGTGTACGGAAAATTATATCCGCCTCCAGACCGTCCAGATAATCATCACCCAGACGCAGCGCTGCACCATATTGCTCTGCCAGATCTGCGTTTTCTCCTAAGGCTGTCCTGTCACGCTTGTCACAGGCGATGACATGAGCGCCGTATTTGCTGAACAACGGTATCAGCGGAAGGTGACTGCCGCCTATGCCGCACAACGCAATTGTTTTTCCGTTCAATCCGTTCAGAAATTTTTCCATTGTATGATCCATAGTCAATCCTCATTTCTCAATTAAAACTCCCTTCGCAGAAAACAACAAAGGGTTCGGGCAAATTACATAAATGTACTGCCTTCATCATTATATTCCATCCTGCCCGGAACGTCAAGTATCTGAATAACAAAAGCAGCAGCGTGACGCTGCACCCTATACGCGTCAGTCGCTGCGCCGGCGTGCCGCCGGTGTCAATGCTCTCGTTCG
>CACZSU010000037.1 GCA_902783855.1 uncultured Ruminococcus sp.
AATTCTTCAAAGTATTTTGTCATTGTTGACCAACTCCTTTTGATCAATTATAACATATTTCTTCTTCTTTTTCATGCGGTTGCCCTGCAATCAAAACCTGTAATCCGAAATTATCGTGAATTCTGAATAATTATTATTCTGTATTAGAATATTATCCGTTTGTTTTTCAGTTATCCGTTTCAAAGGCTGACTGCCATACTCAGAATACATCGGATAAATCGCGTTTTGTCTGAATCTGTACAGTTTCAATCCTGTCTTTGCTATTCTGTCCATTATATGGGTATAACCTGCGAATATCATAGCGTTTTTCACTTTGCATCTGTTTGATCCACTTCTGCATTCTGTTATACAGCAGATTTTGTACAGCCTTCTCTCCTGCCCTTCCCGAATACGTGATCCGCAGATTCAGTGTTCCCTCCTGCAATGATTTTACCGCTGTTTCAGATGACCGTATCTGATAGACATCCCTTTCCGGCAGTAGTGTTCCTGTATAGCCTGCCCCTCTTCCCTGAAAAAGCAGCGCACATATCGTTGCATCCTCGTCCAGCTGTATCGTCTGATCCTTTGACAGAATCAGGCTCCGCTCTGCAGTCAGATGCTCAGTCTGCGGATCCTCCCTGATGACCGGCAGCAGCAAATCTCTCCGGGGCTCCTTCTGGCTGACCATATAATCCATCAATGTCGCGTGAGCTGTCGGCTGACACAGGGCATTGCTGTCCGACAGTACATTGATATCCTCACTACGATAGCCCTGCCGTCCGATCGCTTCTGTCAACAATTGCCGACTGCTTTGCTCTGTGACCATCAGATTTGTATTCTTCATGATTTCCTTATTCCTGCAAAAATACCCCAACAAGCCGGTATGCTCACTGATCGAAGCAGTATCTGTCAGAATAAACAAGCAATGACTCAGCATAATCTGCTTTCCGGTGGCGTTTTCAATACGGCTCATTACTTCTTCGGTACTGTCACCGACAGCATACTGTAACCTGACTGCATTTTCACTGTCATCTGATTCTGTATCCAATGTTATCAGCGTAAAGCAGTATTGCGACTGCTGACGGTCGATTCCGATCCCCTGCACGATCAACCGTCGATTCAACTGTGTTCCGGAACAGCCGCTGAATGACGTAATTACCATGCCTGTCACCAGCATTACTGCCAATACAGGCATAAAACGGTTGCGCTTTGACGACAGCCATGCCGCAAGCGGTACAATCAACAGCATACCCACAAGTACACATAGATGGAGTGCCTGATCAAATAAAATCTCCGTTACTTCATGCATATCTGTCAGAATCAGAAAAAAAGCGAAAACAGCAGCCGACAAAAAGCAAAAGGTGGGTTTATGCTTTGCTTCTGAATGCGTGACAACAGCGTAACTGATTCTGACCATCAGCAGGCTGGCAGACAGCCGGCATACTGCCATGAATACTGACAAGCTGATAAATAACGGATGTATGCGCTGCAATGCACCCGCACCGTCTGTTATATGATACAGCGGAAAGGTCATGCCTGCCAGATACGTTCCCAGCGTTGCACTGACCAGCACAAGCATATACAACGCATACACTCCGCTCAGAATCATCCATATGACAGCTGCCTTAAATGGGCGTTCTTTTGTTCCGTCCGAAAAAAACAACAGCAGTACTATATCACTGCTCTCTGACAGCATCGTTATCCAAAGTACAGCCGTTTGTTCATTCTGAACAGCCGGCTCCATCACTGTCCTGTCAAACGACGGAAATAAGCTGACAGAAATCAGAACCGTACCAATTATTACCAGTGCAAAAACCAGCAGTCCGAATCGTACCATTCCCTCTATGCCCTTGAGCGCAGCATAAACAGCAGCTGCGAAAATAATCAGCACAATCATAAACAGGCTCAGTTCCTTTCCGGCATACTCCATACCGAAGGCATAGAACCGATATAATCCCGACAGCGTCCCGTATATGCCGTATAATAAAAAGAACACAGATGCTGTTCTGTTCTTACTGATCGGCTCTGCACTGCCCCTGCGAACCGCACGTATATAGATCAGAACCGGTATCAGCAGAACCCATCTGCCCACCCAACGCAGGATCAGCGGTATGATCCATTCCGAAAAATGAATCCCGTTATTAAATGACAAAGGAAACATCAACAGCGCCGACAAATTGGATATAAACAAAAAAATCAACAGCTGTGCCGCAGTAACACGTGTATACATACGCTGATTCATTCGTTGATCACCTCCGTATGGGCGCCGGGCATATCCTGTACCGGCTCATGACTGCGTGACAGTATTTTCCATCCCCTTCTGAATACTACATCCCTGAAAAAGGTTGTCCCGAAGGGTGTCACCGGGGACGTATATGGTATTCCGTAGCTCATTTTACTGCACAGGTTTATACTCACGATGCAGAATACAGCCGCTATACCCCATATTCCCAGGATGCCTCCTGTCAGCGTAAATACAATCCGCAGCAAGGCTGTGGGTGCATACAGATTCGGTATCATATACGAGCATATGGCAGAAATCGCTACCACCATCAATGTCGGCGCTCCGATGAGTCCTGCATTGACAGCAGTGTCACCAATTACCAGACCGCCTACAATACTTACTGCATATCCCAGCGGCTGCGGCATCCTCAATCCTGATTCCCGCATGATTTCATAAACCAACAGGATGATCAATGTTTCTGCTGTCAGCGACATGGGGGTATCTCCTATGGATGCCGCTATTTTATTCAATGTCAGTGTCGGGAACATTTCCGGGTCATATGTTCCCAGAGCCGTATAGATTCCCGGCAGCAGCATGGAAATAAAAAACGCCAGAAATTTTAACAGCCTTGTAAAAAATGCAAATACCGGTCGGTTGGAATAATCATCAATTGTCTGGAAGTTTTCCACAAACAAATAGGGCACGATCAGCGCTGACGGAATACCGTCTATCAATATCCCGATTCTGCCTTCTGTCATTTTTCCGCACAATGTGTCAGGCCGTTCCGTTACCCCAACGCTTTTGAACAAGGACAGCTCCTCCGGCTCCTCCAGATACGGTACCAGATATCCCGCTGCCAGTACCGTATCCAGTTCAATTGACTTTACCTTGCACCTCAGCCTGTCCAGGATGTCCTCTGACACCGTATTCCGCAAATAGCAAAGGCAAACCTCTGTTTCCGATAATCTGCCTGCCGTCAGTACCTCAAACTGCAGATAGGGCGTTTTCAGCTTTCTTCTCAGCATGGACATATTGGTTCGCAGCGGCTCCACAAATCCTTCCTTTGATCCCCTCTGGATCACATCCGATTCCGGCTCAGAAATGCTTCTGGTTCTGAATCCCTGTATTCCGATACTCAGCATCTGATCACAGCCATCCAATGCAACCACAGCAAAACCAGACAGTATCCTCGAATACAATTCCTCAAATGTCCCTATAGTCGACACATCATCCGTATATATCACCTTTGTCTGCATATCCCGCAGACACCCCTCCGGTGTTCCGCTGAACGGATAGGCATACAGAGGCTTCAGTATTGCCTGCGCCAATATATCCTTATTGATCATGTTATCAATCGAAATGACGGCTCCCTTCATTCCGTTCAGACAAATTTCATGTATAGTCAGGTCACAGGAATTATCAAAGCTGCTCTGTATGATTTCTATATTATTGGCAAGATCCGTATGCAATGCGGTTTTTAACAGCTCTGGCTGCGTTACGGTCTGTTCCCTCTTATCATGCAAAATCCAATTCAAACGACTCTCTCCTCTCTCTGTCAGTTCCATGCGCTATCATCATTTTTAACCAAACAACTGATTTTATGCATTTTCAGAATAAACAGAAAAACTCTGCCCAAACTATATACAGTGATTTCATTTTTATACGGAGGCCGCATATGATTATTACTGTCATCAGAACCATTTTACTTTACATCCTTATTATCATTGCTGTCAGAATCATGGGAAAGCGTCAGATCAGCGAGCTGCAGCCCAGTGAATTAGTGGTTACACTCCTGATATCCGATATTGCTTCCATCCCCATTCAGAACAATGACCAGACCATGCTCAGCAGCCTTATTCCTATCTTTGTTCTCATTTCCTGCGAAATCCTGATTTCCCTTGTTATGATCAAAAACGACAAATTCAGAAAGCTCATTTGCGGCAAGCCTGTCATCGTAATCAACAACGGGCAGATCGACCAGAAAGCTATGACAGAATTGCGGATCAGTACACAGGATCTGCTGGAGGAACTGCGTCAGAAGGATGTTTTTGATCTCCAGGAGGTTGCCTACGCTATTGTTGAAACCAATGGGAAAATGAGCATTCTTAAAAAGCCTTCCTGTGATACCGTTACTGCCGGACAGCTTGGCGTTCAGACAAGGGACAACGGTATGCAGGCTGTTATCGTAAGTGACGGCGAAATAGCCGATTCTTCCTTGCAATTCTGTGACCTGACCAAAAAATGGCTCCACCAGACCCTTATCCGTGAAAAGGTTCGGCTAAAGGATGTTTTTATTATGACTGCAAACAGAGGAAAACAATACCATATCATCCGGAAGGCAGGTGTCTGACTTGAACCGCATTAAAGGAACCATTCTGATTCTTGTTGTAACGATCACTACTGTTTTCTGCGGCTTTATTCTCACCACCCGCACTACCTCATCCATTTCTCATCAATTAGCACTCGCTCTGGAACAGGCTCAGCAGGGGGACAACAATCAGACGATTGTCTGTACGGACGCTGCCTTTGATGATTGGACCCGCTATTCTGCTGCTATGATGGTCTTTATTTCCCACGACAGAATTGACAGAATTGACGAGGCCTTCAACAATGCCCGCAATTATCTTCATGCCGGCAATATGCAGCAATTCCATATCGAATGCAGGCGCACCCGTCTTCTGCTCGACCATCTGAACAAAATGGAATACCCTACAATTGACAACATCATATAAATCGAGTAGGAGGGGGTGGCTAACCCCCGTCCTCTCACAACACC
>CACZSU010000038.1 GCA_902783855.1 uncultured Ruminococcus sp.
TAGCAAATAGAGTAGCTGCCAGTTAAAATAAGCTGCGTAAAAGCCGTGTGCTGTTAAATGTATTCCGCGGGTGTGAATTTATTCAGGTTATAACCAGAGCGGAGCGTAAGCGCAGCGACTGACGCGTATAGGGTGCAGCGTCACGCTGCCGCCGGCTCGGCGCATTTTTTGTTTGACTTATGGCGAGAAATGGATTATGATAGAATTATAGTATTTGTGTGTTGGATCGGAGTCGCTGATGCTATGAAAATTGGAATTTCAACCGGCTGCCTTTACCCTGCTCTGACAGAACATTCGTTTGATCAGCTGATAGAGGCTGGCTTTGACCTGTTTGAGGTTTTCTTTAATACTTTTTCTGAATTGGAACCGGATGCACTGGAGCGAATGCTTTACATCTGTCAGAAGCATGGGGCTGCTGTCGTTTCGCTGCATCCCTTTACGTCTTCATTTGAATCCTATCTGCTGTTTTCCGGCTATGAGCGCCGGTTTCTGGACGGCGTCAGGCTGTATGATATGTACTTCCGCAGTGCACGGAAACTTGGTGCATCTATGGTTGTTCTGCATGGAATGCAGACAGTGTATTCCTCCATCAGTACACAGGAATATATCCGCCGCTTCGGTATACTCGCCCAGGAAGCCGCCGCTTTCGGTATTACACTGGTTCAGGAAAATGTGTTCCGACATTGCTCCGGCGATCTGAATCTGCTGCTTGAAATGAAAAGCCGCCTCGGTTCATTGGCTAACTTTGTACTCGATACCAAACAGGCACGCCGCTGCGGCTATCAGCCTGAAGAAATAGCAATCGCCCTCGGCAGCAGCATCCGCCACATTCATATCAGCGACTGCCGTCAGGATGAGCTTTGTCTGCTGCCGGGTACAGGCTGCTTTGATTTCGACCGCTTTTTTGATATCCTCGGCACATCGGGCTACTCCGGCGACTGTGTGATCGAAGTGTACGGCAATCAGGAAAATGATATCCCCGCACTTTGCAAGGCAAGGGATTATCTTAACCGCATCTTAGAAAATAACCAATCTTTGCAAGGGGGAATCTGCATATGAAATGTCCGTACTGCGGCTGCGCAGAGAGTAAAGTCGTTGACTCCAGACCAACCGATGAGGGCGAACGGATCCGCAGAAGAAGAGAATGTCTGCAATGCTCCAAGCGCTTTACAACCTACGAAATTGTTGAGAATACGCCGCTTATGGTGATTAAAAAGGATAATTCCCGTGAACCGTTCAGCCGTGAAAAGCTGACGAATGGTCTGCTGCGTGCCTGTGAAAAGCGCCCCATCTCTCTCGACCAGATTGACGAAATTATCGACAAGGTGGAATCTAAAATTTACAGCAGCATGGAACGGGAAATCTCCACCAAAAAAGTCGGTGACTATACCCTGGATTTCCTCAAGGATGTGGATGAGGTCGCCTACGTGCGCTTCGCTTCCGTTTACCGCCAGTTCCAGGATATCCACTCCTTTATGAATGAACTGGAAAAGCTGCTGAAAGAAAAATAATACCAACAAGGTGATGCGTTATGATCATTGATACCCATGTGCATATCGGCAGAATCCTGAATTTTAATATGAAAAAAGAAGATGTGCTTTATTCTATGCAGCAATACGGCATTGACTATGCATTGGTTTCTGATTGCCGCGCGACCGAATTCGACCACCATCTTCACAAGCTGCCGTTCTTTTTGCAAACACCCCAGATTGTCTGTTTGCAGGAAACCATTGATTTTGCAGCCGCTCATCCTGACCGTATCGGCGCTGCATTATGGATGAAGCCCCATCAGGAAAATGCTGACCGTAAGGTGTACGAGCTGATCGAACAGAATCGTCCCCTCGTCAAAGCACTCAAGTTTCATCCGTTCCACTCTTTTCTTCCCTTTGATGATGCAAAAATGGATGCCTATATGGAACTGGCAAGATGTTTCCGGCTGCCGGTCGTCACTCATACAGGCGGTACGGACGCTGCATCCTGCCGGCGGGTCTACGAAATGGCAAAACGCCATACAGATATCTCCTTTGTCATGGTGCATATGGGATTGGGCACCGATAACAGTGAGGCAATTTCTCTGATCGGCGAGCTTCCCAATCTGTACGGTGATACTACCTGGGTTCCTATGGAACATACCATTGACTTTATCCGCAAAAACGGTGATGACAAAATTCTGTTCGGCAGCGACAGCCCGATTGACGGTAAAGATACCTATCTGCATAACAAAGCAGGCGACCGGTCAATTTATCAGGATTATTTCCATGTTCTGCCTGAACGCATTTCCCCTGAAAGCTACCACAAGCTCATGGCAGATAATGCGATACGCTTATTCCAGCTTTCCTTCTGAACATTCTCCATAAAACAGCCGCAGCGCCGCAGTCTGATAAACTGCGGCGCCGTTTTTGGTTCTGTATCATAATCTTATGAAGAAGGTTCTGTACTGCTGCTGGTGGCAAGAACTGTCTTATCCGACACGGAAACTACCACCGGGTAGGGATCGCTTTCCTGCAGCCAATAAGGCCAGCAGGCATTGAAATAGCTGTCAATTGTTATCTGAGCATTTTTCGTAACGCTGCCGCCGCCGGAGGTATAATCGCTCATATCTACAAATGCAGACAGATCCGATGCATCCATCTCTGCAAGCTGCTGCTTATCGCCAACCAATGTCACGCTGACGGATTTCGTATACACTGTCACCGTCTTCCCGGTGGGTGTATTCAGAATCTTCACGGGTTTGACAGTAAAGTTTCTGGAATCCATCTGATCCGTCAGGAAGGTCACCTTCACCTCCGTCTGACTGTCAATCAACCGTACTCCTGACGGGATCACCAGCTCAATGGTATATTCCGCCTTATCAGGATTCACCTTTGACAAATCAATCGGTTTGGTGGCAATCTTATCAATATCCATCGTTTCATCATCCGGAACGGCTATTTCTACCGTTTCCGGCGATACCTTGAAAATACCGCTGTTCAGCGAGAAATTCTCAGGATAATTAATGAATTCCGGCTCGACCTGCAGCTTCTTGACCTTCAGAACAGGCACCTTGACATTGACCGTTGTAAAGGATGCTTCAATATATCCCCTGTCAAAGTAACTGGTGTTGATCTCATCGCCGCTGCTGTCATAGAATTTTATCTGTGCCTCTACCGTCTGTGTATCTGTCAGCTCATTCGGGAAATAGTAGACTGCCTTTGCAAAGCTGACCTCATTGATAATCGACTGGGCGCCCTTGATATTCACGCTTTTCTGCGACATCGTAACAGAATCCAGATGATAGGAATCCGGAACCGATGCATTTGATTCAAATTTCAGCGGCAGATCCTTTTCATCCTCCCGATCCACAAAGACAGTTACCTCCTCGGGATCCAGTGAATTTGCCTGTATAGAATAATCATTGGCAAGACTGCCCTTTTTAGCGGTCAGCTTTACCTTTTTTTCAACAGCGCTTTCAATGGAAGTGAAATCCTCCGCGAACGTCACCTCAATATCATCCTTTGTCAGATTGCGCAGAATCAGCGAATTACCGCTGACACGAACGGATGCCTTTGCCGTATCCATATAGAATACCTTCAGATCATTTCCCAGTTCAGGAACACTGATCGGGATATCCTTGATAGAAGCGTAGGTCGTTTCCTCTGAATTCCCCGGCAGTGCCACCCAGATACAAAAGGCAACAACCACCGAAAAGAACATCACGAATTTATCGTTATAAAATAGTTTACTGAAACTGAATTTACTTGTTCCCTTCATGCTTTTTCCCCTTCATCAGTCCGGAGATCACCGGTACTCTTTCCACCTTTTCGTGCTCCTTCGGGATCAGATCCTCTTCCAGTGCCATACTGAGTGTTTCTCTGGTATAGTTTCTGGTAATAATGCCGTTTTTCGCTATAGAAATCGTTCCGGTTTCTTCCGACACGATCACGATCACAGCATCACTGTTTTCACTGATACCCAGTCCTGCACGATGTCTGGTACCAAGGTCAGTACTGATATCATTATTCTTGGTCAGCGGCAGAATACAGCCGGCTGCGTGAACCTTTCCGTCACGGATAACCATAGCACCGTCATGCAGCGGCGCTTTATTGAAGAAAATATTGCCGATCATCTCTACACTCGGCACGGCATCCACAACAGTTCCGGTATCTATTATTTCACCGAGCTTTGTTGTGCGTTCAAACACAATCAGCGCACCGGTTTTTGATTTCTGGAATTTATTTGCCACTTCCACCACGCAATTGATACACTTACGGATACGTTTGACCTGTTCTTCTTCCACGCTGACGGCGGCAAGTCCTGACCAGTATTTTCCGATCTTGCTTCTGCCGATATGCTCCAGCGCGCTTCTCAGCTCCGGCTGGAATACAATCAGCACTGCCAGCACCGAAAACTGGAAAAAAGATACAAACAATGCATTCAGCATTTTCAGATGGAAAATCGTAGAAACAGCAAATGCAACCAGCAGGATCAGAATACCTTTCACCAGCTGTTCTGCTCTGGTTTCCCGCATAATTTTTATCAGGCTATATATCAAAAACGATACGATTACAATATCCAGTACATCCGTTACTTTAAACGACTGCATAATTGTAACAAAATCGTTATACAGGCTTACGATTTCTTCCCACAAAGCAAATCCCCCCGGGGTAGCAGTATTGATGCAGTCCCATTAGTCTGCATCAGAATGTCTACTTCTATTTTAACATATCCTTTGATTAATTCAACATTTTTTTTATGAATTTTTAATTTTTTTGTTTTATGCAATGAAACAGTCACAATATCGGCTTTAAAAAGGAGGTTCCGGAAGGCTTATACTTATACTTATACAGCATTATGATTCAGAAAAATGTGGAATGTGGAAAGTGAAAGTGGAAAGTGGAATTACTTTCAGCAAAGAGTGCAGGCGTGCCGCCGTGCCGGCGGTGTCGCACACTCTCAGTGTATAATAATAGTTGGCAAATTCGGCTTCCAACCAGCATAAGCTGCGTAAAAGCCGTGTGCATCTGAATGTATTCCGCGGGTGTAAA
>CACZSU010000039.1 GCA_902783855.1 uncultured Ruminococcus sp.
AATTGGTCGTAAATTTGTACGCTTACAATACGAAAACCCTGATTTTATGCGGGTTTATTTGTCTAAACTCTTCATTGTCGGGAAAAGAAGCACATCACGAATGGCTGGGGAATCGGTCAGCAGCATACACATGCGATCAATGCCAAATCCAATGCCGCCTGTAGGAGGCATACCAATCTCAAGCGCATTAAGGAAATCTTCATCTGTGCGGTTAGCTTCTTCATCACCCTGAGCAAGCAATTCCTCTTGTGCTTTGAATCGTTCACGTTGGTCAATCGGATCGTTCAGCTCACTATATGCATTCGCCATCTCCCAGCCGTTCATGAAAAATTCAAAGCGCTCTACATATTCGGGATTTTCTGGCTTTTTCTTGGTCAGCGGTGAAATCTCAATCGGATGATCCATCAGGAATGTCGGCTGGATAAGATGCTCCTCTACAAATGCTTCAAAGAACAGATTCAGAATATCGCCCTTCTTATGATGCGGTTCGTAAGCGATGCCCTTTTCATCGGCCGCCTTACGCGCCTGCTCCAGATCTTTGATCTCGTTGAAGTCAACATCCGCATATTTCTTGACAGCATCAATCATGGTAATGCGTTCAAATGGTTTGCCCAGATCTATCTCAATTCCATTATAAGTGATCTTGGTCGTACCCAACACTTCCTGTGCAACATAACGATACAAGTTTTCCGTCAGATCCATCATGCCATGATAATCCGTATATGCCTGATACAGTTCCATCAGTGTAAATTCTGGATTGTGTCTGGTATCAAGTCCTTCGTTACGGAATACTCTGCCAATCTCGTAGACACGCTCCAGTCCGCCTACAATCAGCCGCTTCAGATACAGTTCCAGAGAAATCCTCAGCTTCAGATCTTCGTCCAGCGCATTAAAATGTGTTTCAAACGGACGGGCTGCTGCACCTCCGGCATTGGATACCAACATCGGGGTTTCTACCTCCATGAAGCCCTGGCCGTCCAGATATCTGCGGATAGCACTGATAATCTTACTGCGCTTTACAAACGTATCTTTTACCTCTTCGTTCATAATGAGGTCTACGTACCTCTGACGATAACGGGTATCGGTATTGGTCAGTCCATGGTATTTCTCGGGAAGGATTTGCAGACTTTTTGTGAGCAGTCTGATCTCTGACGCATGAACCGAAATCTCACCAGTCCTGGTCTTGAATACCTCACCCGTCAGACCGACAATATCACCAATATCCATCTTTTTGAACAGCTTATATTCTTCTTCGCCCACTGCATCTCTTGCCACATAAGACTGAATCGTACCCTTGAGATCCTGTATATGGCAGAAGGATGCCTTTCCCATTACACGCTTGGACATGATACGACCCGCAATCGCAACACTCTTTCCTTCCAGTATATCAAACTGTTCCTTGACATCCGCACTATGATGGGTAACGTCAAATTTTGTTTCAACAAACGGATCTCTGCCTGCTTCTTTTAGTTCTGCCAGCTTTTCACGCCGCACCCTGAGCAGCTGGTTAATATCCTGCTGCTGGGACTGGTTAGTTTGCTTTTCGTTGTTTTCAGCCATTTTTATCTTTCCTTTCCTGCTGAAATTCCTTTTTATCCTACTGTTACATAGTGATTTCCAGAATCGTAAAATCGGATTCTCCGCCGGGTGTTTCTACCTTGACAACCTCACCGACAGATCTATCCAACAGCGCTTTGCCTACCGGGGATTCGTCCGAAATTTTGTTATTAAAGGGATCGGCTTCACTGGAACCAACAATCTGGAACACTGCTTCCTCGTCAAATTCTTTGTCATAAACCTTCACAGTAGATCCAATATGCACCTTGTCATGGCTCATTTCGCTTTCGTCAATGACTTCCACGTTGCGAAGTACAGTTTCCAACTCTTTAATTCTTGCTTCCAGTTTCGCCTGGTCGTTCTTCGCTTCATCGTATTCGCTGTTCTCGGAAAGGTCACCCTGCGCTCTTGCCGACTGAAGGTTTTCTGCGATCTCTTTTCTTTTTACGGTTTTCAGCTCATTGAGTTCTGCTTCATATCTTCTTTTTCCTTCTAAAGTAAGCTTAATTTTGGTTGCACTTTCTGCCATCACAATAACCGCCTTTACAATATAATCTTAATCTTCTCTTTGATTCTGCTGCCGCATCCGTCCAGGCGAAAACAGCAGCACTTCGTCCGGAAATCCGCCTGATCAGAGGAAAACAGTCCGGACGCAATAAAATCCGATAACTATTATTATATTAATAATCCGGATTGATGTCAAGGGAATTTGATGGAATCGTACAGGTTTTTTTGAAATTTTTTGAATGAATGTATTGACAATCACTCTTGTATTGTTGTATCATAAAAATGTATTTTTTAAAATCACGGAGGGATAAATTATGACCAAAAAACCGTTTATCACAAAAGAACAGGCAGAAGAAATTATCAGAACATTTCCTACTCCCTTTCATATATATGATGAAAAAGCAATCCGTGAAAATGCCAGAAATCTCTATAAGGCTTTTGCATGGAACAAGGGATTCCGGGAGTATTTTGCCGTAAAAGCTACCCCCACTCCTGCCATTCTGCAGATTCTGAAGGAGGAAGGCTGCGGTACCGACTGTTCTTCCTACAGTGAATTGCTCATGAGTGAAAAATGCGGTTTTCGATACCCTGAAATCATGTTTTCCTCCAACGATACCCCGCTTGAAGAATTCCGTTATGCCAACCAGATCGGTGCCATTATCAATCTGGATGATATAACTCATATTGAGGCACTGGAACAGGCTTGCGGCGGTATTCCCGAGATTGTCTGCTGCCGCTATAATCCCGGCGGAAAGTTCGCTATTTCCACTACCATTATGGACAACCCTGGTGATGCAAAATACGGCATGACCAAGGAACAAATTATTGAAGCCTACAAGCGCCTCAAGGAAAAAGGAGCAAAGAAATTCGGTATCCATGCTTTCCTTGCCAGCAACACAGTATCCAACGAATATTATCCGACTCTGGCAAAAATTCTTTTCCAGCTTGCAGTGGAAATCAAAGATGCGGCTGGCGTGGAAATCAGCTTTATCAATCTGTCAGGCGGAATCGGTGTTCCATACACACCCGACAAAGAACCAAATGATATCTTTGTAATTGGTGAGGGTGTCCATCAGGCATTTGATGAGATTCTCGTTCCTGCGGGACTGGGCAATGTCAGCATCTTTACAGAGCTTGGCAGATATATGCTGGCACCCTATGGTCATCTGGTGACAACCGCTATTCATGAAAAGCACACCCATAAAGAATATATCGGTGTAGACGCCTGCGCTGTCAACCTGATGCGCCCGGCTATGTACGGAGCCTATCATCATATCACTGTACTGGGAAAAGAAGATGCTCCCTGTGATCATTTGTACGATGTCACCGGATCTCTGTGCGAAAATAATGATAAATTCGCCATTGATCGTCAGCTGCCGGAAATCAACAAGGGCGATATCCTCGTGATTCATGATACCGGTGCGCATGGTTTTGCAATGGGCTACAATTACAATGGCAAACTCAAAAGCGCAGAACTGCTGCTGCGAGAGGACGGTTCTGTTACAATGATCCGTCGTGCCGAAACCGTAGAAGATTATTTTGCTACATTAAACGGTTTCTGGAATGTGCTCTGAAAATATTGAATACTTAAACAGCCGATGAAGCCTTGGTTTTCATCGGCTGTTTTAATAAATATGCATTTCGTGAAACAGCATTAACAAGTGATTGGATTAACTGACAGAATAATAGCTATATTAATATAATACTAATCTTGACTTTAATTTTTGATAGTGTTATGATATATCTCGGACACATAATCGGATTATTTTACAAATAAATGTCATTATAGTGCTATCGTGTCGATGATAATACTATAATGCGGGACGAGCAAAAAGCATTCTCACATGGCTTGCGTGTATGCATACGCAATGAACGTAAAACAATCAGAAGGAGTTAGGAATTTATGCTGTTAGACAGATTTTTACCCCGCATGGAATTTGATTCTTATCAGGATTTCAAAACAAATTATCGTGTCAATGTTCCCGAAAATTTTAATTTTGGTTTTGACATTGTGGACGAGTGGGCAAAACAGGACGAAAATAAAAAAGCCCTGGTCTGGTGCAATGACCACGGTGAGGAAAAAGTATTTACCTTCAAGGATATCAGCCGTTTGTCCAATCAGACTGCCAATTATTTTAAAAGCATCGGCATCGGCAAGGGTGACGTTGTCATGATGATTCTGCGCCGCCGGTGGGAATACTGGGTCTGTGCAGTTGCTCTGCATAAGCTGGGGGCTATTGTCATTCCCGGTACATTGCAGTTTGCAAAGAAGGATATCGTATACCGTGCAAATGCATCCTCGGCAAAGGCAATTGTTTGTGTCAATGATGATTATGTTATCAGGCAGGTGGAAAGCTCTTTGCCGGATGCACCTACCATAGAACACCATATCGTTGTGGGTGAACCTCGTGAAGGTTGGGAGTATCTGGAGGACGCTATCCAGGGTCAGTCAGAAGTATTTGACCGTCCCACAGGAGCAGATGCCACCACTAAGGATGATATCATGCTGGTGTACTTTACTTCAGGTACTGCCGGTATGCCGAAAATGGTGCAGCACAGCTTTGCACACCCGCTGGGTCATATTGTTACCGCCAAATACTGGCACCAGGTACAGGAAAATAAGCTGCATATGAGTGTGACCGATTCCGGCTGGGCAAAATTCGGATGGGGCAAAATTTACGGTCAGTGGATCTGCGGTGCCGTGATTTTTGCCTATGATATGGATAAGTTCGTTCCTGCTAAGCTGCTGGAAAAAATGGCGCAGTACAAGCTGACCACCTTCTGTGCGCCGCCGACCATGTACCGGTTTATGCTGCTGGAGGATGTGGCTTCTTATGATCTGTCCTCCATCCAGCATTGGACAACTGCCGGCGAACCCCTGAATCCCGAGGTTAACAACAAATGGTTCCGGCTGACAGGACATAATATTTACCAAGGCTTCGGTCAGTCCGAGGGCACGGTTCTGATGGCTGATTTTCAGTGGGATGACATTAAAATCGGCTCTACCGGCAAGCCCTCGCCACTGTATGATATCAAGCTGCTGAAAGCAGACGGCAGCGAAGCCGGCATCGGCGAGGAAGGCTCTATCTGTGTTATGGATGTACGGCACAATCCCCCGGTCGGCTTATTTACCGGCTATTATAAAAACCCTGAAATGACAGATGAACGTCTGCTGGGCGCTTACTATGATACGTGCGATATGGCATGGCAGGACAGCGATGGCTATTATTGGTTTGTCGGAAGAAATGATGATGTTATCAAGTGCTCCGGCTACCGTATCGGTCCCTTTGAGGTGGAAAGCGCTATGCTGGAGCATGATGCGGTTGTTGAATGTGCGATTACCGGTGCACCCGACCCCATCAGAGGTCAGGTCGTTAAAGCAACGGTTGTACTGAAAAAAAATTATCAGCCCAGTGCAGAACTGATAAAGGAATTACAGGATCATGTGAAAAAAACCACTGCTCCCTACAAGTATCCCAGAATTATTGAGTTTGTCGATGAACTTCCCAAAACCATCAGCGGCAAAATCAAACGTGCGGAAATCCGCCACGAAGATGAGAAAATGCATCATTCATGATGCTTGATAAGGCTGTGAAGTATTGTTATTTCTACAATGCTTCACAGCCTCTTTTACTACTGTTTTTCTGTTATTTCAGCCAGTGTCATCCGCACAGGACAACAAACGGGCTTTTTGGGGTTACGATTCCGGATTCCATAATTACTGCATTCTCCACACTCATATCAAGATATTATCTATGTGGTCGGCGGCTTTGTAGTGGCAGAGAAGGTAGCTGACCGCGTTCAGAATTAATACCAGCACAAACAACATTATCAGAATGGTAATAGCACCTATATCCGTAAAACGGAACAGCAAATAGGAACCCGCACAAATTACGGCTTCTATTACTATCGCCATCGCCATATTGAAGAAAATATTGTAGTTTCCCCGCAGTGCATTCAACTCATCATCCCATATCAGCTTCGGGTTGACAGAATCCATATATATTCCGAAATATGTTGCAAACGTTACTGACAACAAACTCAACAGGCAGCTGAACACCGTGAATTTGATACCTGTCCGCAGCCAGATACACGCCGCTATAACATACAACAGCATTCCGGCTCCGCTGATCACAATACTTACCAGCGCCTTTACATTCATTTGCACAATATAAGGCACCGGAATGTATTTCAGAAATGCAAAATGTTTGCCTTCCCTCGTCAGCGCTGAGGATGCAATGCAGTTCACCGCCGTTACCAGAACCGATGCAGCACTGATTCCCAGCATAAACAATAGTACCGTTTCTTCATTGCCGCTATGTATACCGTATATGAACGTCTCCAGAAAATTCGTCTTGCCCTGCATTACTACGATCAGATACAAAAATGCCGGCCAGATCAGATTGATCATGATGCAGTTCGTAAAATAGGCAGGCGTCCTGAATAAAATCGCAAATTCCTTTTTCAGGTATGTCAGCGTCACCCGATGCTGTTTCATACCTGCTATCACTGCGCCCGTCTTTTTCCGGCTTTTCGTACTGCCCTGACCAATGCCTATCACACTGGGAAAATACATTATCTCCGCCAGCAGCATAAAAATGACTATTGCTGCCGCATTGATTGCCAGATAAACTACGATCTGCCACAATGAGGCAAGCTCCATGGAATGAATCAGAAACGGTATGTGCGGAAATATACAGTTCATAACTGCCAGCACACCATTGTCCGACTGCGACATGGCCTTGATCAGTTCATTTGTATCAAAACCGCTTCGGGAAATCAATGCCACGATCCCGATGATCACTGCAAAGGTAAATATCCCTGTGATCTTATTAACCGTATCCTTGTTTTTTACAAAACGAGTAAAATACATAACTACCATGCACAGAATCCCGCAGTATACCAGCGGAATCACCGGCAGCGTCAACATACCTATTACCGCTATCAACCAGGAATAAACCGGCAGCCCTGCTCCAATGATATATCCTGCCAACGCAGCAATGATAACCAGACATTCCATGACGCTTTCACTGATCAGTGCTGCTGTGAATTTCGATCCGATAATCTGATACGGCTTTAAAGGCAGCGGCAGCAGGTTCTCTATATCTCCGGCAAAATAAAACACGGAAAAAATGACGTTTAACCCAAATATAAACGAAAATGCCGATATCAGATGCAAAAACAATTCTACACCATTCGCCTGTGTGCCGAATTCTGCCAGTGATCCCGTCAGCGAATACAGAATGACACCTACAAAAAATGTCATGGGCAGCATAATACCGAATCCCGCAATGATACTCATGACGATATAAAATATCTTATTGCGCTTCTTCTCTTTATCACTTGGTTCCACTCCCTGTATAAGAGCCGAAACCAGTCTTAAATACATTTTCATTTTTCAGTCAGCTCCAGGAATATATTTTCAAGTGAATCGTTTTTATTCTGCTTCTCCAGTTCCTCCAATGTGCCGTTATACAGAATATGACCGTTCTTGATAATCACTACTCTGTCACACAGCTTCTCTGCTACCTCCAGTACATGAGTTGAGAAAAATACCGCATTGCCTTCCTTCGTATGATCACGCATCAGCTGCTTCAGCTCAAAGGCAGACTTCGGATCCAATCCGATCATCGGCTCGTCCAATATCCACACCGGCGGTTTATGCAGCAATGCCGCTATTACCATCATTTTCTGCCGCATTCCGTGCGAGTAACTCATCATCGGTGAGGTCAGTGCTTCTGTCAACCCGAATTTATCCGCCAGCGACTCTATCCGCTCCCGTCTGTCCTCCGTCGGCACACGGTAAATATCTCCGATCAGCTGCAGAAATTCTGTCCCCTTCAAACGCAAAAACATATCCGGACTATCTGCTATATATCCAATGGACTGCTTTGCCTGTATCGGATCCTCCCGGATATCAAATCCATTGACAACTATCTTTCCCTTATCTGCCCGGATAATCCCTGTCAGCAGCTTCATCGTTGTCGTCTTTCCCGAACCGTTCGGTCCGATAAATCCCACAATCTCGCCGCCCTTGACATTAAAGCTCACCTGATCCAGCGCCTTGACTGTCTTGTTGTAGGTTTTTGTTACATTTTCAAATCTGATCATCGGCTCATCTCCATTACCTCAACGTTTTATCCCCTGATCCGATATCCTCTGTCCGGAAATCCAGACCACAGTTCTTTAATGCTATTCTATCATATTGCACAGATTTTTACAATAGTTATCTTATTTTTTGTCCAGTCGGCTGCTTTATTGGCAATAGCTGCACTGGGCGAGATCTTTTTAAAAAAGGGTTATCCCCTTCCCTAAAAAACGTATCTTTGCCGATAATCTTATTTTTCACCATTCATTCTTCCCTTTCAAAAAAGCATCGTCACAGTTCTCCCGTGACGATGCTTTTTGATTAAAATGCTTTCGCATCAATGATTCTTATTTTACGGTTACCGTACAAGTATCCTCCAGACCATTATACAGTCTTACCGTAATAGTTGCTGTACCTGCCTTCAAAGCAGTCAACTTTGCCTTTCCTGTGGAAGTATCCACCTTGACAACAGATGCGTCGCTGGAACGGAAGAAGCGGTTACCTGCACCGGCTCCATTATCAATCGTTACATCCAGCTCTGCTGTTCCGCCCGCCTTCATAGAAAGCTGTGTCTTGTTCAGCTTTACAGTGGTCGGCGCTTTCTTGACCGTTACCTTACAGGTAGCTGTCAGTCCGTTATACAGCTTAACAGTTACATTGGCAGTTCCTTCTTTTTCGCCTCTGAACATACCATTGCCGCTGTTCTTCGTTATTGTCAGGACATTCGTATTATCAGTGGTGTAGATTCTGGATGCTGCGCCTGTGGATTTCGGTATGTTTGTGGTGAGCGAGTATACCTCACCAATACCAATGGTTATTTCTGACTTACTCAGACTTACCATATCTGCCGGATCCTTTACAGTAACACGGCAAGTACCGGTTACCCCATTGCTGGCGGCAACACTGATCGTTGCTGTACCTGTACCCACTGCTGTTACCTTACCGTTAAGAACTGTTGCTACGGACGCATCCGTTGTGCTCCAGGTAAAGTTTCTGATAGCCTTGGCAGGTGTTGCTACTGCCATCAATGAATATTTCTCGCCTATGCCCATTTCAAGGCTCAGCTTATCCAGCTTAAGCGATGTCGGTGCCGGACGAATAGATACCTTACTGGTTGCGGTCTTGCCGCTGGGAATCTTTGCAGTGATATAAACTGCACCTGCTCTGTTGCCGGTTACTACGCCATTCTTTACGCTGGCAACCGCATTACTGGAAGTTGACCATTCTACTTCCTTCGATGCATTGGACGGTGAGAAGATGGTCTTCAGGGTGATCGACTTACCAACCTCTACTTCATAAGCAGACTTATCCAGTTTGATGTTCGTAGCAGGTGTTGCCGGAGCTGTAATCGTATATTTCTTTGTTACAGTTCCTGAATAACCATTCTTTCCGGCAATCGTAACAGAATAGGTTCCTGCCTTAACACTGTTATTGTCAGAATAAGAAAGCGTGTAGTCTATATTCAATTTCAGAGTTTCTGATCCATATGTTACAGTGACTGTCGGCTTCTGTACAGAATTGATCTGTGAGAAAGTTGTCTTGTCCAGTGTAATGGTACACTTTGAAAGCGGTACTCTGCCCAGTGCCGGAACCTTATCCCTCTGTTCAGTCGTTCCGCACATGGAGCATTTATAAACGGTGTATCCGTCGGCTTCATAGGTCGGCGCAACCGTATTCATCTTGACAAAATTATGGTCGACAATGGGCGTTTCTTCCTCAAATGTTTCACCGCAGGCGTTGCATCTGAGTCTTTCCAGACCCTTCTTCTGACAGGTCGCCTTCTGACCGCCCATAGAAGTCTTTTCTGTATGGTTACAATAAATATCAAACGTAGATACTGCATTGCCGCCATAATTGCCCTTACCTCTGATGGTCAGCGTTGCTGTTCCGGGCTTGAGGTTATTGGTGCCGGTTACGGTATAGTCTACATCCTTCTGCAGGGTATAGCCGTTGTGCATAATCGTTACATCGGGAAGCAATGCCTTACCTGTACACTCCTGATCCTCAATCGGCTGAATCTGTACGGAAGGATCTGTCAGTACTCTCGGCTTGATGGTAAAGGAACCGGTCATCGTACCGGAGAAATAGCCCTTACCGGTTGCTGTAAAGGTTGCTCTGGAATTTACCTTCGTATTATTGGTATATACGATATCATAGTGCAGACCCTCTACCAGTTCCATCGGCTCCAGTGCGCCTGTTTCATAATTTTCAACATAAATAACAATTGCCGGTCTGTATTCGGTCACGTTCGGGTCATACATCGGATCGGGAATCGGAGTATAGCTTGCATTCTTCATGGACTGGGTGATGATAGCACGGCAGCTGTCTGTTCTGCTGCCGCAGGATACAGATACAATCGTTTCACCCATATCCCAGCAGGAAAGCATACCTGTTTCATCAATCGTTGCCAGTGTTTCATCCTCTGTTGACCATCTGACAGGAATGTTGGATACCAGCTTGCCATAGTGGTCATAAACAGTTGCTGTGAACATAGTGGACTGATAATACTCCGGCTGCTGTGTGAGCGGATTATTTCTCTTTCCAAGCTCCAGGGATACAAACGGCAGGGAACCATCGTCAGAAGTAATAATCTTGGTCGCTTTGATAATAATCTGTGAAGCCTCAATAACCGTCAGTGTAATGGACTTGGACATACCGGATTCTGCGGTGACAGTAATGACTGCTGTACCAATCTTCTTAGCTGTTACGTTACCGCTCTGGTCAACTGTTGCTACTGCTTCATTAGAGGATTTCCATGATTTTACGCTATCAGAATGTGCATAAGGCTGGTTGCCCTGGATTCTCAGATCAGCCTGCAATGCATAGGAATCTCTTGCATTCAGTGAAATGGATGACAGCTGCTTGCTTGTTTTGGCATCCAGAATATTGATCAGATTAACGCCTCTGAGCACCTGAACGTAGAACGTTCTCTTGAGATTCTTGTTAGCGGAGGATATAGCGGTTACCTTGACAGGATCACCCTCTGTCACACCGTGCAGCTTGATGCTCTTATTCGTCTGTGAAAGAACCTCTACCAGATTCTGATCATTGTTCTCTACCTTCCAGGTAATCGTATCATCCGGTGTTTTGCCGTCATCAGATACCAGCAGAGCATTGATCGTGATATCCTGCATGGTGAACACATTGATCGTGCTGTTATCTGCAAGCGGGGTAGGATCGTCGCCCAGTGTCAGAACAATATTCTTCGATTCGATCTTCTCATTGACTGTAACGGTACATTTGCTCTGTACGCCGGAATTCTTTGCCGTTGCTGTAATCGTTACCTTGCCTGCCTTGACACCGGTTACAGTTGCTGTCTGGCTATTGGTAAACTTACCGCTGGCATTGCTCTCCACGGTAGCAACCTTCGGATTGGAGGAGGTCCATACGATTTCTTCATCCGCATCACTCGGGCTCATCGTTGCTGTCAGCGTTGTGCTGATCCCTACGCGTGTGGAGGTCGGCGACGGTGTGATACGGATCGACTGTGCTTTTGCCAATACACGGATATTACATTCAGTGTACACGGTCTGGTTTTCAGCATAGACTGTGATCTTGGCATCGCCCTTGCCGACTGCGGTCACCAGTCCCTTGGAATCAACCTTGACTACCTTATCATTGCTGGATACCCATTCAAATTCGTCCGTTGCGCCTGTTTCATAGCCCTTGCCGCTATAGGTCGGTACCGCATCCAGCTTCAGCTGGGCAGTCTCTCCTACTTCCAGCGCATCAGGAACATTCTGCAGGGAGAGTGACTTAGCCGGGTTCTCCTTTACGATCGTCATGACCGCATATTTCGGAACTGCCACCCATTCCTCGTTATCCTTATTCTTGTCTATTGCATACTTACGGTCGGATGTTTCTGTTGCCTTGAATTTGGCTACAACCGTTACCGTACCGTTGCTCTTCGGGGTAAATACACCGTCAGCTGTGATTTCTGCCTTGCTCGTTGACTTAGGTGTGCCCGTTCCTACATACGTACCGTCATATACCTTCCACTCTACCGTATCGGTATTGCCATTCTGGAATGTATCGGCGTAGAACTTATACTGATGATTGGCTATGGCAATAGAACCGCCTCTGTTTTCATCCTTTTCAATCAGCTCAAAGCTCTTGTTCTTGTAGTATACCTTCATGTTTACCGCCGGCTGGTATACGACAACCGTAACCGTCCGGTATACCTCACCGGTCGCAGTGGAAAGCTCCAGATGATAGGTACCCGGCTTTGTGGATTCTTCCTTTTCGTTACCATTGTCATCTGTGTACTTGTAGTAGCCATTGATCCGGATATTCATCGTATCCGTTCCGGAACGGGAACCCACTACAAAATGATCGCCGGTTCCTGACGGAACAAACAGCCTGATGCTGTCGTCTACTGCCACTCCGCTGTCGTTGCTGATGACAGCTTTCAGCTTCCGTGTGATAATACCGCCTGACGCTGTAGAGTTATCTACATAAATAATCGGATTATCACTGATGTCATTGCCCTTTTCATCGTAGATCTTCATCTGCGTTGCTGCATTGGTAGTACCGCTGTCTGAGGCGTTTGTACCCGTTGCCGCAGATACACTGACGGTTCCGGTTACAGCACAGGACATCAGCATTGCTGCCGCACAGGCAACAGCTAACACTTTTTTCGCAGCAAAACGAAGTCTTCGCTTTGAATTTCCCATTGTTGTACTATCTCCTTTACATTAATTTGAGTTTTCTTCACAGCATCATCCATCCGACATCTATGGCATCCGCCGGGCAGTCGCCGTTATACCATTCCGCCGGACATCCGGACAACAAACCGTGAATAGTCCAATAACCCTTATTTCATTGTAACATTGTAATACAAATCTGTCAACAAAATTTTGCCCTTTCAGCAACAATTTGTTCATACCTCACAACCTTATCTGCATTTTCTCTCGATAGCTATCCTTTATTTCCGTCAAGAATATTTGCATCTTTTCATCCTGACACGGCGAAGGCAAAACATCCCGGGACCATATCAGCCCCGGGACAGCTTATTCCACTTCTAGTAACCATGTGCTTCGGATTTGTTGATTCGTTACGAACCGGTATATTCCTTTTCTAAGAGTATCTTTCCGTTGATATCCTGAATCCGGATAACGGTACTGGCTTTTCCGTCACCCACATTCTGTTTACATAGGGTTGCCAGTCCATTATATGTGTCGTCTATATTCGCATTATTAAATGCTTTCAGTATTTCCAGTTCGTCAGCGTTGCTCAATTCCTGTGTAATAGTAAACTTGAATACCAGCTTGTAGCCATCTTCCAATCCAAGCTCCAGTTTCATATCTTCGTTGCTGGATTGTGCAACCGCATCCTCAAAAACCTTCCGGGCTTCCGGATCCGCAAAAAAATCACTCATGCTGCCATAAGCCTTGCTTTCCGAAGCGGAAGATACGCCGCTTTCACTGCTTTCTTTCGTCAGGGGGGCAGCAAATCCACGGGAGAATTCTCTCTTGGCAATAACCGTTCCGGTTGAATCAAGTATATTGAACCGAATGACAATATCATCTCTTCCCGTTCCCGATTCTACCGCTGATATCATATCGGTTCCATCAATCGAATCCAGGCTGTTCTGAGTAGCTTCAACTACCTCATCCGTAACGTTTATATCGCTTCCGAGTTTGCCTGTAACCAATATTACGTTTTCGCCCTCACTATCAATTTCAGTCGTCATCGTATCCGAAGAATACTGTCTTGCAAACCGTTGCTTTTCTTCCGGCGTCAGATAATCTGAAAGCGACTTTTTTCCACTGCTGTCTCCGGAAGATGATTCCACATCTGAGGATTCCTCCACGGCGGATGATTCAGCAGCACTATCTGCATCTGCGGCTGACGATTCTGCTGCCTCTGATGACAGGGCAGATACACTGCTTTCAACATTTGACGGCTGGGATACTATTATTGTGGGATTGTCTGTTGAAGGGGACTGTCCGGAGCATCCTGTCACACCCACCATGGCTATGGCAATCATTCCGGCAAGCATTACTAATTTTCTACTTCTTTTCATAATGACCTCCTGTTTTTATAGAAAACATATATCTGCTCTTATCGTATCACACTATCTCGCAGAAGTCAACATACTAGCGCCGAGCCGCACGGAAATCAATTTTTTGCCAGCACTCCCCTGGGGGAAACCCTTTGTTTGGAAACAAAGGGTTATCCCCCTTCTCGCCTGCCGGCTCGGTCGGTGCTTC
>CACZSU010000040.1 GCA_902783855.1 uncultured Ruminococcus sp.
AGAAGGGTCAAGGTATTCGACTGAGAGCAGTGACACCGGCGGCACGCCGGTGCAGCGACTGACGCGTTCAGGGAGCGCCGGCTCGGCGCCGTTGGTTGACAAGAGATTTTTTCTGTAATACAATATAGGAAAGAAATAATGAGGAGGGAATATATGGACAGGTTGCAGGCTGGAAAACATGGATTCAGCATGGAGGCGGCTATCAGGACAATAGTAATGCTGGCAGCGGCTGTTGTTATAATAACCGTATGTTCCAAATCCTCGCCGCTGTATCCGCTTAATGATTGGGACGATCCGAATTGTTTTTTTACTGTCGGAAAGTCACTGGCAAGCGGCAGGGTACTGTATCGGGATATCTATGAGCAGAAGGGACCGCTTCTGTATTTTATGCATACGGCAGCAGTTTTTATCTCTGACCGATCTTTTTTTGGTGTATATCTGATCGAAGCAGCCGCCGCTTTTCTGTTTCTGATTTTTTCCCGGCGGACGTTTTCTCTTTTCTGCGGTGATAAAGCCTGGTATGCGCTGCTGCCGATGGCAGCACTGGTTTACACCTCGCTTGCCTTCTGCGGCGGCGACAGTGCCGAGGAACTATGTCTGCCCCTATTGAGCTATTCACTGTATGTACTGCTTAGCTGTGCAAAACACCATCGGTCTATACAGGCGGGTGAGGGATTTTTCTTCGGTTTGGGTGCCGGCATTGTTTTATGGGTCAAGTATACGATACTTGGCTTTTATATTGGTATGTTTCTGGTGCTTGCTGCGATATATTTTCGCCGCAGAGAGCTGCGACGTATGCTCATCCTTTTCATAACGGCGCTGACAGGTGCGGCGGCTGCCTCTTTGCCGGTCATCTGGTATTTTTTACGCACCGATGCCTTTGCCGATCTGTGGCAGGTCTATTTCTATGACAATATCTTCCTGTACAAAACGGATGCTGTGGGAATTCCTGTACTCAGCCAGCTATGGAATCTGCTCATAGGCATGGGTTCCTTTGCTGCGTATAATACAGTCGGCTTTTTGTGTCTGACAGCAGCTGTCTGCTTCATGCTCCGGCAAAAAAAACGTACCATGAAGTTTGCCTTCCTTCTGACGGCGTCATCAACCTTTTTCTTTGTATTTGCAGGCGGCAGAGCTTTCGCCTATTATTCGCTCATCATGAGTGTATTTGCGCCTGTGGGCGTAGCGGCAGTTTACACAGTCGGCTCAGAAAAATGCAGCAAGCTGCGTATAAAAAAAGCGGTGCCGGGGCTTAGCAGTGTGATCAGTCTGGCTCTGCTTTGTGCTTTGTGCCGCAACACCTATCTGATCTTTACACCGCGTGAAAGCCTCCCGCAATTCCGCTTTGAACGCATTATTTCACAGATGGAAAACCCGACCCTGCTGAATTATGGATTCCTGGACGGCGGTTTTTACACCGTCAGCGGGATTGTACCCCAATGCCGTTTTTTCTGCCGGTTGAATATTCCGCTGTCGGAAATGTATGCAGAACAGGACGCATATGTATCACAGGGTCGTGTGGATTTTATTGTAACAAAGGATGAAAAACCCGAATGGGAGCGGTACGAATGCATTGATGAATGCCACTATACTTACTGGTCGAACCCCTGCACATATTATCTGTATCGTCTGCGGCAGTCTGATGTCCCCGGCGGGTAACTGCCGCATCATCATTTTTTCAACAGGATCTTCCGATAAGCAGCTGCCTTGAGGAAAAGCGGCTTTTGGTGTACATCCGCAAAGGCACACAGTTTTTTGAGTTCGTCCTCCGGCGGCTCATCCATGACCAGTGCCTGCAGCAGTGCCTGACCTTCTTCTCTGGTTATTACGCCGCTGCGGATCAGGGTGCTGATTTCGGGCAGCTTATGCGGGCGCCCCTCTGCCTTCTGGTAAATATAAGCCGCTGCATGGTGAATGGTACAATCGTAATGATCATAATCCTCAGGCGGCTGCCAGCCAATCTCTTTTTTAAGAAATTCTACAATAGACGCCTCATTGTACGGATGGTAGAGGAAAAACGCTGTGAATTCCCGCAGCTGTGATTCTGAAATATCCGTCATAAGCGCATCCCTGACATCACGTTTGATATCAGGGTCTAATTTTTTTTCAATACTGCCCAGAAGCTCTGTATACAGCCGCTGAAAATCTGTCTGACCCGGCGGCAGCAATCCGGGCTTGACCAGACTAGAATACACATCGGTATCATAGTACCGGAACATCTGTTCGGGACTTCTGCCGTGAATTACCATACCTGCATTGATCTTTGCAGCATAACGGATCATCGAAGCATAGCCGATATAGGAGCAGGCGATACACGGTACCAGCCATTTTTTCATGGAATAGTGGTACAGCTTCTGCAGTTTTCTGGGGTCAAAGGTAATATACTCATGCTCTACCCCCAACTGACTGACGATACGGTCGATATTTTCCTTAGCCTGCCTGCTCAGGAAACCATTATTCATGGTAAATGCCTTAACGTGCAGACGGTAATCGTGTATCAGCCGGTACAGAACATACACGCTGTCTTTACCGCCTGAAATGCCTACCGCAGCATCGTAGTCATACTTTCCCCGGACAGCTTCTATCCGCTGTTCAAACAATGGCTGCAATGCTTCATAATCCTCCAGCCTGCTGCGGATTTCCTCATACTTTTCACAAAAGCAGCATATGCCGTCTTTATTGAACCGGATGTGCCGGACAGAATCGTCATTCAGACATCTTTTACAAATCATAGTTCACAGCTCCTTACTGAACACAGCATAACGTTTTTCATTACTTTCAATCTGACTGTCAAACCGCCGGAAGGTTTTCCGCTGCTCGCACTGAAAATGATACAGCATTTTCTCATACCCCAGCCCACGGACATAGGCACAGCCTGCATACAGCAGAGCAAGGTACAGCTTATGCTTCTGCAATTCCTTTATAACAGCGCTGGTTTTGGAGATATACATATCCTTGTACGGATAGCCCATCACATAGCCCACTGCTTTTCCGTCAATATACGCAATAAACATATCCAGCTCCACTTGACGAGTCCATATGGTATAAATCTGTTCAAACGCCTCATAGGATATGGGCGAATACAGATAGCTCCCCGCAAAGGCATTGACAGAGATATCATATACCTCTCTGGTGAACTGATAGACCTCCTCCCCATGACAGCGGCGGAACACCACACCCTCCCGCAGTTTTTGCTCGTAAATTTCTTTTCCTGCAGCATATAGCGGATTTTCCATCAGAATATCGGCGCTGCGGTATGTATATAACTCCCCATAACCAAGACGGCGGATATAGTCAATATAGTACGGCGGGTTTTCGCAATCCGGAAACAGTCTGCGCTCAAAGCCGGAAATTGCCCAGCGGTAACTCATCCAGGTTGTATAGTTGACCGGTCCCGTTAACGTTTTCAGCCCCATCTCTTTTGCCCGCTGTTCAGTTCTGGCAAACAGTTCCTTCCATTCTTCAAAATCATCACTTAACTGGCAAAAGCCGAACAAACCCGGATAATCCTCTATCTGCCGGTTAATCATCAGATACAGCGAACTGCAGCCGTATTCTATTTTTTCCGCATAATCTGCATATTGCAGAATTGCCAGCTCTCTGTTCATACATCATCATCCTTTCGTATTGAATGCAGCTGTTTCTGTCAGGTGCAGAAGGCGCTGCAGGTTCCGACAGTAGCCGTCCGTAAAGCCGATATGCATATATCGTTCTGCCGTGCGCAGAAGCGTCAGCTTGTTGGCTGCATATTCCATCAGATTGTACCGCAGAATATCTCGGAACTCTTCATCCTCTACTTCAACCCCTATGCTGCCGTACAGTCTGTTCCGGAAATAGCCGATCAGCTCCAGCAGCTCATGATCCTTCAGCCTGTCGGCTGCGGATACCAGAAACTCCGCCAGATCATGCTCGGGATTCTGCACGCAGGCAAGCTCCCAGTCATAGATCCGTATCTCATCACATTTAACAATATTCCGTTCAGACAGGTCATTATGTGTCAGGGTCATAATTTTCTGGTGTCCGGCAAAGGCTTCGTCCATCCTGTCAATAAAGCAGGCAATGGTGTCTGTATATGCCCCCAGTCCCCCGGGGTCAAGCCGGTCAAACAGTCTGCGCAGGGTCTTTTTATTGCTGCGGTAATCCTTCACAGAATAGCGGTTGACCCTCAGCTTTTTTAATTTTGAAGAATTACAGAAATAGTACGCATGGATATCAGCCATCAGCCCCAGCAGCTGTCTGAAATCCTGCATCCCGTCCAGTGCAGCACCGCTGAATTTCTCCAGACAAAGCCAGCTTTCCTGTTTCCATGCTCTGACAACACTGCCATAACAGTGCAGCATATGCCGTGAAAACCGGCTGTCGAAATGGTCATAAAAACAGCTTTCCCTGAGATAGCTGTCACAATAGCCGAATACCTTATGATGCAGCAGGATATCCGCCAGCATCGGCAGACTGCCGCCGCTGAGCATTCTGCTGCCCTTCAGTATAATGCTTGCTGACTTCTTCTTGAGAACCACCGATTTCTGACTGCCATCCTCCATCGTAAGGCGCAGCGTTCGGATATTCGGCTCTTTTGCCATCACCTGATTCGTGACACCATCCTGACACACAGCCATCATTTCAATTTGTCTGACCTGCGGCAAAACCTTTTGAATAATGCGTTTATCTGTCATACTTTTTCCTTCCCCGGCACTCAATCTCACTCTCATATTCTACCAGCATTTCCCCCTCCTTGTCAACCAGCTCTTCTTCGCCGGCGGCAGCGTGACGCTGCACCCTATACGCGTCAGTCGCTGCGCCGGCGTGCCGCCGGTGTCACTGCTCTCGTTCGGATTCCTTGACCCTTCTGCT
>CACZSU010000041.1 GCA_902783855.1 uncultured Ruminococcus sp.
CTCAATTGCACTCCGCCGATAAAACAGCTCTGAACCCAGCTCAGTTACAGTCAGTCCTGCAATGGTGGATGGCACTGTGACATCCTTTGTTGCTTTATCATGGTAACTGGTCAGTTTTGCATGACCCTCGCCGATATCCTCATAATCATACCACAGCTTTTCTTCCAGCTGGATGGTATTTTTTTCGCCTCTGTAATAGATTTCGCCTCCGTTAGGGAAGCTAGCATATTCAAAGTCTTCCGAAACGTCATGAATATAAATTGTCTTGTTCGTTTCATCCAGCCTGTACCTTGCATATTTTTTGAGTGTAGCTGCATCATCCAGCATCAGTCCATCTTCTACCAGGAACTGCGGACTGTGCAAATTCTCCATCGGGCTGGATGTAATGGTATTATATGCATCATCATCCGACTTTTCAATGAATACAGGAACACCGTTTTCATATCCGAATGCACTCTGAGCAACAGTAAAGCCCGTATTATTCAGCTTGGACGACAACACAACACTGCCGCCGTTATAACTCATATACCATCTGCTGATCGGAGAGGTACATTCCATCAGGTTGCTGCCAATGGATGTCAGGCTGTCGGGCAGATTGATTGACCAGATTTTCGGACAATTTTTGAATGCCCCATTATGAATTGTCTGGACATGATCGCCCAATACAATCACCTGCAGCGCTGAACAATTCTGGAAATGATCAGAATAAATTATTTCCAGACTATCAGGAAGAATCACCTTTTCGATCGTGCTGTTATCCTTGATTGAGCCAACCATACCGGTAATCTTATGCATATCGACTTCCTTGAGCGTATCACAATCCAGCATATGACCATCATTTATCATCTGTTTCAGCGAAGCAGGCAATACCAGCTCTGTAATGCCGAAATTCTGGAAGGCATAGTCACCGATATTCTCCACGGTGTCAGGAATATTGATCTTTGTAATTTTTTTGCTGCCCGGAATATCAGCTGCAATACCGATCGTATCATCCCGCAGCGTCAGCTCCACATTATCCTCTGCAGGTTCTCCATAGTAGCCGCAGAAAACCTTGCCTACATAAGCGGGACCCGTCTGGTTTTCAGGAATAGCTGCTTCCCAAAAGGGCGTACCTGCAAAAGCATCCTTACCAATCAGTGACAAACCGTCAGGCAGTACGGTATCCGCAGCGAGCTTTGTATTATAAAACGCCTTTTCGCCAACACTCTCCAGTCCCTCCGGCAATTCGACCGTTTCCAGAGAGGTACAGTCAATAAATGCCAACTTTTCAATGTATTGCAGAGAAGCAGGCATATGAACAGTTGTAAGCTTCGGACAACCTCTGATACATCCTTGTGTCAGATATGTGAGGTTATCAGAAAGGACCAGCTCCTCCAGATCCTCACAATTACAGAGGGATTCATATTCCAGACGGGTTACCGTATCAGGCATAATAATCTTCTTAGCGCCAGACCGGGAAAATACTGCCAGATGATCCCAGCGTCCGATTTCCCTGACAGCATAATTCTTGCCGGTACTTGCATAGTATACCTCTGATGGTATCGTAATCGTTTCTGCAGGTGTTTCCAGCGGCGTAAAGCTCAGCAGGATAACAGAATTATCCGCTGACGAACTGCTTGTATTGCTGACATACTGCTCTATAAAGTGGAAGGTACCGCATTCATTCGTTACACTGAATTCTTCCCCGGCAGCGTGTGCCGTCATAACCGTATCCCAACTTGCATCCGTATACGATAAAGCAGCAAAGCCGGATGTCAGCATCAGCACTGCCAGCGACCCTGCCAGTATCTTTCTCAATGTTTTTGGTCGGAACATTCCCATAAGAAAACCTCCTCATAATAATCTTGAACAAATCTATTATATCATTTTTAACCATCATCAACAATAGATAAATTCCCATATTTTACTGATTCCAATTAGCAATTTTATACAATTCCGAAAACGGTTTACACCGGCAGCCTCCCGACTTCCTGACTTCGCACTCAAAAAGCCCGCATCTCGCAGGACACGGGCTTTATTGAATGGCTTATCGGGACAGATTATCCAATCGTTCCGTTTTCGTCTACACCTTCAAACGGCAATCCGTTTGCCTTGGCTCTTTCATCATCGCCGCTTGTGGAAATCACATCGGCTGCGTCAAAAGCATAAATATCCATAACAGGACTTTCATATGTAGCTTTCATTTACTTCTCCCCCAAAAAATTCTTCGCATTGATACCAAAGAAATAATATGCTTTTACCAGATTCTGCAGATCTTCTGCTCTGTTACGGCTCAGCACCAGGTACATATAGGTCATCGGACAATACTCTACTGTCATATAGCTGTTATCCTCGGTATTGATTGCTCTGACGGTTACCTTATCGCCCAGCTTCTGTGCAGCGATATCAGAAATCTCTACATAGTAGTAGTCACCCGAATAGGCTGTTGCTGTCAGTTCTTCATCCGTATCGCCATACGAGAATTTTACCTTGTCAGGATCGGTCAGTTTGAAATACAGACGCATCGAGGTGTTGGATTCCAGAATCAGGTTTGCACCCACAAAGGATGTCTGTGCATCCGGTGTTTCTGCTTCTGTACCAGCGGAAGAATAATAATGAATATAGTTTTCCGGCTTATATCCATCAAAATAGGTATCCAGGTTCTCTGCTGTCATTTTATTCATTTCTGTCTGACACAATGCAACCGGATCAATCGCATTATCCGTATACTTAAAATACGTCTGTGCATAGGAACCATAATTCAGCATATACTGTGCCAGCTGAGAGAACTGTGCCTGACGGCTTTCATCACCATCAAAGAATTCATCTGAATGTTCAATCACATAGTCTGCATATTCCTTTACAGAGTATGTATATTCCGCACTCTTATTATCTTCATTTATTATCACCTGTGCAGTAATGGTATCATTGATCTCCTTCGGTGCTACACGGCACTGATAGCTGCACAGTACATAATCGTCATCATTCGTACCATCTGGTACCTCTGCCGTATTCAGCTTTACGTCGGATGTTTTGCCGTCGGGCAATGTAAAGCGGATAACCGCATTTTCATCCTTCACATAAGCGGCTTTCAGCTTCATATAGAAATTGACACCGATAGAGCCGTCCAGACTGAGCGAATGACCCACCACTCTGGCACCGATTTCACTTTCCACCCTGCCGCAGTGAATACAGGTGCCGTTTACATATTCATGACCGTTTACCTCATCCTTTTCGGTCTGCAATGCAGCAATTGCATCCGCTGACAATACAGCACCGCTGCCGTCTACACACACACCCAGTTCATTCTCGGAATGTGCCTGATAACCGCCGTCTGTACAGGTAGCCTTCTTTTCTTCCACTGCCAGTACCTTATGCTCCACTGCATATGCCTGATTGTCCAGATACAGCGTATCGGCATTGGCATCAGCAGAGCGCATATGATACTCAGACTGTACGGCATCCTTTACCTTTACCTTATTGTTTTCAAGAATATAGGTACAGTAACTCTTACTGGTATCCGCAAAGGAATCACCCTCTGCTGCATTCACAATGTCAATAGCACTATCAATATAGTAAACACCCTCAAACCCTGCAAGCGGCTCGCTTGCCAGCGGCATCGGATTGTTATCCCAGTCAACATCATCCGGATTATTCAGAATTACCACAATCCCAGGAACAGCACCAAATGCTTCACTCATTGTACTGGGCAGCACATAACCCTTCTTGATGGTCAGATTGACAAATCCATCCGGCAAATCCGTACCAAAAACATTGTTCAGATCTGTACAGAATTCAGGAAGCTGCAGGGTTTTCAATGCAGTTCCGCTGAATACATTTTCGCCGATACCGTAAACATAATCTCCCAGTTCTACTTCTGTCAGAGCAGAACAGCCTTCAAACATACTCTCAGGCAAAGCAAAATAATCCACAATTGCCCCGGGTATTTCGCTTTCCTCGGCAGGATATCCTGTTACCGCTGCTTTTGTCAGCTGCTGACAACCAGCGAATGCAGCGGCACCAATTTCCTTGACGGTTTCAGGTACTGTCACCTCTGTGACAGCCGTACCCGCAAAGGCTGACTCGCCGATAGATTCCAGTGCGGCAGGCATATTCACCTGTGACAGATTGCTGCAGCCTGAAAATGCATCCTTGCCAATTGAAGTTACTGTATCCGGCATTGTGACACTTCTCAGATTGCTGTTGCCGAAAAAGGCTGAATCAGCAATCTGTGTAATATTCTTATCGGGCAGTTCCTCAGCAATATCCAGTGTCTGTTCACTGCCAAGATAGCCTGTTACTTTATAGTTATCCGTATTACCGATCTTCTCACACAGGAGTGTATTATCCAGCTCAAACCGAAGCGAATAGGTTTCGCCCTGATAGGAAACCGTGCTCATACCAAACAGACCGCTGATATTGAATCCATCGGATACAGATGTAACCGTTATGGTTTTAGCCGATGCATCCCGCTTATAAATAACATAGGGGCGGCTAGCATCACTATAATCATACATATCAATGCCATCCTCTACGAACAGCAGCCAATCTGTAAAATCAGCAAACTCGCCATTAATATACTCCAGATAATCCATATCACTTTCACCTGCCCTTCTGACAAAGACAGGAATCGCTTTTGATGTACCTATTGCCTCAACCAACTCTGTACTGCCGCCGGAGCCGTGCATAGCAGTCACAACATTCAGGGAAATGCTTTGACTGCTGACAAATACCTCGGGATTGCACTGAACGGCACCAGATTCAATGGTTGTCACTGAATCCGGCAGATAAAGCCTGTCCAACGACATATCTGCCGTAAAAACACCTGCACCAACCGCTGTTACTGTATAGCCGTCAACCGTGGAAGGCACGCTGACGGTCGTACCTGCTATAGTAGGAACCTTATACTGTGTAAGCTTCAATGTGTCGTCCGTCTGCTGCGTAAACACAAAATTGCCGGATTCAATCGTTTCCCCTGCCGCATAAACCGCAGAAGACAATGCCGTTGAATCTGTCATAGGAACAACTGCCACGGCTGAAGACAGCATCAGCAGTGCCAACGAGCCTGCCAACACCTTTCTCAGTGTGACCGAATGATGATTCTGAATCATGTTTCTGACCTCCTGTATCTATTTCTGATTACGTTATTTTCTGATTCGTAACATTATTGTAACAAATGTATTATAGCACATTTACATTTCACTTGCAATTCCTATTTTTCACAATTCTCTATTTTTGTAAGATTTGTAGGAAACCGGCGCCTGTTCTTATTCATCTTCATCACTGAGCCAGTTATGAATTTTGTCCTTGATTCTGTCCTTTACATCGTCAACCGCATCCGTAACCGAATCCCAACCCTCCTTTGACTGGAGATACTCCTTAGCGGTACGCAAGGCCTCTCCTGTCAGACTGTTGGTACGGCAGACCAATGCGCCGTCTTTGGAATAGGCTTCCTTGACGCCGATAGTAAGCCCGTCTGTATGCGGGATCTCTATGGTATACTCAGCCGTAAACAGCACATTTGCCGAACGACTGCCAGAATAATGTACGTGTTCGCTGCCTTCGAGAATACGCTGCAGCATCAGGTCAAGCATCTGCTCGGGAATCGCCAGCTCTCCCATATATGCGTCATACAGCCGCACACTGACCCCATAGTCCGCCGGATTCACATCAAACGTTGCCTTGCACCGAAAGGCAAAGGCAAATCCTTTATGGAAAGCGTGTCCATATACCTCGCAGGGCTGATCCTCATGGAAATAAATCATCACATGATCCACCCCGCTGTTATCCCCTCTCTGCTTATTGCAGAAACGCTTATTGATAAAGGTATTGACCTGATCCTCGCTGATTTCAAAATTTCTTCCGAAGAAACTGCCTTTGACAGCCGTCAGAGTAATTCCTTCATCTGCGTTTTTCAGCGTATACTGCTCCTGTATACGATCCTGCGTTGCCAGACGGTACGCAATCCCCGCCAGTATCAGTGCCGCCACAAGCAGCAGCCCGACCAACAGACCGATACACTTTCCGACACTGAATTTCCTTTTAACCAACGTGATCCCTCCCGTTATTTCAGTTCTGCAATGGTCACACCGGAATCACCCTCGCCAAAGGTTCCCAGACGGAATGTACGGATGCTTTTATGCTGCCTGAGATGCTTCTGGATTTCTGTCCGCAGAACGCCGGTTCCCTTGCCGTGAATGATTGTCAGCTGATGCAGTCCCTGCAGCAAAGCGCCGTCAATTGCTCTGTCTACATCCAGCAGAGCGTCCAATACCGTCTGCCCCCTGACATCCACCTCTGTCATAGCACTTTGTCGTGTATCCCTGCGGATAGTACGGGTCGCACTGCGCCGGGGCACCTTGACCTTTTCCTGCTTGAGCAGGCGCAGATTGTCGGTTTTTACTCTTGTTTTCATAATGCCCGCCTGCACCAGAACACTATCCTTTCCGACCTCCAGCACGGTGGCCTCCTTATCAATATCAAAAATCAACACCCTGTCGCCCTTGACCAATGCTCTCGGCAATACATAATCCTCATTGGAACGCTTTTCAACCGGATCAGCGGTATTTTCCAGATTGCGGATATCTGTACGCAGCTTATTCTTCTCCTCGGCAGTGATCTCCTGTTTCTTGCGCAGCTGTTCAATTTCATCCAATACACTATAAACCTGCGTTCTTGCCTTTGCGATCATATTCTCTGCCTGTGCCTTTGCCAGCTGCAATTCATTCTGTTTATCCTTTTCTGCCCTTTCAGCTGTCTGTCTGGCTTTTTCCAATTCTTCGGCAGCCTGCTGTTTATATGCCTCTGCTTCTTTTATTTTTTCTTCCAGCTCGCTGCGGTTTTCCTCCAGCCGCTGTACAACGCTTTCAAACCGTGTATTTTCCGCCGATACCAGTTCCTGTGCCCGCCGCACGGTATAGGGATCCATGCCCAGACGTTCTGATATAGCAAAGGCATTCGACCGCCCCGGCATTCCGATCAGCAAACGATAGGTGGGACGGAGTGTCGCCACATCAAACTCGCAGCAGGCATTTTCCACGCCGCTGGTATCCAGTGCAAAGCTCTTTAATTCAGCATAATGGGTGGTCGATGCGATTTTTGCTCCCTTTGACCGCAGCTGTTCCAGAATAGCAATGGCAAGCGCCGCACCCTCTACCGGGTCTGTTCCTGCACCAAGCTCATCAATCAGAATCAGGCTTTTTTCATTTGCCAGACGGGTAATACGAATGATATTGGTCATATGGGCAGAAAATGTCGAAAGCGATTGTTCAATACTCTGCTCATCTCCGATATCCACCAGTATCTGATCAAATACAGACAGCTCTGATTGATCGGCTGCCGGCACCATCAGACCGCTCATCGCCATAGCAGACAGCAAACCCAATGTTTTCAGCGTAACGGTTTTGCCGCCCGTATTTGGTCCCGTCACCACCAGGGTATCAAACCTTTTCCCCAGCTCCACATCCGTTGCCACCACCTTATCGGGGTCAATCAGGGGATGCCTTGCTTTTTTCAGGTCGATTCGTCCTTCATCGTTCATGATCGGCAGGCTCGCCTTCATCTGATAAGCAAGCTGTGCCTTAGCAAAAATGACATTCAACTCTGTCAAAAGGCGATAACTTTCTTTGATAGAATCCCCATAAGCTCCCACTTCAGCCGAAAGCTCTGCCAGTATCCGTTCAATCTCCGCCTGTTCCTTCGAGCGCAGTACACGAATATCATTATTAGCCTCTACAACGCCCATCGGCTCCACAAATACAGTCGATCCGCTGGCTGAGGTATCATGTACCAGACCGGGAACGCTGGAACGGAATTCCGCCTTGACAGGAATAACAAAACGTCCCCCGCGCATGGTAATAATACTATCCTGTAAATATTTCTGCATAGTGGAGGAATGGATGATCTTATCCAGCCGCTCCCTGACCTTTGCCGCAGAAGCCGCTATTTTCTTGCGGATCGCCAGCAAAGCGGGAGAAGCCCCATCGGCAATTTCCTCCTCTGAAAGAATACAGGAGGTTATTTTTGTTTCCAGATATTTATTCGGTACCAATGCATTAAACCGCATATCCAGCACCGTCTGTACACCGGCGCTGCGGCTGCGCCACTCTGTCACGGTGCGGATGGTATGCAGCAAAGACGCAATCCGCAGCAGCTCCAATGTTGTCAGTACCGCTCCAGCCGCTGCACGGCTGAGGGCGCCCCCCATATTATGCAGATTGCCAAAGGCAGGAGAGCCGAACCTTGCCAACAGACCGTGAGCATCATGGGTTTCCTCCAGCAGCATCCTGACCTCAAACAAACCAGTGGAAGGCTCCAGCGAAAGCGCAAGCTCCCTTGCATCGGCAAAGGAGGTCTGCTGGGCAAGCCGTTCCAGTATTTTATCATATTCTATTGCAATTAAATGTTTATCCATAATCTCGTCCTTTAATTTATTGTTTTCTATTTTCCCAATCTCTGAGTTTTTTATAATAATCCAATGTCCCGAAGGTGGTTTCTGCTACCATCAGAGCATATTCCTCCGAAAGATCAGCCAGTACCGGAATATCCTTTACCGTAACCTGAAAAGAAAATATTTTTTTCGGTTCAGCCAGTACAGCCGTTCTCAGCCCGTTCAGGACAGCCCGGTTTATGGGGATCCGCTTTCTGTCTTCGGGGCAACAGCGATCACACCACAAACAGGCATTCACTGTATCGAAATAGAAACGGTCGTCTTCATAGATACCGCAGCCCCTGCATCCGACTACATCCGGCATGAAGCCTGCCAGCGACAACAGCCTCAGTTCAAATACCGATTTGATTACCAGCTCCGACACTTGCGACCGGTCAAGCAGATACAGCGTATTCAGAAACAGGCTCAGATACTCCGGCTCGCCATTTCCTTCAGGAATCACCCGCATGGCAAGCTCACAGCAGTACTGCGCCAACGACAGCTTCCGGATATCGCACATCATCCCGTAAAAAACCTCTATTCCGACTGCCTCATCAAGCTGATAACCCGACCGTCCTTCATACAGTGAAAAAACGGAATAACTCAGCACACCTGTAGATGAAACAAACATCGGATCATTACGTCTGCTTTCCTTGAGAAAGCACCGGACGATTCCATGATCACGGGTTAATATCGTAAGTAGGCGGTTGTTGTTGACAGAGCATTGCTCCATTAACACAACCCCCTGTGTTTCCAGTTTCATGATCTGCGTCACCTTTTCTTTCCCATTCCGTCACTGACCGGAGTTCCCTGTATGTCAGATAATCTGCGATCTTTCCTGTTTCACAAAACCTGTTCCATGCGCTCATTTCATTCATGGCAATCGTTCCTTCCGTAATATCTTTGTATAATATATGTTTATTATACCCCGATATGCGGAAATTTATTGCCGCTATTTGATAGCCTGTCACAGCTCATCCCGGATCTTCGTCACCCTGATTCCCACAATCAGCATAACCACAAACCCTACTATCAACACTGCCACCGCCGGCATCGGCTGGCTGTTCATATCTGTCACCAGTCCCACCACACCGCTCATCAGCGGCGCCGCTGCTGTCAGTGCCAGAACAACCGCAAACTTTCTGGTATAGCGGCTGACGTTTTTCGGCCTTGCTGCATAGAACCGCCGTATCATTCCTGGATTACCCAGCCCTACCAGCCCGGCATATATCAGCAAACCGCCTGCAAACAAGAACATTATGATCGGATAAGCTCTTTCCATCATCACCGCTCCTTTCTGTTAATACCATAACGGCTGCCTCTTTACACTCAGGTCACTCATCAAACACCTTATTGTCATAGCCAAGACTGCGCAGGATATGCTCTCTGTTGCGCCAGTCCTCCTTTACCTTGACCCATATCTGCAGGTTCACCCTACAGCCGAAGAACCGTTCCATATCCTGCCGGGCATAGCTGCCTATTTTTTTCAGCATAGACCCGCCTTTTCCGATAATAATGCCTTTATGTGACGTTTTCTCGCAATAGACAGTGGCGTCAATATCCATGATATCAGCGTTATTCCGCTCCTTCATGCGTTCGACAAATACTGCTGCACCATGCGGTATTTCTTTATCCAGCAGCCGCAGCAGCTTCTCACGGATCATTTCCGCTGCCAGCACCCGTTCCGGCTGATCAGTCAGCATATCCTCGTCAAACAGGTAACCCCCTTCCACTGCAAAGCCGCGCAGCTCCTGCTTGAGCGCATCCACGCCCTCTCCAGTCCGGGCAGAACAGGGCACCACTGCTGTAAAATCATACAATCCTGCAAAAGCGGCAATCTGCGGTGCCAGAGCCGCCTTATCCTTTATCGTATCAATTTTATTGATAGCGAGCAAAGCAGGAATCTGCAATGCCTTGAATTTTTCGGCAAAGATACGTTCCCCCTCTGTAATTTCGCTGTCAGCCTCCACCACCAGCATACAGGCATCCACACCTGCCACCGATTCATTGACCGAACGCAGCATAAACTGATCCAGGCTGTTCTTCGGCTTATGCAACCCCGGTGTATCAATAAAAACAAGCTGGGTATCTGCCTCTGTCAGAACGCCCATAATTCTGGTACGGGTCGTCTGGGGCTTCGATGATACAATCGCAATCTTCTGTCCCAGCATATGATTCAGCAGGGAAGATTTTCCCACGTTCGGCCGTCCTACAATTGCAATGAATGCAGTTTTCTTTTCCATCATCATTCCTCTTTCTCTCTTACTTCCTTATTTATGTTTTTTGATCGGCAAACCTATAATGTAGATCAGCGACAGCACCGACAGCAATACCATGCCTGCCAGATGCAGCGGATGTGTACTATAAAACTCATACATTGCTGCAAAACCTTCTGCCCTGCCGAACAAAAATAATGCAATTCCTACTGAAAATACCGCCAGTATCAGGACTGCCCCCGCAGCAGCATCTTTAGCTGCTTTAATCAGCGGATCCTGTTTTCCGCTGACCTTGTCCGCCAGACTTTCCACTGCCGTATTGACTGCCTCCGCCGACATCACTCCTCCGATCGTCAGCAGCAGCAGTACATAATCTTCTCTTGTAAAAGCAAAAAAACGTGCAAAAATCAGAACATACAGCGCCGCAACGGTATGAATTCTCATGTTTCGCTCGTTTTTTATACAATATATAATCCCCTGAAAGGCATACTGAAAGCCTTTTAAAAAGGCTTTCACTGTTCTTCATCCTTGATGACATAGCTGGAGGAGCTGGGCAGACCGAGGAGTGTCATGACCTTTTCTTCCTTTTCTCTCATCCGGAGTCTTTGCAGACCGTTATCCTCATGGTCATAGCCAAGCAGATGCAGCATAGAATGCGCTGTCAGATACCCCACCTCCCGCTGGAGACTGTGTCCGAAGCGTTCTGCCTGTTCCACGGCTGTTTCCATAGAAATCACAATATCACCCAGAATTTTGGCGCCGGTATTCGGATCGGTATCATATTTTCCGTTTTCGCCCATCGGGAAGGACAATACATCCGTCACGCTGTCCTTATTGCGGTAAATGGAATTCAGCTCACGGATCTGTTTATTGTTCACAAGTGTTACACTGACCTCTACCGAGCCGGGGAACTCTTCCATTTTCAGCACCGCATTGCAGCAGCGCCGGATCAGCATTCTCAGACCGGTGGGGATCTTGATATCCTTCTGCTTATTTGTAATAATCACTTTAATCTTGTCCATTCATAACCATACCTTTCCTGATAATTTCGCGGCATGAACCAAATTGTTCATGCAGATTCCTTTTCCGGCAGAGATATCCTGCCGCACTGTTCCTTCATTTCAGAACGATTTCTTTCTTTCATTCGTTTTTCCGACAGCATTTTCATATGCCCGTATGATATCCTGTACCAGGCGGTTTCTGACAACATCAGACGCATCAAACATAACGGTTTCTATTCCGTCAATGTCCTTGAGAATACGGACGGCATCCTTCAGTCCCGACCGTACCCCTCCGGGAAGGTCTATCTGGGTAATATCACCCGTTATCACCATCTTGGAATTGAATCCCAGTCTGGTCAGAAACATCTTCATCTGTTCGGGAGTTGTATTCTGTGCTTCATCCAGTATAATAAAGCTGTCATCCAGCGTCCTGCCGCGCATATACGCCAGCGGTGCCACCTCGATATTTCCTCTTTCCACATACTTCTGATACGTTTCCGCACCAAGCATATCGAACAGGGCATCATATAGAGGTCTTAAATAGGGGTCAACCTTGCTTTGCAGATCTCCCGGCAAAAAACCCAGCTTTTCGCCCGCTTCTACCGCAGGTCTTGTGAGGATAATCCGGTTGATTTCCCTGGCACGGAACGCTGTTACCGCCATTGCCACTGCCAGATACGTCTTACCGGTTCCTGCCGGTCCGATTCCCAGCGTAATAGTGTTTTCCGCGATCGCATTACAGTAGGCACGCTGCCCCAGCGTTTTTGGCTTGACAGGCTTTCCTCTGGAGGTAATACAGATGCAATCCCCTGCCAGCTGCTCAATCTTGTGTTCGTTTCCTTCATTCACAAGGGACATACAGTAGCGGACATTTTGCTCGCTGAGGGCTTCGCCCCTGTTCACCAGTGCAAGCAGGCTGTCGATCACCTTGCAGGCCCTCGCCACATTTTCAGGTTCTCCCGACACCTTCAGCTCCGAGTCCCGGCAAACCACTGAAACCATATACTCATTTTGTATCATTCTGATATTTTCGTCAAACGTACCAAACAAAGCAACCGCCTGTTCCATACGATCAATATTCATAATCTGTTCCGTCATTCAACCACCTTATATACAATCTATTGTTTTTGTCACAATCAATAATGTAACATTTGTATTATTATTAGCACAAAAAAGTATTAAAACACTTGAAAGAACTATTAAAAATATCAATTATGAATTATTATAACATAAAAATAGTAAAAAGTCACTATATTTTTTTGTTTTTTTATACTTTTTTTATAAAAAGTTTTTTCATCCAGATATTTCCATTCAATAAACCTGAAAGAATGCTTTCATTCTCACCTGTTATCAAAAAGGACGCAGTATAACCGCCTTTCGGCAGACTCTGCGCCCTACCTTGTACATACCTTTCAAAGACAGAAGTGTAATGTACTCCAATTCCATCTGATCCATTTTAAGGAATAACAAAACTGTAAGAAATCATAGTAAAAACGACTGAATTTTTGTTATTATAACACCTATAACTCCATAATTCGTCCAAAATGCACAAAATATTATATTCGTATTTGACAGATTCGTATTCTGCTGATAAAATATACAAATGGATCGGTACATACCTGTCCATTTTATTACCATTTCTGATGAAACGGAGGACAATCAATGCTATATATCGTGGAAAACACCGACCAGCTGGGAAATGATTTTCTTGCGGACGCCCTTCCCCGCCTGAGCCTTCAGCGCCTCAGACAGCTGGATGAGCGAAAGGCATTCATTGACAAGATCAATGGTGCTGTCTGCTACCTGATGCTGCAATATGCTCTCAGGACTGAATACAATCTGACGGAACCTGTTACATTTACATACGGTCAACACGGAAAGCCTTCTCTCGCACAGCACCCCGACATTTACTTTAATTTCAGTCATTGCCGCAATGCTGCTGCCTGTATCGTTTCCAACCAGCCGAATTCCGTTGACATCGCCGATCTGCGCCATGTTTCCATGCGTACTGCACGTTTTTTCTGCAGTGACGCAGAGTATACTGCTGTACAGCAGCTGGACGACCCTTGTGACGAACTGGTCAGACTATGGAGCCAGAAGGAATGCTATGCAAAACTCAGCGGCGATGGGCTGTTTGTACATTTCAGATCCGTTTTGCCGAACGATCACCCCGAAATCCATACCCTGAAAGGAAAACGGTATTATTGCAGCTACTACTCCCCTGATGAGCTTTCACCTGTTATATTGGATCCAGCCGAGCTTTAATCCGCCTGTTGTGCAAGCCATAAAGCCACTGCATCCTCATCACTGTTGCCGATCACCAGATCGGCAATTTCTTTTACCTGCGGCGCAGCGTCCCCTACGGCAATCCCGATATCCGCCTGCTGCAGCATTTCTATATCATTCAGATTGTCCCCGAACGCCACTATCCTGTCAGCGCCCACCAATTCCCGGATCATCTGCATACCTCTCGCCTTGGTAGCACGGTCACTGAAAACCTCAAGAAAATATAAATCAGAATAATTATCACTGTAAAGCGTAGGACTTACCCCATCTATCTTACGAATTTCTTCGCAAATTGCTGATAGCTTCTCATATTCGTCCACCATTGTAAAGTAAATAACCTTGTCGTTATCCTGTATAGAAATGCAGTCCACACGGCTGAAGCTCTTATAGTCTTTGTCCTTTCTTACCTCAAAAAAGTTGCGTTCCACATCATTGGTCAGTCTTTCAAATTCCACATGAATTCCATATGTATCATCCGCTTTGTAGACAAAGGACATCCGGTCAAATCTGCGCAGAATATCCACTACATTTCTTGCTGCCCGGGGGTCAATGGGTGTGCATCCGATATACTTTCCCTGCGGAAAATCATACATCAGTACGCCGTTAAGCTGTACACACGGGATCTGCAGCTGCAATTGCTGTAAAATAGCCACGCTGCTCAGACTTCTGGCAGTCGCAACGGTGAACAGCATTCCCTTCCGTATCAGTTCGCCGATTACATCAGCCGATCTTCGGCTGAGCCTTGCATCTTTGCCCAGCAGCGTACCGTCCAGATCAGATATATACAGAGTTTTTCCCATCCTTATCACCAACCTACATCAGTATTTCCCTTTCATTGTATCACATTCTGCTCCGTAATTTCAACCTATCTATGGCGCTGAGCACGGAAATCAATTTTGCCAGCGCTTTCCTGGTGCTGCTGCTTCGCAGCGGTGTCCACCGGACACCCGTACCCCCTTTCCTAAAAAAACTATAGTTTTTTTAAATAAAAAAGCCGTATCTTAATTGTACTATTTGCCTTATTCAGAGCCATAATATTTTTAAAAATTGATTTTCGTGGGCGCTGAGCCGGCGCTGGCTGAATGCGTCAGTCGCTATACTACGTTCCGCTCTGTATAACCTGAACAAATTCACACTTGCGGGATGCATACAATTGCCCGCCAATTAAAAGCAAAACCGCTATAAACCAAAACCAGACTTAGTAAACAAACTTCCCCATGCTACTGTAAAGTCCCCTCTGAAACGAGGGAAGCGAGAACGCCCCGCAGGGGCACCGCAACGTGACTGAGTACGGGAACCAGTCCGTCTATCGTCCACCGGCGTGCCATCGGTGTAAATGCTCTCGTTCGTATTCCTTGACCCTTCTGCTATTGCATATCCCATATGTGGGCTTAACTTGTATTAGTTCAGGCGGACGGATAGCAACAGGGAGTTAAGGAAGGGAGTTTTCCAAAAAAGGGGAACCTTAAGAGGGTACCCCTATACACATCAAGCCCACACAGTGGAGCCGAACAGTATGAAGGGTCAATAGATACGACTGAGAACAACGGGGGCGCCGGCTCGGCGCCCCTCTCGTGGTTCCCACCTTTGGTCTACCAACCAGCGGCTGTCATAATAGCACGACCGGCGAATGCCGATACAAAATCTGTGGGACTGTTGCGTGAACTTTTCTTAGCCAAAATCTTAATTTCACGGATACAGGTATATATCCCACTGACATATCAATCTGCGCGGTTTTTGTGTGTATACCTATAGCGTTTTCCGGTTCACTGTGCTATAATATAGTCATTCTTCTGAGAATACCATCTGACAGCTTTTTTGTCACAATTATAAAGGAGGCTTATTATGATTTTAGCACTTGATGTCGGAAATACCAATATTGTCTTCGGCGGTGTGGAAAAGGGTAAATCTGCCTTTCTCTCCAGAATCTGTACCGACAGAAATAAAACCGAGGACGAATATGCCGTCATTCTCAAAACACTGATCGAAATCAACGGTCTGCAAACCTCACAATTTATGGGCGCTATTATTTCCAGTGTGGTTCCCCAGCTGAACGAGGTTCTGAAACGTGCTGTGCGTCTGGTCACTGATTATGATCCCCTGATTGTCGGACCGGGCATCAAAACCGGTCTGAATATCCGTATTGATAATCCTGCTACACTTGGCTCCGATCTGGTTGTGGGTGCTGTTGCTGCCCTCGCATATTACCAGAAACCGTTGATTATTATTGATATGGGTACGGCAACAACCATGGTCGCCATTGATAAAAATGGCATCTACCGCGGCGGTATGATTGCCCCCGGCGTGAGAGTGGCTATGGATTCACTGACCCATAACGCTGCCCAGCTGCAGGGAATCAGCCTGAATACACCTAAAAATGCTATCGGAACCAACACGGCAGATTGTCTGCGCTCTGGTATCGTTCTGGGCAATGCGGCTATGATTGACGGAATGATCGACAGAATCAGCGATGAGCTGGACGGTATACCAACTGTCGTTGCTACTGGTGGGCTTGCCCCCAAGATTATTCCTAACTGCCACCATGCTATAACGCTGGATGACGATCTTCTGATTAAGGGACTGGAAATCATTTATCACAAAAACACACGCTGACAGCCATTTTTTTGCTTTCAATTATACTTTTTTCAATCCCGGAATAATAAAACAGAACAATCCGATGTTCCTCCCGAAATATTCTCCCGGGACTGCTCAGACTTTCTGGCACTGTACCAAAATTGTAAAATATAGTTAGCAAATAGAATGACTGCTAGCAAGAATAAGCTGCGCTGAATCCATGTGCCGCTAAATATATTTCGCGGGTGTAAATTTATTTAAGCTGTAACCAGAGCGGAACGTAGTGCAGCGAATGACGCGTTCAGGGAGCGCCGGCTCGGCGCCCGCGGGTGTAAATTTGTTTAAGCTATAACCAGAGCTGAGCGTAAGCGCAGCGACTGACGCGTTATAGGGTGCAGCGTCACGCTGCCGGCGTACCAAAATATGTATAAAAGGATTGACTTTTATGGGTAAAAATAATATAATGTTATTTGATATGTTTTGTCGACACGGCATCTGGCGTTCGGCAAACAACATGGCTGCATCAGTGAGATAGAATGACTTTTCTGTTATCTGACCCAAAGGACAGTCTGCTTCTGGTGTGCCAAAAAAATTCAATGATCTGGAGGATACCGTATGAAACGTATTGGCAAACCGGTGTTCTTCATCGTATTCGCAGTCATTCTCCTGCTGACCTATACATCTGTGTTCGGTGTATATAGTGAAAACGGCGATCTGACGGTTACCCATATCAAGGGTATTAACGATATACGATGGGGCATCGACATCAAAGGCGGCGTTGAGGCTGTGTTTGCTCCCACAGACGGCATTGACGCAACCGAAGAACAAATGCAGTCGGTCAAATCCATTATTGACCTGCGTCTGGTAAATCAGAATGTGACCGACTATGAGCTTTATCCCGACTACACGAACGACAGAATTACCGTTCGTTTCCCGTGGAAATCGGACGAGGAAAACTATGATCCCGGTGAGGCTATCAAGGAGCTTGCTTCCACTGCCCAGCTGGTATTCAGAGAAGGAACCAGCCAGGATGGTACGGAGCTGCTGACCGGTAAGGATGTAAAAAGTGCGTCTGCCAAATATAAAGCTGCTCAGTATGTCATCAGCCTGGAATTCACCGGCGATGGCAAACAGAAGTTTGCGACTGCCACTACGAACAACGTGGGCAAGCAGATTTCCATCTGGATGGATGATACCATGATTTCCGCACCTACGGTTAACGAAGCGATCACCGACGGCAGCGCTATCATTTCTTCTGATGCGAATCCCTTTACGGCTGAAAGTGCCACTGATCTTGCCAATAAGATCAATGCCGGCGCTCTGCCGTTCAGCCTGAAAATCGAAAGCTACGGCACCATCAGCCCGTCACTCGGTACATATGCGCTGGAGGCTATGGGTTATGCTGCTCTGGCTGCACTGTGCTTCATCTTCCTGTTCATGTGCATTATGTACAGACTTCCCGGCTTTGTGGCATTTATCGCACTGCTTGGTCAGCTTTCCCTTTCCATTATGGCAGTTTCGGGCTACTTCACCGTATTCCCGAGCTTTACTATGACAATTCCCGGTATTGCAGGTATGATCCTCTCTATCGGTATGGGCGTTGATGCGAATATCATTACGGCAGAACGCATTAAGGACGAACTATGGACAGGCAAAACGCTTGACGGCTGTATCCATAACGGTACAAGAGGTTCTCTCTCCGCTATTATTGATGGTAATATTACAATTATCATTGTTGCTGTTATTCTGATTCTGGTATTTGGCCCTGCCAATATCTTCTCAGCTCTGTTCGGCGTTTCTACAACAGGTCTGATCTATGCCTTCGGTTATACCCTCTTGGTAGGTGTTATTTCCAACTTTATCATGGGCGTATGGGCTTCCAGAACGATGCTCCGATCTGTTTCAGGTCTGAAGTTCCTGAGAAATAAAAGATTGTACGGAGGTAAGAAGAAATCATGAGACAAAAATTCCATATAGATTTCGTCAAGAACTCTAAAATCTTTTTCTGTATCTCCCTGCTGCTGATGGTGGCTGCTTTAATAGTCAATATCTTCGTTGTTCCCACAAGGGTGGATATTCAGTTCACAGGCGGTACGATTATCAAATACAGCTACAGCGGCGATCTGACCGAAAAGAAAATCTCTGATGTTGCCCAGAAGGCGACCAAGGATACCATTACCTTCACCTATGCTGAAAACCTGGCTTCCAGCGACAGCAACAGCCACCTTGTTTCCCTACAGTTCATGGGCAATAAGGCTATCAGCGTTGATGAACAGGACAAGGTCACAGATGCCCTGACAAAGGCTTTCCCGAAGAATACCTTCAAGGTGGAACAGTCTACGGTTGTAGATGCTTCCAAGGGTGCTAACTTCTTCTTCAAGTGTCTGGCTGCTGTTATCCTGGCTGCTGTACTGATCATTGCTTACATCGGCATACGGTTCAAGAAGATCGGCGGTATTTCCGCTGGCGTCTTTGCGATTGTTGCTTTGGTACATGACCTGATCATTGTTTACTTTACCTTTGCTGTATTCAATATGTCGCTCAATGACAACTTTATTGCAGTTGTTCTGATGATTCTCGGTTACTCCGTTAATGATACAATCGTTATCTATGACCGTATCAGAGAAAACCGCAGAAAGATGGGTCCCAAGGCTACCACCGCTGAAGTTACCAATGCAAGTATCAACCAGTGTTTCCCCAGAACTATCTGTACCAGTATTACCACATTAGCAGCCATCGGCTCTGTACTGGTAGTATCCTTGATTTACAATATTGATTCTATTATCAGCTTTGCACTGCCGATGATGATCGGTCTTGTATCAGGTTGTTATTCCTCCATCTGTATTGCTGCTCCTCTGTGGGTTATGTGGAAGAATCATACCGATAAAAAGAAAGCTGCTAAAGACAAGAAAGCGAAAGAAGCCAAGCAGGAAAAAAAGTCTGATAAGAAATCCGATAAAAAGTCTGACAAAAAGACCGACAACAAAAAAGAAACAGCTGAAGATACTAAAAAAGACTGAATCCATTATTCCGACCCTGCCGCAGATGATGCGGCGGGGTCATCTTTTACCTCTTTCATAAATTCAGTGCTTTTATCTGCAAATGTCAAAGTCAGCTTTTCTCCGTTCAGGCGGTAGCGGAATTCCAATGTATCCTCCTCCGTTACCAGCGTCAGCTTATCCCCCTCTGTAAAGCACTGACCTGTCAGCAATAGCTCTCCGTTATTATTTTTTAAACGCAGTTTCATTTGATTTCCTTCAAATTGCAGTCCGCCCTGTGTCTTTGACGCTCTCCATTCATGGCTCATTAGTTCCTCAGATGACGTCAACGGTGATGCATTTCTGCACCCACTGTAACTTATCATAGCAAATATGCATACTATCATAACAACGAATTTCCTCATGCCTGCCTCCTTTATAATGCTGAAATGACTGAAAACACACTTGGTCTGTCATTTTTGGTACCTTTTCCCTGTCCGCACCCCTTCTTTTATGATACTTCCGTAGGCCATCTTTTTGCATTTTCAGCAAAATGAAGCTATTATGTGTCCCTCTATTTATATGCAGAGTCCGGTTTATAATATACTTATTATTTGATTCCGTGTATTATCACCAAAAAATTCGGCTCTGTTGGAGATTTTTTTGATAAATCCATGATTTTTGCAAGATTGTAAAATACATCTTGCATTTTAAGTGCCATTAGTTTAAAATGATAAAGGTATTTCAATGAAATTTGACATATTTTTTAGGAGGAATTTTCATGTCAGCTTACGCAACTATGAATCGTGCAGAGCTTGCTGAAGAATATCAGTCACTCAGTGATGCTTTTGCCGCTTACAAAGCAAGAGGTCTTTCACTCAATATGGCGAGAGGAAAACCAGGTGCTGAACAGATTTCTTTGTCCAACGGTATGTTTGGTGTTGTTACACCCGAAACAAATTTTAAAACCGAGGATTGCCCGGATATCCGGAACTATGGTAATCTTTACGGTATAATAGAAGCAAGAAGGCTGTTCGCAGAAATCATGAAGGTTGATCCCGAAAATGTTTTTGTCGGCGGTAATTCCAGTCTGAACCTGATGTTTGATACCATTGCCTGCCTGATGAAGCAAGGTGCAGGCGGCAAGCCCTGGAATAAGCAGGAAAAGCTGAAATTCCTCTGCCCTTCACCGGGATATGACAGACACTTTGGTATTACGGAATATTTTGGTATCGAGATGATTCCGGTTCCGATGACAAAAACAGGTCCTGACATGGATATTGTTGAAAAACTTGTCAGCGAGGATGCTACAATCAAGGGTATCTGGTGTGTACCGAAATATTCTAACCCGCAGGGCATTACCTATTCGGATGAAACCGTCAGACGGTTTGCTGCTCTGGAGCCGGCTGCCAAAGACTTCAGAATCATGTGGGATAACGCTTATATTATTCATGATATTAACGATACACCCGACCAACTGCTGAACATCTTTGATGAGCTCAAAAAGACAGGCAAAGAGGATATGGTATTTGAGTTCTGCTCCACCTCTAAAATCACCTTCCCTGGCTCCGGTGTAGCTGCTGTAGCAGCCAGCAAGGGCAATCTCCAGCTGATCAATAACCGTTATACCTATACCACGATTGGCTTTGATAAGATCAATATGCTGCGTCATGTTCTGTATTTTAAAAATGTGGAAGGCGTTATGGAGCATATGAAAAAGCACAGAGAAATTCTGGAGCCGAGATTCCAGATCGTTACTTCTATGCTTTCCAAGGAGCTTTCAGGATTGGATATTGCTTCCTGGGAGAATCCTAACGGCGGTTATTTTGTCAGTGTGGATGTGGAAGAGGGCTGTGCAAAGAGAGTTGTCGCACTCTGCAAAGAAGCTGGCGTTGTCCTGACAGGCGCAGGCGCTACCTTCCCCTATGGCAACGACCCCAAAGACAGCAACATCCGCATTGCTCCTTCCTACCCGCCTGTAGAGGAGCTGCAGATTGCTATGGAAATCTTCTGTATCAGCGTCAGACTCGCTGCTGCCGAAAAATACCTCGCTCAGTAAAATAATTACCCCTCCGGTTTGTATGTATACTTACCGGAGGGATTTTTGTATACTCGGTCAGATACTCTGGGGGAAACCTTTTCCTAAAAAAACTATAAACTCTTTGTCTGAAAACAAAGGGTTATTGCGGGGAAAACAAACAGCTCGGATAGGTCTATATTATAGTTTGGTAAACGTGGTCAGTTTAAAGTGGGAATATCACAATTGAAAATCCCCATTTTTCGATTGAAATTCCTCACTTCCATAAATTAATATACAGATGCACTTGCTGTTTGTTATTTACTATAAAGCAACCCCTGAAAAGCTGATAATGCCTTTCGGGGATTGTTTTTTGGATTTGGGTATCAGGAGCAGGGAGGAAGTACCTCAACAGCCTTCCAGCCAGAATCCTCGGCAAAGCTCAAACAAAAAACTTCCGGTACCGACTGGGAAGACGATACCGGAAGGAAGATTATGCATTAATTATCAGAAGTAATTATCTGACGATCAAACTCTCTTTTTTCTTTTGAAAACAACAATTGCTAACAATGCTGCGGAAGAAGCGATAGCAATCAGTACAACAGCAGTTGCAGAAGAAGAGTCGCCTGTCTTTACTGTATCAGTTGTTGCTGCACCCACTGCAGTTACGGCAGGTGTGCCGGCTGCTGTGTTGTTAGCAGGTGTCTGATTCTGAGTAGAGTTCTGACTATTAGACTTATCTTTTACAAGTGCATACTTAGCAGTAAGGTCAGTAATACTGAACTCATAAGCACCATCTTTGTAAGTAGATGCAATATCTGTTACCTTACCGTCCTTATCCACTGCAACGATCTTCAGATCCTTGGTTGAGTTGGTAATAGATACGACCAGCGGCTTATCATTCAGAGCGAAGGGTGCGCCGTTAACCGTCAATTCAAAGGTATATGCCTTTACTACATCCTTATTTGTTACTGTTACGTCCTTGGGATCAACCTCAGCAACCTTCAGAATGGAATTTTCAAGCTTGCCATCATAAATAGCACTCACACCAACCAGAACATCCTTGAAAACAGTCTTGATCGTCTGCTCCGGATCCTCCGGTGTAGGTTCAACAGGTACACCCTTATAATCCTTTACCAGTACCAATGAGGTAAGTGCAGGAACTACAACAGCATCAACAGCTTTTTCAATCTCTGCTGTACCAGCCTTTTCGCCGTTAACAAGTACAGACCAATCGCCTTCGGGAAGTTTCAGCTCAGTTTCGGTTCTTGCAGGGTTGAAGAATACGATGATATCGTTGTCACCCTTGAGAGTATAACCAACTGCGGGATTCTCAACATCTTCCATAATCTTAACCTTGCCGTCAACCTGTGTCTTGGTTGTCTGTCTGAACTGCGGGAATGCTTTTCTAAGAGCAATAAGACCCTTATAGTAATTATATACATCAGCATATTCAGTTGCTCTGTCATATTTAAGCGAGTTAACAGAATCAGGTGATGCATAAGAGTTATGATCCAGTGTGCCGTCTGCCTTTACCTTTGTTCTGAGGAATTCCTCACCGCTCATCATAAAGGGAACGCCCTGTGATGTGAACACCAGAGCAGCAGCCATCTTATTCATCTGGATACGGTCTGCTTCTGAATCATCGGGATTTGTGTTCTGGAGTCTGTCCCAGATTGTGTGGTTGTCATGACAGGAATCATAGTTGATAATCTGTGTCGGAGCGAGTCCCCAGTCAGCTGTTGCTTTAACAGCCTTCTTTACCTTGTGCGCACCTGCTGCGCCGCCTACATAACCCTGTTCTGTGTCTTCAAAAACATTACCTCTGATGGTATCACGCATATAGTCACTGAAATAAGCGATACCAGGTGTCTTGGAAGCATTGTGGTAGTTAGCCATCAGAACATCCTTTGTGGGCTTGCTGCCCATATCCCAGCCTTCGCCGTAGATAAAGATATTCTTGTCCAGTGTATCCACTGCTGCACGAACACCATTCATGGTGTCAACATCAAGGATACCCATCAGGTCAAAACGGAAACCATCCAGGTGATATTCGTCTGCCCAATATTTTACAGAGTCAACAATAAACTTTCTGACCATGGAACGTTCAGAAGCTACATCATTGCCGCAGCCGGATGTATTCTGACCTGCTCTGTAGAAGTAGCCGGGAACCAGCCGGTTGAAACAATAATTTGTGTTATAGGTGTGGTTATAAACAACGTCCATGATAACGCCGATACCATTATCATGCAGTGCCTTAACCATCTGCTTGTACTCGTTTACTCTTACTTCACCATTATACGGGTCAGTAGAATAAGAGCCTTCGGGTGAATTATAGTTCACCGGATCATAACCATAGTTATACTGCGGCTGATCAAGCTTTGTTTCATCAACTGAACCATAATCATAGGACGGCAGGATATGTACGGATGTAACACCGAGATCCTTCAGATAGTCGATACCTGCTTTTGCACCCTTCTGTGTCTTAACACCTGTTTCGGTGAAAGCAACATATTTGCCCGGGTTTGCAAACTGAGCATCCGGATCGGATGAGAAATCACGGACATGAACCTCATAGATGGACATATCAGATGCCTTCTCATAGGTATGTCTCTGGTCGCTGTCCCAGCCTGCAGGGTCTGTTGTATCAAGGTCAAGAATCATACCTCTCTGACCATTCACACCAACCGTTCTTGCATAGGGGTCAACGATGTCCTTATTTACCTTGCCATCGAAATAAGCTGTATAAGTATAGTACTTACCAGCCAGATTGCTGGATACAGAAGTTACCCATGTACCCTTTACATCAGATGTCATTTCGATAACCTGAGCGGTTTCGCCCTCCTTGGCTTCACCTGTCGTATAGAGATTAAGCTCGAGCTTTTCAGCAGTCGGAGCCCATACACGGAAGTTCGTGTTTCCACCAGCAAAAGTAACACCCAGGTCGTCACCGTCATAGGTATACGCGGACTCAAACTCCTCTGATGAGAAATAATCCGGAAGCGTCAGCTTCATGGAAGAATCTCTGAAGGTAATGGTATACTCCTTGGAATAATCCAGGCTTTCTGTATCTGCCAGTTCGATAACACCGTTATCGACGTTCAGACGTACTGCATTGATCACAACTTCCTGTCCGCCGGCTGAAACGATGCTGAAATCATCATTTGTGATCGTATCGTCATCCGTCGGTGCCATCGTCAGAGAAAACTCAATCTCTGTATGGGAGATTGCCTCTGCTGTCTTGATCTTCAGACCGGATTTTGCTCCGGAATAGTCCGTCCTGAATTCTTCCTCGCCTGTCTTGCAGTAAACCTCAACTGTACCGCTTACAACAGAGGAAAGATCAACATAACGATCCGGTTCCGGATCCTTTGCGCTCCAGTCAGGCTTTCTGATAATAAAGCCCAGCTTGGGTGTAGCTTCGGTAATGGTAATCGTAGCCACTGCGCCATTTGCATCACCGCTGTCAGTAAAGGCATATCCATTGCCTTCAAGACCATCGGCCCAGGCCCAGACATCCCAATCACCATACGCTTTGTCATCTCTCAGATAATGAATATTGACGGTCGTTGCTTCCGCTGCAGCACCAACAAAGGCACTCGGAATAACAAAGCAACCGACAACAAGCATCATCGTGAGAACAACAGCTATGATGCGTTTTGAAAGATTTTTCGCTTTCATAGTGATTCTCCTTTGCTAAATTTTCAGCCTTGGTATTTATCTTATTACATCTGCACAAAAACAAAATCCCGCGCAGACATAATACGACATAGCTGAATTTACTTTTCTATTATAGCATTTTCAGCCATTAAAATAAACTGCTTTTTGATTTTTTTGTTACCAAACTCTACACAAATTTTACAAACCTTTTTCGTGCATTTCGCCATTTGTCTTACATAATCAATCTACTACTCTTTGGTTCCTCCATCAGAATCATAATTCCATTGCGGTGTTTTACCCACAATTACCGTTTCTGCAATCAGAACAGATGTAGAAACCGTTTCTGAAATGGTTCCTGACGGCGTAAGAATCCTCAGATCAGCATGAATATTCAGTGAAAGCTGATGGACGGTCTGGTTAATACCGCCGCTGTGAAAGCTCTCGTCAAAATCACTTTCCGTTGTACCTGATAGTGTGATATATACAGGGATATCCGGGCCTGATGCACCAATCAGTTCACCGCCAAGTACCATTCCAAACGGAATGTCCATTCGCTGCTGCCGGAGATTGGTAATTGCCTGCTGTGCCCTCAGCGTAATCGTATGTTTCAGCCGGTTTGCGGACGCCGTATCTGTAATCACCGAGCATAAGGTGCCGTCAGCATCTGTAGTGACAATTTCTGATTCCCCGAAATGATTCTCCTCCAGAACATCTGCTGCCGCCTGATTGATTGCCTCCACCGCAAAGGCTTTTCCCTGTACCGCAGCTACCGACTGAACTACAGGAGCAATACGCCATTCCACAAAGCAGAACGCTGCAGCTATAAAAATCAATAATACAATTCCCCAACCCAAAATGCGTACGGAAAAATTCTGCCATTTTCTGCGCATTCAAACCACCCCTGTACATCATATACCCTGCCGCATTGTTTTGTGCATACAGGCAATCCTATTATCCAAAGGATATTTTATTTGTTTATTTGTTTTTTTGCTTTTCATTCAGCTATCGTTATGCTATAATAAAGGTAAGAAAAAACCGCCAGGGTGATAAAGATGGACATACCGTTCCGAGAGGATTATCCTCCTAAAAATGACGTTGTGTTTTCGATCATGTTCGGAGAAGTGGAACTGTTTGCTGTTCTGCTCCGCTGCGTGACA
>CACZSU010000042.1 GCA_902783855.1 uncultured Ruminococcus sp.
CGAGCAGGACGAGGAGCTTCTTGAAAAGTACCTTGAGGGCGAGGAGCCTACAAAGGAAGAGATCAAGAGAGTTATCCGTCAGTCCACTATCGACAATACAATGGTTCCTGTTACCTGCGGTACATCCTACCGCAATAAGGGCGTACAGAAGCTCCTTGACGCTATTGTTGATTATATGCCCTCACCTGTAGATGTTCCTGCGATAAGGGGCGTAGATCCCCGTACAGAGGATGAGGTCGAGGTCCCCTCTTCCGATTCCGAGCCCTTCGCAGCGCTTGCATTCAAGATCGCAACAGATCCCTATGTCGGAAAGCTGTGCTTCTTCCGTGTATATGCAGGTACTCTCAATGCAGGCTCTACAGTATATAACTCTACAAAGGATAACTCAGAGCGTATCGGACGTATCCTTCACATGCACGCTAATCACAGACATGATATCGACACCGTATATGCTGGTGATATCGCTGCTGCCGTAGGTCTGAAGAATACAACAACGGGCGACACACTCTGCACAGAGGATCACCCTGTTATTCTTGAGTCAATGGAATTCCCGGATCCCGTTATCCGTGTCGCTATTGAACCCAAGACCAAGGCAGGCCAGGAGAAAATGGGTATTGCTCTTGCAAAGCTTGCAGAGGAAGACCCGACCTTCAAGGCTTACACCGATGAGGAGACAGGACAGACGATCATCGCAGGAATGGGAGAGCTCCACCTTGAGATCATCGTAGACAGACTTCTCCGTGAATTCAAGGTAGAGGCTAACATAGGCAAGCCGCAGGTTGCATACAAGGAAACTATCCGCAGAAATTCGGATGTTGACGAAAAGTATGCAAGACAGTCGGGCGGTAAGGGCCAGTACGGTCACGTTAAGCTCAGACTGGAGCCGAACCCCGGCAAGGGCTATGAGTTTGTAAATGCAGTAGTCGGCGGCGCGATCCCGAAGGAGTACATTCCTGCAGTTGACGCAGGTATCCAGGGCGCAATGCTCTCCGGTGTGCTTGCAAGCTATAATGTTGTTGACGTAAAGGTAACGCTCTACGACGGCTCATATCATGAGGTCGACTCGTCTGAAATGGCGTTCAAGATCGCCGCATCAATGGCGTTCAAGTCTGGCATGAGAAAGGCGGATCCCGTTATCCTTGAGCCTATCATGAAGGTCACGGTAACTGTTCCTGAGGAGTATATGGGCGACGTCATCGGCGACCTCAACTCCCGCCGCGGCATGATACAGGGCATGGAGGCAGTAGCAGGCGCACAGAGAATAGTCGCAATGGTGCCGCTGTCTGAGATGTTCGGCTATGCTACAGACATGCGTTCAAAGACACAGGGACGCGGTCAGTATGTTATGGAGCCGAATTCCTATGCTGAGGTGCCGAAGAGTATTGCAGATGACATCATTACGGCACGCAGCAGGAAAGACAGCTAATATAATCTATAAAAAATCATTAAAAAATGCTTGCATTTTGGTCTTGTTATTGATACAATAAGACCAAGTGCAACGCTTATATTAAAATTTTTAGGAGGTAATCCACATGGCAAAGGAAAAATTTTCCAGAACAAAACCCCATGTAAACATTGGTACTATCGGCCACGTTGACCATGGTAAGACAACACTTACAGCTGCTATCACCAAGGTTCTCAACCTTGAGGGTGACGCTGAGTTCGTTGATTACGCTAACATTGATAAGGCTCCCGAGGAGAGAGAGCGTGGTATCACAATCAACACCGCTCACGTTGAGTATGAGACACCCAACCGTCACTATGCTCACGTTGACTGCCCCGGACATGCTGACTATGTTAAGAACATGATCACAGGTGCTGCTCAGATGGACGGCGCTATCCTCGTTGTTTCTGCAGCAGACGGTCCTATGCCCCAGACAATAGAGCACATCCTTCTCTCACGTCAGGTTGGCGTTCCTTACATCGTAGTATTCATGAACAAGACCGATCAGGTTGACGATCCCGAGCTTCTTGATCTCGTAGAGATGGAGATCCGTGATCTTCTCAACGAGTATGAGTTCCCCGGTGATGACACTCCCATCATCCGCGGCAGCGCTCTTCTGGCCCTTGAGGATACCTCAGGTGAGTGGGGCGACAAGATCGTCGAGCTTATGAATGCTGTTGACGAGTGGGTTCCCGATCCCCAGCGTGCTACCGACCAGCCCTTCCTTATGCCTGTTGAGGACGTATTTACGATCTCCGGTCGTGGTACTGTTGCTACTGGTAGAGTTGAAAGAGGTCAGATTAAGGTTTCTGAAGAAGTTGAAATCGTTGGTCTGCGGGAAGAGAAGAAGAAGTCTGTTGTTACAGGTCTGGAAATGTTCAGAAAGACTCTGGATTTCGCAGAGGCTGGCGACAACGTAGGTGTTCTGCTCCGTGGTATCAACAAGACAGAGATCGAGCGTGGTCAGGTTATTGCTAAGCCCGGTTCTGTACACCCGCACACAAAGTTCCAGGGTCAGGTTTATGTACTGACAAAGGATGAAGGCGGTCGTTCTACTCCGTTCTTCAGCAACTATCGTCCTCAGTTCTATTTCAGAACAACTGACGTTACCGGTGTTATCACTCTTCCGGAAGGCACAGAGATGTGTATGCCTGGCGATAACGTAGATATGGACGTTGAACTGATCAAGCCCGTTGCTATGGAAGAGAAGCTGCGTTTCGCTATCCGTGAAGGCGGTCACACAGTAGGTTCAGGCGTTGTTTCCAAGATCTACGAATAATTGTCGCATTGCGGAATATTTCTTTCGTGAATAGACATTTTGCGCTGTATAGGTTTCGGCTTATACAGCGCTTTTTCTATTGTAAAAGGGAGAGAAATGTAGTATAATGTAACCATAAGCGGCTGCTGGATGTGAATCGGTGAATGCCGCAGCAAAATGAAATATGCTACGAATGAGGTACGCAGATATGAACAGACATGATTATGATTATAACTATGATGATGACAGGTACCGCACGGATGACCGTTATGAGCAGGGAAGGTTTGATGGCAATGGCTGGCAGGGATTGCAATATAATGGTGATTTTTCACCGGGCGGCTATGCACAGCCGGAGCCATATGTGCCCGGTGATCAGCGTATTCCGGTAAAACTGCGCAAGGCACATCCTGATGCCAGAATTATGACCAGGGGAGAGGGTGTAAAGCATCTGATATTGATGTGCATACTTGGTGTTGTATTTATTGCAGTGGGAATATTGGTGTTTATTGCATCTATATATTCTGCAGAAAGAACACATGACTTTTTTGACCATGCAGAAACTGTCAATGGAACGGTTGTCTCCTGCACAACTAAACGGACTGGCAGCGGCAGACATAAGACTACTGTTTATAGTGTTAAGTATTGGTATATTTATAACTCGGATTCTCACCGGGGATCCGCCTCATTAAGCAGAAGCGAAGCACGGTCGCTGGATATCAGTACCGGCTCTGGCGGTAAGGAAATTACCGTCTATGTGGATACCAGAAATCCTTCTTCTTCCAAAATTATCCGCAATGGGGAACAGCCCGCTTATTTTTTACTGCTGATATCAGTTTTGGGTGTTTTTATGATTGTGATTGGTATTATTAATTGCAAGTGGTGTGCAGAAGGTAAAATGGTAAAGTACAATGTCGGAAAGAAAATTGTTATGACCAAAATATGAAACAGGCTGCCGAATGCCTTCATGAAGGAGAGAAATGTGATGTTGCCGAACGACCCGATTATCTTATTGTCCTATATCAATACAAAGCTGAGGGATGCCTACCCGTCCCTGGAGGAGTTGTGCAAAAGCGAAGATGCCGCTGCCGAAGATATCCAATCCAAACTGGCAGCACTCGGTTATGCATATGACAGAGACAGAAACCAGTTTGTATAAAAAATTCGCCCGTTTTGCTGCGGGCGAATCTCTTATTCTAATATAGCAAGGTTGAGATTTTGTAACTCGACATTGATATCAATAATGGGAAGCTTGTTTTTGATGGCAAAGGCTAAAAAGTGATCCCGTTCATTGCTTACGTGCAGCGGGTTGTATCCGGTGACTTTCATCAGGTTCTGGGTTTCCACGAAGGTTGCGCCGATACCGATGCACATCATAATAACCTTGTCCCGTTCCGGGTTGGCTTTTCTGCCGTCCAGAATCTGGTAACCGTAACTCGGGGCAATGCCGGATTGTTTGATGGCACTGGCACGGCTGATGCCTTTTTGCTCGATCAGCGACATGAGCGCACGATCCAGCTTCATGTGTTTGAAGCTGCCTGCATTTTGCCGGTGATATTGGTCATAGACGCCTGGTTTGATATAGTCCAGTTCCTTTAGTAATTCATCTGTGCTTTTTTTCTTTTCCATTGTTATGTTCCTTTCACATTATAGTACTTTGCACGCAGGAGGTGAGCTGCATGGTCCTGACACCTGGTCAGCAGTTTTTGTATGAAAATTTAAAGGTCGTATCCAGCCTGACAGATACGGTTGATTTATGTTTGTACCAGCCCAAATGCAGACTATACATTGTTAAGCAGATTCCGGCGGAAGATGCCGGCTATTATGAAATGATCGCCGGGATTGATCATCCGAATCTGGCAAAGGTGCATTTTGTGGTACAGGACGGGCAGAAATACTGTGCTGTCAGGGAGTTTATTGCCGGTGATTGCCTGACAGATCTTCTGGACGGCGGAAAAACGTTTGATGAGCGCCGTGCCGTTCAGATTGCCTATGAGCTTTGCAGCGGTCTGAGTGCCCTGCATGAAAAGTATATTGTACACAGGGATGTTAATCCCAACAATATTATTATCTCCGGAGATGGTGTGGCAAAGCTGATTGATTACGGCATTGCCCGCTCCTATAAAGAGTATAAAAGTAAGGATACTGTCATTATGGGAACAAAGGGATATGCTGCGCCAGAGCAGTTCGGCTTTACCCAGAGTGATGCACGCACGGATGTCTATGCTATTGGTGTGCTGCTGAATGTTATGATCTGCGGGAAATATCCGGTTGATGAGATTGCATCGGGACCGTGCGGAAGAATAATCCGCAAATGTATTGAAATAGATTCACGCAGACGCTATACCGATATGAAGGAGCTGATGCGTGACCTGCAGTTGAAAGCCGGCGCCAAGGACAGAAAAATTGAAACCAATTACTCTGACAGTCTGGCGGATAAGATCATAGCCGGAATTCCCGGTATCCGCACGGGGAAATGGTATATCATTGTTCCGGCTGTTGTAGGTTATGTCCTGGAGCTGTATGTGATGATTGTATCCTATGGATTGTGTCAGCAGGACATACCTCATTATATAATCAATACTATATGGCTGCTGTTTATGTTTGTCATACCCTTATTCTGCTTTCATAATTTCCTGAATGTGTGGAATCGTATGCCGTTTTCCAGGACATCAACCAGAAAATCCCAGAAAATACTGTATTACATATTGGGAGCCTTGTCCGTGCTGATTGGTTTATTGCTGATTGCCGCGCCTGGCTTCAAAGAATAAACCATTTCATATGTGATCCGTCCATTGCGGCGGATCTTTTTTATTTCATTATACACTAAAAATTTTTTGAAATGTTATGCTGGCAGCATAACAAAATTCCATTGTTATGTATTATACTAAAAACACAAGGATTTGTACATACCGTGAACGAACTTCTTGGATAATATGACAAATCCGCTCCATGGTATAGCTATACACAAATACAATAATCAGTTCTACTGTCAAAGAAAGGAAAAGTGAGCGTATGAACGGTAACTTTAATCAGCAGCAGATCCCTCAGCAAATGGCACCGCAGCCGCCTAAAAAGAAGAAAAAGGGACTTTTGATAGCTATTATTGCAATTATTGCAGTAGTTGTAATCGGATGCAGTATAAGTGGAGGTAAGGATAACTCGGATACCAGAGATGACGGTAAAAAGGCTATTACTGGAAGCAGTGAGGTTTCTGCAACCGTGCAGTCGGTCAGCGATAATACGGAATCAAAGTCTGATGCTTCTAAAGAGGAAAAACCAAAAACAGAGCTGGCTACTATTTCAGAACAGGTATGCTTTGAAAAAAATGGCATAAAGGTAACGGCACAGTCATTGGAAGAAGAAATGTTCGGGGGAAAATATCTGAAATTGCTGGTTGAAAACAATTCCCAAAAAACATATACAGTTGGCTGTACGGCATTAATTGTTAACAATTGTATGATCAGTGACTTGTTTGTAGCCGAGGTGGCGGCAGGTAAGAAAAGCAATGAAAAAATGTACCTGTCCTCAAGTGATCTGGAAGCATCAGGTATAGACAATATTGGTCAGATTGAAATTTATTTCCATATGTATGAAGGAAACGAAATTATGGATTCAGTGGACATTGATCCTGTGATTATAAAAACCTCTGCTTTTGATAAAATGGATGCTCAGCCTGACGATTCCGGACATGAGCTTTATAATAAGGATGGTCTTAAAATTGTGGGTAAATATGTGGACGAAAACAGCTTCTGGGGAAAGTCCGTACTTCTTTACATAGAAAACAAAACCGGCAAAAAGGTGGATATTTCCAGCGAAGATCTTTCGGTAAACGGCTTTATGATAACAGACTATTTCCATAGCACGGTATACGACAATAAATATGCGATCGATTCCATAGTTCTTTCCCCGAGTGATCTGAAAGACAATAATATTGATAGTATTGATGAAATTGAATTGACATTCAGTATTACTACCGATGGTGATATTCTTCATTCTACAAAAACCGATGCGATTAAATTCAGTGCCAAAGGATAATGAATATTTTTCCAAAAACAGAATATAGTCCCCTGACCGCCGCAGACATTCCGTTTGCGGTGGTTTTGCATATTACAGGGAAAAAGGAGAGCATCCGCTTCTTTGCAGAAAAGCGGATGCTCCGTATGATATAGTGTTTTGGGGCATAAAAAATGCAGCAATCAGGATTCAAAACCGCAGATAGAAGCGCAGCGGTTGGTATAATGCTCGATAACATCCTGAGGGGCTATAATCTTCATATCGCCGGTGAACTGGAACAGCCAGCCCAGGAACGGAGGACTGATCTGTATTTCTTCGGTAATACGGCAGGTATGTTCATCTGTACGAATGATTTTGGTGTCTGCGCCGAATTTATCAAACACCTGACCGATCAGCTTGTCGGAAAATTCAAGTGTAACCTTTCGGACAGGACCGTTATACATCCGGAATACCTGGCTGGTATGGGCAGGCAGCGACTGGCGCAGCATTTTGGCATTGTCAGAAATCGGTTCCGCACTGGCCTTGGTGTCAATGTCGGTCATGCGGTCAATCCGGTAGGTTTTAATGCAGCTTTCGGTGTTTTCATCGTAACAGAGCAGATAATAATGGTTGTCGTTTGGCGTGAGCGTCAACGGTTCCACCGTATATTTTTTACCTTCATGGCGGAAAATTTTGTTGCGGTTTTCGTCCAGATCAAAATAGCGGAAGGATATCTTTGTCTGATTATCAATCGCCCGGAAAATTTTATCAATATCGTACAGCGTAATGCTGTCACCTAAGTGTTTTTCGTAGATCGGGTTATTTTTTTCAGAAATCAGCGCTTCCTGGTCATCCTTGTCCGACATATTGATAATCGTATCTATAATACGGTTGGACGAATTTGATTTCATGAACGTCAGAGAATTAATGGAGTCAATCAGAATCTTTGCGGCTACCGTATCCAGCGGATAGCTGCTGTCGTCCTCCGCATACTGACTGAGCTTTTTGCGCTTGCTCTCGGGGGCAAGCTGAACGAGTTTTTCTTTCATTCTCACAGCATCGCTTTTATTGATTTCTTCGGTAAGCCGCAGATTGTTGATGCCGTTGATCAGACAGCGCAGTTCTTTATCAGAAAATTCATTGGATGCAGCCGACGGTTTAGGAACAGTGTAGTAGGCATTTCCCTTGCTGGTGCTGATGGTTCTGATACGAAAGCTATATTCGGGATTATCCTTGATATATACAGACAGTGTTTCAATATCGTCGATCAGCGTCCTCCGGTCACAAGGAATGCCTTCTTCCTGGAGAACAAGACCGAGCTGCTTGGTGGTGATTGCATTGGATTCACCATTGTGAGCTTTCAGGATATCAAGAACGCGCAGCGTCTTAATCTTTTGATTTTTCTTTCGTGCCACAAACGTTCCCCCTTTACGTGTATGAATTGTGTTTCTTACTATATTATAAATCATATTTTGTGATTTGTCAAAAATTACCTATTCATTTTATTGTACAATCGACCATTTTTTCCAGGTTTTTTAAAAATTTGGCAAATTTGTACTGAAACCAAACGGATTTATGATCATTTTGTCAGAATTAGCAAGTTTTGTGAATATCTGGTGCTGCAATACGACGATAAATTGAATAACAGTGTAATAAAATGCAGCAATATAGTATTTTTTTACCCATATGTGATTATTTTGAGTGATAGAAATAAACAATAACTGTTACATAGACGAGAATTTGTTTTTGGAAAAATGGTTTCCACAGCGCAGCTTATATGGGTTAATGAAATGAGGGTAGTTGACAAAGGGATGGATTTGGTGTATGATAAGTGAAGGGAAAGTTCTCTTGAAGGAGAATGAAATGATATCGGAATACACTTCTGAAAATGAGGTGTGGTGAATCGGGGGAGTGGTTATGAAGTTCGGAGAAAAATTGACGGACCTGAGAACAAAAAAGAAATTGACACAAAGTGAGGTGGCTCGTGCAGTTGGAATCAGCAGAAGAAATTATATCAGCTATGAAAATGAGGGACGCTACCCTCGTAATCGGGAAATTTATTATAAGCTATCAGAGCTGCTGGATTGTGACGTCAATTATCTGCTGACAGAAGATGAGGAGTTCGTCATGCGTGCCGGTGAGAGCTACGGTTATACCGGAAAAAAACAGGCTGAAGAACTGGTGACAAAACTATCCGGTCTGTTTGCAGGCGGAGAACTGAGTGAGGATGATAAGGATGCCGTAATGCGTGCTTTGACAGAAGCCTATTTTGATTGCAAGGCCGACAATAAAAAATATGCATCCAGGAATAAACAGGAGGGCTGAATTGGACTCTAAAACTATCTATACACAAGCCAATCGTCTTGTACGGCGTGCCGGAACCAGAGATGCCCGTGTGATCGCACAGATGCTGGGTATTACCGTGTACCGCCGGAACGATTTTACAACATTGCTGGGAATGTATATGTATAAATGGCGGCACCGCATGATTTTTATCAGCGACCGTCTTGAGGATTGTCTGGAACAGATGGTGCTGGCGCATGAAATCGGTCATGACCAATTTCATCGTGAACAGGCTGGCGATGACGCTTTGCAGGAATTCAGCCTGTTCCGTATGAAAAATAACCGTATGGAGTATGAGGCCAATATCTTTGCCGCTCATCTCCTGCTTGACAGCAATGAAGTTCTGCGCTATGCACGACAGGGCTATGATGTGTTGCAGACAGCATCGGCGATGGGGTCAGATGTGAATCTTGTGCTGATCAAGCTGCAGGAAATGATGAAGCTCGGTTATGATCTGCATATACCATATGAACCCGACAGCCGTTTTTTTGGTAAGATCCGGACGGATTGATGAAAGGAATTCTATGAAAAAAAATCAGACTTTAAAATGGCTCTATTCGGTGCCGGGAAATAAACGATATTACGTGCTGATTCTCATACTGATACAGGGACTTCACGGCGGGAGCGGTGTATTATATGCTCTGCTGCTCCGGAATATTGTGGATAGCGCAGTTGCCAAAAGCGTGGAGGGCTTCTGGGTCAATGTGGTATGGATCGTATTGCTGGTTATTTTACAGCTGACAATGCGGGCATTGATACGATGGTTGTCGGAACTGTCCCGGTCAACTATGGAAAATATTTTCAAGCACCGCCTTATGCACTATTTGCTGCGCAAGGATTATGCCAGCGTCAGTGCAGTCCATTCCGGAGAATGGCTGAACCGGCTGACCAATGATACCGTTGTCGTGGCAAATGCCTATACGGAAATTCTGCCCGGTATTGCGGGTATGGCAATTAAAATGATCAGCGCATTGATTATGATCGTTGTGCTGGAACCTAAATTTGCATTTATCATGATACCGGGCGGATTATTAATGGTGTTTTTTACCTATTCGTTCCGGAAGGTGCTGAAAAAGCTGCATAAAAATATGCAGGAAAAGGACGGTGCTCTGCGGATATTTTTACAGGAGCGGCTGGGCAGCATGATGATGATCCGCTCCTTCTCCGCCGAAAGGCAGACAGAGTCCGATATGCAGCAGAAAACCACTGACCACAAGGCTGCCAGAATGAGAAAAAACCGCTTTTCCAATTTTTGCAATATTGGTTTCGGACTTGCAATGAACGGAATGTATTTGTTCGGCGCCTGCTATTGCGGCTGGGGAATTCTGACGGGTGCGGTGTCATATGGTACACTGACTGCGGTGACACAGCTGATTTCACAGATACAGTCGCCCTTTGCCAATATTACGGGCTATCTGCCGAAATTCTATGCCATGACTGCCAGTGCGGAACGTTTGATGGAAATAGAAGACTTTGAGGAGGACAGTCATGCAGAGCCGATGACATTGCAGCAGGTGACGCAGCTATACCATCATAAGCTCCATTCGTTTGGTTTCCATGACGTCAGCTTTACCTATTATCCTCCATCTGAAAAGGTGGGTGATATGTCCAAAAAGAATATGCCTGTTGTCATGAATCACATGAACCTTCGGGTGAAGAAGGGGGAATATACGGCTTTTACCGGACAGAGCGGCTGCGGAAAGTCCACTGTTCTGAAGCTGCTGATGTGTATCTATCGTCCTGACAGCGGTCTTCGGTATTACAGTGACGCAAGCGGTGAACAGCAGCCCCTGACAGCAGAAATGCACCGGTTGTTTGCCTATGTTCCGCAGGGTAACCGATTGATGGGCGGAACCATACGGGAGGTGGTTTCCTTTGCTGATCCGGGGTGTCAGAATGACGAAAAACGCCTGCAGCGGGCATTGGAAATTGCCTGTGCAGACGATTTTGTTGGTAAGCTTAAAGACGGTGCAGACACCCTGCTGGGCGAAAAGGGAACCGGTCTTTCAGAAGGGCAAATGCAGCGTATTGCTGTGGCAAGAGCTGTTTTTTCTGACAGCCCGATTCTGATACTGGATGAAGCAACCAGCGCACTTGATACGGATACAGAGCGCCGGATGCTCCGTAACCTGAGAGAAATGACGGACAAAACTGTACTGATCGTGACACACCGTCCGGCTGCATTGTCGATCTGCGACCGAATTCTTACATTTACCGAAAATGGAGTGGAGGATACTACCGCACAGTACCGATGAGCCATAACGTTGCTATTACATTCGCCGTCTGCGGACGGCGGATTTTTTTTGCAAAGCGTACAGAAAATGCTTTTCCGTTTCCACCACCAGCAAAGGCACAAGGGACAGCCCCCAGACAATCAGCCAGCATACCGGTGAAAGGGGTACAGTACGGAAAATGCCGGAAAGCGCCGGAACAGAAATAACCGATATCTGCATGGCAGCACCGACCAAAAAGGAAAACAGCAGTGCCGGATTGCCGAAAATCCCTGTTTCCAGGAGAGATTTTTCGCTGCGCAGATTAAAGGAATGGACAAGCTGGCTCAGACTGAGTACAGCAAAGGTCATGGTTCTGCCGATAAGCGGTTCGCTGCCTGTGTCAAAAAAGACCCGTCCGATGGTAAAGGCAAGAAAGGCAAGCGCCCCTATAAAACTGCCTTCAATAATAACAGAACGCACCCGCTCTGGTGTAAAAATACCCTTTTGCGAACGGCAGGGCGGTTTTTCCATACAATCCTCTCTGGCTGGTTCTGAACCAAGTGCCAGCGCCGGCAGGGAGTCCGTGACCAGATTGACCCACAATAACTGAATTGCCAGCAGCGGTGAAGGCAGCTTCATCAGAAAGGCACACAGTACCGTCAGGATTTCGCCGATGTTGCTGGACAGCAGAAAATGAATGGTTTTCCCGATATTATCGAAAATACCCCTGCCCTGCCGCACTGCGTTTACAATAGTTGTAAAGTTATCGTCTGTCAGGATCATATCAGCAGCATTTTTGGCAACGTCCGTTCCGCTGCGTCCCATTGCACATCCGATATCCGCACACTTTAGCGCAGGCGCATCATTGACGCCGTCACCTGTCATGGCTACAACTGCCCCGTGACTTTGAAATGCCTTGACAATACGTACCTTATGTTCGGGAGAAACACGTGCAAATACCGAATAGGAATATATATGCTGTTTCAGTTCACTGTCCGACATAGCGTCCAGTTCAGCACCCGTGGCACATCGGTCGCCATGCCGGAAAATGCCCAGGGTTTCAGCAACCGCCTTTGCCGTAATGATATGGTCACCTGTGATCATAACTGTACGTATGCCTGCCTTGCGGCATAAGGCAACGGCACCGCGTACCTGCGGGCGGGGCGGGTCAGTCATGCCGATAAAGCCGGCAAAAATCAAGCTCTTTTCGGATGCTGCCGTTTGACAGTCTGTAGGTGCGTCCCGATAAGCAGCGGCAATTACACGCATTGCTTGTTCTGCCAGCTTATCATTTTCTGAAAGCAGTCTTTGTCTGACAGCATCCGTCAGAGGAACGGTTTTTCCAGCCGTCTGTACATACTCACACTGGCGGATGAGAATATCGGGCGCACCCTTGACTACCGTGCGGCAGCCGCCTGCAGAAAGCCGATGGACGGTTACCATCCGTTTGCGGACAGAATCAAAGGGTATTTCACCAATGCGGGGATAGGATGCGTCCAGAGTATTTTTATGCAGACCATTTTCAGCAGCTGCTGTTACAATAGCTGTTTCAGTCGGATCACCAGTGCATCTGCCGCTTTTTTGTATGGTGCTGTTATTACATAGCGTACCGAGCGTCAGCAGGAGTTTTCCTTCGGGAGAATGGGCACTGATGGCGCCGGATGCACCGGCAAGGGCAGCAACGGTCATTTTGTTCTGGGTCAGGGTGCCGGTTTTATCTGAGCAGATCACATCGGCACTGCCAAGTGTTTCCACTGCCGGCAGTTTCCGCACGACTGCCCTCTGGGCTGCCAGTTTACGGATACCCAATGCCAGTACAATCGTGACAATAGCGGGCAGCCCTTCCGGGATGGCTGCGACTGCCAGACTGACGGAAATCATAAACATATCCAGCGGAGGTATCCTCTGCAAAAGTCCCAACACAAAAATAGCCATGCAGATAATCACTGCACAAATACCAAGCACCTTTCCTGTGCGGGCAAGACTTTTTTGCAGAGGCGTCTTAGGGGCCTCACCATCGTCGAGCATAGCGGCAATTCTGCCGACCTGGGTATCCATGCCTGTTCCGATAACGATGGCTTTTCCATGACCTGCCGTGATAAAGGTGGAAGCAAAGAGCATATTGCTGCGGTCAGCTGGCAGCGTATTCTCCGGCAGGATAATATCTGCCTGTTTCTGGGAAGGCACTGCTTCACCTGTCAGGGAGGATTCTTCTGCTTTGACCGCAACCGCTTCTGTCAGACGCGCATCTGCGCACACCAGGTCGCCTGCTTCAAATGCCACCAGATCACCCGGTACTAGTTCTTCCGATGGGATTTTCTGTTGTTTTCCATCACGTATGACGTGCACGTGGGGAGCAGACAGCTTTTTCAGCGCATCTATTGCCTTTTCTGCACGACATTCCTGTACGGTTCCGATAATGGCATTCAGGATTACGATCAACAGGATCATGATTGGATCGACCATATCACCGTCTTCGCTGAAAACAGCAATTCCGAAAGATATCGCTGCAGCAATCAGCAGAAGCAATACCATAAAATCTGAAAACTGGGACAGAAATTTCAGAATGATACCCGGTTTCTTTTTTTCTCTGAGTTTGTTAGGACCGTACTGTGCCAGGCGTTCGGCTGCCTGTGCAGAGGTCAGACCTTTTATTGTATCTGTTTTCCACTTCCCGGCTGTTTCCTCCCAGCCGATACTGTGCCATTGCATATCTGAGAACCACCCCTTTTTACATAATGAATCCTCGGACGTTGTTTTCTGCTGCGGGGATATTCATGTATATTGACAACTGCCGTATTTTATGACTAAGGAACAACTAATAAACCACGCCTGACGGCTCAGCACCTGTCTTGCTTGCACCAAATTTGCTTGATAACCGTCAGGTTATCTGCACTCATTTGGTACAATCTGACTGCGCTATACAGGCACTGGATTTAATCAGTGTTTCCCTAAAAAACAAACTCTATGAGATCAGAACCTCATAGAGTTTGTTTTTGTATAGATGAATATGTTTAGTAGATAATGTGAGCTTTATGAAAGCAGAATGGCAACGGCATTTTCATATTTCCGGTTTCTTTCGTATGCTGCCGCATCAGGCTCGTCCAATCTCGTTAAGTCCATGTTGTGCGCAAGGTCAGCCAGCTTGACGGCTTTGGCAATAGGATTATCTTTGATATGACGAACGTATTCAAGATATGGGACATTGTTATCATGTGTCAGTAATGCGATCGCATCTGTTACAGCCTCTGGAAAGCCGTCTGCCTTCAGCTGTTCTAAAGTCGTATCAGTATCCTCAACTACATCATGCAGCAGGGCAACACAGGTAGTATATTCATCTTTCATCTGTTCTGCCAGATGAAAGGGATGATACACATAGGGCATACCGCATTTGTCTACCTGATTTTTGTGTGCTTCAAAAGAAATCAGGAGCGCTTTTTTGGTTAGTTTTGTATAAATCATAGTGGATTTTCCTTTCAACTGTTTGGTTGTACTACTGTGCTTCCATAAAATAAAGACGAGAGGCAAAGTCTGGAAAAACACGTACGTTTTCGTTCAGACCGGTTCCGGAAAATGCCTGTTTCAGTGCAATGCCGCTGTTCATTAATGTATCTCCCGACAGAACAATGTCCTCTTTTTCTCCATCAAGCCTGACAGCTTTTGCAATGACATTGTGCATGAGGGAATCGGGCTTTATGTGGACAGGAGAAAATGTATTGATCAGGCTGCCGAATTGTTTGATGCCCACCGGCAGCGGAATGCTGTAGAACCGATAGCGCATCTGCGGGTCAAGTCCCTTTGCACGAAAGACCTCATACTGGGTATTTGGCTGCACCAGTTCCTGCATAAGGTAGCCGACTGCTCGTTTTCTGTCGGGTGATACACAGATCCATTCGTGTATATTTCCTGTACGGCAGCGATAGAACTGACCAAACTGCAAAACACTGCGCCATTGTTGATAGAGTTGTATCTGCGCTTTGAGCTGTTGCTTTTCTTCTGATGACAGGTCACGTATATCATGCTCATACCCCAGTATGCCGAAAGCAGCTGTGCCAAAACGGGTTTCCGGGGGAGTAGAACGTAGTGTCTGGTGATTCGGACAGGCGGATGCATGGGCGCTGATGCAGCTTTGCGGATACCCATAGCTGTAGCCCTCCTGGATGCGGGTGCGGCAGAGTGCGTCTGTATTGTCGCTTGCCCATATCTGCGGAAAATAACAGAGTATACCAAGATCAAAACGGTTGCCGCCGGAAGCACAGCCTTCAAATAAAATATCGGGGAACCGGTCAGTCAGGGTTCTGAGCAATCGGTACAGTCCAAGTATGTACCGATGGGCAGTTTCACCTTGCTGCTGAACAGGCAGATAGGGTGAATAGATATCTGACAAAATACGGTTCATATCCCACTTGACGTAGGCTATACCGTTGGTGGAAAAGATTCCGGACATGGTTTCAATCAGGTGCTCTACAACGGCAGGATTGGCAAGATCAAGAACCCGCTGGTTCCTGCCTTCGGAATGCAGCCGCTGCGGAATTTCCATTACCCAGTCGGGATGACTGTGATAAAACTGGCTGTCTGTATTAACCATTTCCGGCTCTACCCAGATACCAAACTGCATCCCCAGCGAACAGATTTTTTTGCTCAGATTGGTCAGCCCTTTGGGCAGTTTTTTCGCTGACGGTTCCCAATCTCCCAGTCCATGACGGTCATCGTTCCTTTCTCCGAACCAACCGTCATCCATAACAAATAACTCTATACCAAGCTCTTTGGCTGCTTTTGCCATGGAAATTAAAGTGGATTCAGTGATATGAAAATAACACGCCTCCCAGCTGTTGAGAAGAACAGGCCGTTCTTTATGCTTCCATTTTCCTCGTATAATATGCTCACGAATAAAACGATGCATTTGTATACTTTGTCCCGTAAAACCGTTACATGAATAGGTCATGACGGCTTCGGGAGCTTCCAATGCTTCATTCTGCCCGAGAAGATAGCGGAACCCCTGAGGCTGTATTCCGCTGACAATACGGATTTTTCCGAAGGCATTTATCTCCGCTGCTGCGTAATGGCTGCCGCTGTATAACAAATTGAACCCCCAGCAGTCGCCCGCATCCTCTGTTGTTAACGGGTCATGTACCATAAAAAACGGATTGGCACGGCTGGAGGAACAGCCTGCACGGGATTCTATGACGAATTTCCCCGCTGGCAGCGGTACGGTGCTTTTCTCCATTTCTCTTGCCCATGCACCGTGAAAAAATGTTACTGCGATTTCCCTTGCCGGTATATCCAATTGCATACTCAGCAGCCGTTCGACTTCTATAGCCGTATCTCCCAGATTGATAAGTCTTGCGCTGCGGGTAATGACGTCACATTCCGGGTACACACAATAATGCAGTTCCAACGACAGTGTACCGTCCCGGAATGTAACGCAGAGGTGTTCTGTTTTTCCATTTTCTGTATAAGCAGACGGAAGATCAGAAGGACATGGTTTTTCATTGTTGATTTCGGATGATGTATACAGAAAATCGGTCGTCCGGCTGCCGTCTGATCGGATGATTTCCAGAAACGGTTCCCGGATATCGCCGTGTCCGCTGCCGGACAGCTCCAGACACATATCTTCCGGAATTTCAGTAGGTGCATCTTTGGAATAGACAATCACATTTCCCGGCTCAAATGCCCGCTTCTCCGTCAGGGCTTCTGCTTCATCGGGAGAGCGCACGCTGATACGTTTGCCATAATACAAATGCTCTGCGTGACCGGAAGGGGTAATAGCAAAGCAATAGGTTGTATGGTCAGTATCAAGCAGAAAAATCGTTTTCTTTTTTTCAATCTTTCTGATCATGGTCATTCTCCTGCATAGTCTTGATCTGGCTGTTGATTTCTGCCAGTTTTTCGTCTGTCAGCCTGAATTTCATTCTGAACCAGATGATGGCAATCACCAGTCCGATAATGGGGATGACTGCCATGGTGGCACGCAGACCCACCTTTGCACTCTGGGAAACGGCAAGAGAAAGGTCGATTGTCTGTTCTGCTTCGGTAGTAGCAGCATCGCTGAGGTTATTGATCTGCAGACAAACAGAGGCAGCAAAAGCAGCTATACCCGAAGCAAGCTTGACAACAAATGTTTGCATGGAAAAAATAACGCTTTCATCACGTCGTTTGTTTTTGAGGTAGCCATAATCTACCGTATTCGCCAGAAAAACGGTTGTCAGGATATTCATAATGCCGCTGGCGGAAAATATGAGAAATGCCGGGATAAACAGGATAAAGACATTATTCATATTAGTAAAGGTCAGTGCAAGCAGAACACCGTAGCCGAGGATAGCAGAACCGAGGGCAATATAAAACACCTTTGTATTGGAACACCATCTGCGCAGCAGCGGATAAATCAGCATCATGGACAGAACCTGCATTGCTCCGCCGAACATATTGAAAAGGGTATAGCTGTTATACCAGTCTGTTCCGCCAAAGTCGTATTTAAAGAAATAAATAACGAGATTGGATGTAATATAGATAGCACAGTTGATCAGAACGATAGCGATTACGACCGTCAGAGCCTGATCATTTTGAAGCAGTGCCCGGAACATCTGACCTACGGAAACGGTTTTCATTTCGGCAGTAGACTGTTCCTTGACATTGATACAGGTCAGCAGTGTGAAAATGACAAACAGAACGGCTACAATCGCAGCAAACCATCGGAAACCGATGATCTCAATTTCTTTTGAAGTTACACCGCCGAATAGTTTGCCGAGAGCCTGTACGGCAATGACAGTCACGACCATAACCAGTGCGGATCCGACACCGGCGGCACTTCTGGCGAGGGTCGTGAGGTTTTCCCTTTCCTTACCGCTTTCCGTAAAAGCAGGAATCATTGACCAATAAGGAATGTCCATCATGGTATAGGTCACGCCCCACAGAATGTAGGCAGTGGCAGCATAGGCTGTCAGACCGCCCACATCCAGAGCCGGGGGCGCACAGAACATCATAAACAGGATAACTGCATTTGTCAGTGCTCCGATCAGCAGCCACGGGCGGAATTTACCCCAGCGGGTTTTGGTTTTTGCAACGATAATGCCCATAATCGGGTCGTTAAATGCATCGAAAATACGGGCAGCCAGCAGAATCACGCCCATTGCAACAGCGGACACGCCCATAATATCCTGATAGTAATACAAAATGTAGGTAGCGGAAAGCATATACACCATATCTTTTCCGACTGCGCCTAATGCATAAGACAATTTTGCTCCCAGAGTTAATCTCTGTTTCATAGTAAGTCACCTCTTTTTTATAGTGGACATGGATAGGAATGAGGAAGCGGTGAGCAGGGGAGCCGGTTTCGCCTGCCGGCTCGGTCGGCGCTGCTGCTTCGCAGCGGTGTCCACCGGACACACGCACCACTGCACCCTGCAAGCCTTTGAAAAGGTTTGAGCGAAACTTTTGCATATGGGCTAAGAGTGTTTCTTAGACTTTTTCGCTTCTGCCGCACGACGGTGCTGTTGGGAAGGAGATTTATTGAGTGTTAAGCGGGAGCGCCGGTTCACCGATGGCTAATCTGACAGTGTTGTAGGCGCCGTTGTAGATCCCGATTGAATGATTGGTGAGAATAGCACTGCACATCCGGGGAAGGAGATCGGGGTCATGCATAAATAAGTCTATCATTTGCAGTGTATGGGGAATATCCGTACATTCAAGCGTACCGTCACCGATTTCAGCGGAATGTATAGCACCCCAGCGTTCGTGACCGCCGATGCGTTTCAGGAATAGCTTTGGTACAGGATAAAAGGAAAGCTCACTTGGTTTTGTGACCAGTACATCCGCACTTCTCATCAGCAGATTGGTGCAATAGACCGCTTCAAAAATGTTTTTATGCCAGAAGGCATGAATACCTTCAACAGGTTCTGTAAGGGCATTCTCAGCGAAGGCTCTGGTATCGTTCCATTTTCCGAAATGGGTTTTGCTGATGCGGTCAAGGCTTTTGATTTCCAGCAGAAGATCATTCCATACCTGCATATAATCTCCGACATTCACATACAGAGCCGCTTTTTTTGCACGGACGGCTGGCAGCAGATAGCGGATGACAGCGGCAAACAAATCTTTTTGTGCGCCGGCACCGCCGATTGTCAGAAGAAAGCGCATGGGTTCTCCGTTTTTCCGGCGGTCAATCCGTGCCTGACAGTCGGCGGCAATATTGGACACAATCTCATGGTCAACATAATGCCCCGTATAGACCAGGCTGTCAGCTGGCATAGGACGAAGTACCTTTCTGCCGTCCATGCCGTTGAGAATCCGGTAGCCCATGTATGCCTGATGTGTCTGAACAGTATGTATACTGCCCTCGGCAAGATGCAGCGCCATGGGCCAGTTATCTGGAATTGCATTGATAACCTTTTTCATACCGGCATGAACAGCAGCCTGTGCTGGCCATACATGGGTGCCGATAACAGGCAGCTCTTTGGGAATATTCCTGAAAACCGCTGCCATAAGCTCAGCATTTTTCTGATCGGACGCGTTATAACTCAGTTTCCGGAAGCCCTCATAATTCATCGGTTCCCAGACGGTTTTGTTGAAAACACGGCTTTTCTGAGAAATGCGGGAGCCAAGAGAATACAGATCATTCTGGGCACTGATCACCTTGGTACAGGTAGTGGATGGGTAGGAATTCAGATCCATCCAGTATGGCACATAGCCCAATGCGTGTGCAGCTGATGCCATGGCAATAGAAATACGGTAATGACCGAAGCCCATGCGGATGTTGCCGACAATCACGCCTTTTTCCGTATCAAAGGGGATATCTCCGCTGCCTTCTGCCACCCGTATGTCATACACGCCCAGCGGTTCGTACAGGCACTCGTTTTTCACGAGCCTGACAGGATAATCGGCATTACTGTCATCGCCAAATTTGTCGATATAATTCTGTTTGGATTTCTGTGCTTTTTCCACAGCTTTTTCGCTGATCGGGTTTCCAAAGATTTCTTTTGATTTGTCTTTCATATGCATCCTCCTTTGCTGCCGCATTTTACAGCTATTATTGTGTTTTTTTATAATAATCCCTCAACTGGACTACTTATATTATATAATATCACAGTTTGGACTTTAAATCAATGTGGAATGTGGGCGGCGGCGCCGAGCCGCCACTCCCTGAACGCGGCGCCGAGCCGGCGCTCCCTAGACGCGTCAGTCGCTGCGCTTACGCTCCGCTCTGGTTATAACCTGAATAAATTCACACCCGCGGAACGCATTTAACAGCATACGACTTTTACGCAGCTTATTCTGGTTGGCAGTCATTCTATTTGCCAACTATTATTTTACACGTTGGACGCTGCACCCTATACGCGTCAGTCGCTCCGCTCTGTATAGCCTGAACAAATTCGCACCCGCGAAATGCATTTAACAGCACACTGCATTTACGCAGCTCACTAAAATTTGCAGTTACTCTATTTTGCCCACTATAATTTTATCTTAGGAAAGTGGAATTCGGGCGGCTGAAAAAGAAATTGCCGTGTGCATAGCCGCCCGATACTTGTATCTGGGTAAAAAAATACCACCCGCGCAAATCCCGCAGGTGTTTCAGATACCGGATAATTTATCAAGGCAATGATTTTTATAGATTTTTGAGCATTTGTCGGACAGTCCCAATATATAATCAGCGGAAATATCCAGTGCTTCGCAGATTTCAATCAATGTTCCTACCTTCATCTCGTCTTCGCCGGATTCATAGCGGCTGTACTGTGACTGTTTCATATTGAGCAGGGCGCATACATCCTTCTGTTTCATGTTTTTCATTAATCGTACTTCTTTTAGTCTTGGTAAATAATACATAAAAACCCGCCCTGTAATTGTTTATTTATCCAATTTTACAATAAACCTTTGCTTTTATATCTACAATTTAACCTAAAGGTTATATAATAGTATGTGAAAATTGTAGCACTATATTAATTTTCAAAAAATTTATTTTTAGGAGGTAATTGTATGAAAAATGTAGTGACGAGTGTTCCGAAACGAGTACTGACATCTTTGATTGCGGTCGCCATGCTGTTTGGGTTCTGTTCAGTCGGAGAACTTGATGTATCAGCAACGCAAAGTCAGAAAGGAAATTTTAACACGAATTATACACTGACGGGCGATGGTGCGACTGATATTCTGAATGTTGCAAAAGCTCAGATCGGCAGAACAGGGAGCAGCTTTGGTTATACAGAATCGTGGTGTGCAGATTTTGTGAGTGACTGTGCGGAGCTTGCCGGACAAAGCAGTGCTGTTCCACGGCATGGTCATGTGGATTATCTTACATCCAACCTGTTGAATGCAGGTGGTACAAAGTATACCACTCAGGCAAGTGCAAAGGCAGGCGATATTGTTTTTTATGATTTTAATGCCAACAATTCTCCTGACCATGTAGAAATTGTCAGCTATGTGTCAGGCGGTAAAATTTACTCTGTCGGCGGAAACACCAGTTATGTAAATAGTGTTTCCACAAGCAAGGTTTCTAATGAGAGATATTGCGGCAGCTTTTTGTATTTTATCAGACCAAATTATACTGTGTCAACTCCAACGCCTGCACCGGTAATTGACCCAGATATAGGTTATCCAGAGCCTACCAGAATTCTATCAGTTCAAAGTCCATACATGACCGGTGATGATGTTCGTTGGGTACAGAAAGCACTCTCTATGCTGGGTTATTCAATTAGTATTGATGGTTATTATGGAAATGATACAAAAAGTGTTGTAGCGTCTTTCCAGAGTAACAATGGATTAACGGCAGATGGTATAGTTGGTACCCAAACAAGGGGAAAAATAAAAGAATGTATTCAGTTAAGTAAAGGTCATAATCCCGAAGTATATTATGACTGGGCTGTATCCAATGAGCCCGGCAAGATAACGGTAAAAGGTTGGGCATTTGACAGAGATGATACAAATGCTGCATTAGAAATTCATGTTTATGTCGGTGGTGAGCTGAACACAGGCGCACCCAGCTACAGAATATGGGCAAATAAAGAACGTACAGACGTAAATGAATATTTTGGCGGTGTAGGAAATTATCACGGATTTGAAGATACCATAGAGGTAGACAGATTCGGAGAAAGGGAAGTATACATTTATGCAATAGGTGTTGGCGGTGGTGATTCATTTGCTTGTCTAGGGCACCGAACTGTCAATATTCAAAGTCCGCAGATATCTGATGTTACTATTAGTGAAATATCTAAAGAGGGATATCGTGTTACTTGTAAACTGAATGGAGCATCAGCTGTCAATAAAATAGAATTTCCAACGTGGACTGAAAAAAATGATCAGGATGATCTGATTTGGCATTTAGGTACTATTAATGGCAATACAGCAACTTGCTACATAAAAACAAGTGACCATAACAATGAATATGGAACATATATTACTCATATATACGCATGGGATATAAATATGAATAAGTCTAAATCAGGTACGGCGGTATGGATAATGCCTTACAACAAACAAGTGGATTTAGGTGATGACTTTTATTCAGAAAATATATAAGGTTACCGCAAAATAAGAATAGTTTATTTTTCCAAAAAGGGCTGCCGTATCAAAAGGTACGGCAGCCCAGAATCATTTTATCATTTTGTTTGTATAGTTATTCAAGCTCGTCGCGTTCGCAGAAGGTGATGCCGGGGGTATAATAGTAATCCTCTTTTTCGCTCAGGTGTACAACTGCATCGGGTACAGCAAAATCCACAGCTGGCTGAATGTCCAGCATATTCTGATGTAATGTCAGTGCAGTTGCTCTGTCCAGCGGTTTTGGTATATCGTCAGCACCTACATAAGAGAAGCGATAGACATAGCTTTCATTATTGACCATGGCGAAGCTGGTGCTGGCAACATCGTACTTTCCGGACGGTTCATATCTTTCCGGTGTAACTCTTACGCTGGATGTGACAGACATACTGCCGTTATCGCAGGTGTATGTCTGGTAGCAGATAGATATTGGGGAGGTGCCGCTCAGACGTGTAGAAAGGATGCACAGATGATTGTCCTCGTCAATATACAGTTCATCTACCATTTCGTGCTTCATATAACCGGAGCCGGCGATACGTACATATTTTTCAAAGGAATCCGCTGTACGGTAAACCAGATAGTCGCCTTCTTTATATTGAACGATTTCCAGCACAATTCCCTGTTCGTCCCATCCCTCCATAGGACAGGTAGCATATTGTATCACTAATTCCGGCTCGCCGTCATGGTTGAAATCGTCTATTATATATTGCTTGACCTTCCATGTATAGTATTCATTCCCGTCAATGGAAGCATATCGGCTGAATCTTTCCTGACCGCTTTTTTCCATTTTATCTGCATAGGCCTTCAGTTCAGTCCTGGCATTGTCCGCTTCTGACAGAGATGGTTCGGCAGAGGACTGTGCGGAGCTTTCTGCTTTGGATTCCTCTGTTTCAGAAGAAGCTGCCTGGGATTGTTCAGATGATTCTTCCTCAGCGCTTTCGATCGAGGACTGCATCATGCTGCTTTCAGTTTGTGATGTTGTCGGATTGATGACAACCGGCAGATCATCGGACGGAATGAGATCGTCACATCCGCAGCAAATGCCTGCCGATAAGAGCAATACAAAGATTAATCCTGCATATCGTTTCATGTTCATTTTCCTCCGCTTCTTTAAATAATCAGTGAGATTCGGATTTTTCGCATCCATCGGTTGTAACGTCAGACTCTACGCTCAGGGAACGGAAACCAAGTATAAAGGCGGCTATCTCAAATATAATTCCTACCTGACATACCGTTGCAGTCGTTACCTTATCCTTCGCCATACCAAAAATGGCGGCAATATTGTTGTATAACTCGTTTTCCCCCGCCATGTATAATACAATCGCTAATATAATAATGGCAAGCCCGATGCCGCCGAAAATCAGCGCTGTAAGTAATAATGGTTTGTTTTTCATGTTCATCACTCCTGACTTATCAATACAGAATAGCACCGTACTTCTGACACAGTACCTCTAACTCGCTGCGTTCAATCGCACAGCGGCTGTCTACAATCAATCGCCCGGTAAAATACCGCAGTGCTGCCTCAAGTGTTGTCACATCATTGGTATGCACCGTTACCGGAAGCCGGGACATATTGGAATTCACTACTAATACCGAAACATCATCTCCTGTGTCCAGTCGGACGCAGATGGAATTGATGTTTTCATCATCCATGTCAATCAGATCGTCACTCATGCCGTAATCACAACCGATGGGTTCACTTAATTCTATGTTTTCACTCAGAAAGAAAACCTCACTCTCTACGGCTGCCGCATAGCTGTCTTTTTCATTGTCGGGATCAAAGCGGCTTTTGCACCCGAGCAGCGTTCTGGTAGTCTGCTCCTTCGGCTGCATGGATGTATTGATCAGAACAGATGCACCGCTGCTGACAAGATTTTTCAGTTCTGCTTCCTCCAGCTCCGAAAAATCGCCCACCGCAATCAGCGGAATCTCTGCATGAGGCAGTATATCATGCAGAAGCTCCGGCAGCTCATGAATCCCGTCTGTACTGTATATGCCGAATGCTGCCGCTCCCAGTGACTGCAGTGTAATCAGGGCAGCTATATAATCGACCTCATTTTCACTTTTTCCGTCCTCGTCGGCATTGACCGTGACAAAAACAGGAATGTCTGCCTGTACGCCGGCTATGACAGCCGCACGCATCTGCCACAGACGACTGTTGTTTCTGATTACAATCAGGTCGGTTCCAAGGTCCCGCAGCAGGGTCATTTTTTCAAGATAATCAAAGGTGGCTTCTTCAAATGCGCCGCAGTCGTACGCTTCCGTTGTACAGTCCGCACTGTCCAGCAGAGCACCCACCAGTGCATGAGCTGGTTCTGCCTTTTTACGGGCAGCGCTGACCGCAGCTGCATAGCGCTGTGCCAGCTCATCATCCTCATCGGTTTCTTCCAGATTGGCGTGGGTAATCAATTGGGTGTCAGCAAGGATCAGGTTTTCACAGCATAATCGCCCGTTCGGGTCGCTGCTGTCGGATTCCTCTGTACAATTGGGTATGTTGGCAGCAAGGGGAAGGCTGAAGTTTACTTTCATCGTCATACTCCTTTTTTGGCGAAAAGCCGTCTGCACACAGGCGGACGGCGGTTTTCTTACATGGATTCGGGGGCAGTGATCTTAAACATTGTCAGAATGTTGGCAATAACCGTTCTGGTCGCCAGACAAAGTGCCAGACGTGCCTGCATCAGTGATTCGTCTTCGCTTTTTACCTTGCAGGCATTATAGAATTTATGGAACAGCGCTGCTGTATCATAAACATATCTTGTAATCTTGGAAGGATCATAATCCTTTGCAGCGGATACAACCTCATCCTCCAGAGCCGCCAGCTTGTTGATCAGTTCGATTTCCTCGGGTGCTGTCAGCTTTGCGTAATCCTCTGCGGAACAATCACGGGGCTGGATGTTTTCCTCTGCCAGCTTCTTGATGATATTGCAGATTCTTGCGTGGGCATACTGTACATAGTATACCGGGTTCTGTGAGGATTGTTCTACTGCCAGATCCAGATCAAAATCAAGATGGGTATTGGCTTCTCTCAGATTAAAGAAGAAACGTGCCGCATCAATCGGTATTTCCTCCAGCAGGGTGACCAATGTAATGGCTTTGCCGCTTCTCTTAGAGAGCTTGTACGGCTCGCCGTCCTTGATCAGGCGTACCATCTGCATCAGTACAACGTCCAGTCTGGATGCATCCACACCCAGCGCTGTCAGCGCAGCCTTCAGCCTTGGTACATAGCCGTGATGGTCAGCGCCAAGAATATCAATGGCTTTATCAAAGCCTCTTGTAACCAGTTTGTTATAATGATAAGCAATATCCGGTACCACATAGGTGGGCAGACCGTTGGAACGAATCAGAACAAAATCCTTATCTGCGCCAAATTGTTCCGCCTTGAACCACACAGCGCCGTCCTTTTCATAGGTATGCCCCTTTTCGGTCAGCAGCTCCACAATATGTTTGACGGAGCCATTCTGGTGCAGAGTGCTTTCACGGAACCAGTTGTCGTACCGGATCCGGTATTTCAGCAGGTCACGCTCCAGTCCGGCAATATTCAGTGGCAGTGCGTAATCTACCAGCGCCTTGCGCCTTTCAGCGCTGTCACAGGTAACATACTGATCGCCGTGAATGTCAGCAAAGGCCTTGGCATGGTCGGTGATATCCTGTCCGTGATAAGCGTCCTCCGGCATTTCAATGCCGTCCTGATACAGCTGCAGATAACGTACCTCCAGTGACAGACCGAATTTTTCAATCTGGTTGCCGGCATCGTTGACATAGAATTCTCTTTTTACCTGATACCCCGCTGCATCCAGCAGACTTGCCAACTGGTCGCCCAGTGCGCCGCCTCTTGCATTGCCTACGTGCATGGGACCTGTGGGGTTAGCGGATACGAATTCTACCAGAACGCTTTTTCCGCCGCCGAAATCAGAGCGTCCGTACTGAATGCCCTTGCTTCTGATTTCCTCCAGTACGTTGCCGTAGTAGGCGGGAGCGTAAAAGAAATTAATAAATCCGGGACCGGCTATTTCAAAGCGGTCGAGTCCGGTGTCGTTGAGGTCTATTTCAGCTGTAATGGCTTCTGCAATTTTTCTGGGTGCTGCCCGGAAAGCTCTGGCGGATACCATTGCCGCATTAGTGGCAAGATCTCCGTGGGTGCGGTCGGCTGGAATTTCTATCTGAAAGGCAGGAATATCTGCCTGCGGGAGCAATCCCTTATCTATTGCTGACTGGAATGCAGCTTTCAGTGCATCATTCAGCTTCTGTACGGTGGTTTGTGCTGTTGACATCAGAATTTGCCTCCTTTATGATTAACGTCAGTTCGTTGGTGCTTGCAAGCTCGTTTTCAATATCAATGGAATACCGGACGGAAACCTCTCCGCCATGATCGTCCAGTCGGACGTTAACGGCTTCGGTGTAAATGCCCAGTGACATATTGCCATAGGGTGTGCGGTATTCGCATCGGTGACGCTGACCTTTTTCCAGAATCAGGTTATGGCTGATCTCGCCGCCCTTAATGACGGTCACCACATCGTTTTCGTCAATTTTAACGGTGGTGCGGTAATGGATATCCGGATTCTGGGGATCATATTCTTTATAGGTGATATATCTGGTGCTGCCCTTCAATACATAGGCTGCGTTTGTCTGCAGGTCAACCTGATCGGCACTGCCATTGACATATTGTTTTCCGCAGACAGAAAGTAGATATTGTTTATCCATCTGTTTTCAGACTCCTTGTGTTATTCAGCCGCAGCGGTGAAATTAGCTGCGTGTCAATTGATCTATACTGATATGTATGGCGGTATCCTCCACACTTCTGCCGAGAAAGACATCGGCTGTTTTGCGGAAGCCCTCTACTGTATCACTGACGTAATAGGTACAGCTTCCCAAGGTGTGGCTGGTATTCAGCAGCGACTGGCTGCTGAGAATATTCGCAGCATACAGGGCGGTTTCCTTTCCTGAGTCAATCAGGACAACGTTTCTGCCAAGATAATCAGAGATTGCCTGTGCAATAATCGGAAAATGCGTACAGCCCAGAATCAGCGTGTCAATACCCTCGCTTTTCATTTCCGCAAGATACCGTTCCACCACCAGCTGCACGATGGCATCATCCGCCGCAATAAATCCGTTTTCGACCAGGGGTACAAACAGGGGACACGCCTGCTGGAATACCTGTATACGGCTGTCCTGACGCAGAATTTCTGTTTTGTAGGAACAGCTGTTGACAGTAGCCGGTGTGCCGATGATACCGATCTTGCCGTTGCGGGTCGCTCTGACAGCAGCTGTGGCTGTCGGCACAACAACTCCTGTGAAGGGAACAGGAAGGGAATCATACAATTCCGTTGCAACAGAGCTGACTGTACCGCAGGCTGCAATAATCAGCTTGACGCCTTTGGACAGCAGAAAGCGGGCGTCCTGACGGGCATACATTTTAATAGTAGAATCGCTTCTGGTACCGTAGGGTACACGGGCGGTATCGCCAAAATAAATGATATTTTCCTGTGGCAGCACTTTTATCAGCTCTTTGACGGCTGTCAGACCGCCCAGACCGGAATCAAATACGCCGATTGCTTGTTCAGACATTCTTTTCCGCCCTCTCAAATGCAAGTGAAATCAGCTTTTCAATTAACTGGCTGCCTTCTATGCCGCTGGCAGCCATCAGCTTGGGATACATACTGATGGAGGTGAAACCGGGGAGGGTATTGATCTCGTTCAGAAGAATGCGTCCCTCATCCGTTACAAAGAAATCTACTCTCGACAAGCCTTCACAGCCCAGGGCAAGATAGGCTTTTGCTGCAATTGCCCTCACCTGTTCGGAAAGGGTTTCACTGATCTGCGCAGGGATATACAGCTTGGATGCGGCATTATTATATTTTGCGTCATAATCGTAGAATTCTGCGGCGGGAGCAATCTGTCCGGGAACCGATACAAATGGTTCTTTATTGCCCAGTACCGCACATTCGACTTCCTTGCCTACAATGTTTTCCTCTATCAGGATACGGCTGTCCTCTTTGGCAGCTTTCTCAATCGCTGCCGCCAGTTCCTCTCTGGAATGTGCCTTGCTGACGCCCACTGATGAACCAGCGTTGGCAGGCTTGACGAACACGGGGTACTGAGGAAGTGCTGCCTCGGTCTGAGCGATGCATTTTTCAGGATCACTCTGGTATTCGCTGCTGTAGAACCATGTGAACGCTGCCTGGTCAATGCCGGCGTGTTCAAACATTATATTAGTAGATACTTTGTCCATACATTCCGCAGATGCCAGTACGCCGCAGCCTACATAGGGGATCTCTGACATTTCCAGCAGACCCTGCAAAGTACCGTCTTCACCATTTTTGCCGTGCAGGACAGGGAAGACCACATCCAGATGAATCTTTTCGGTACTACCGTCCTTATTGACCACAATAATGCCGTGTACGGATGGAGCCGGGGCAATAAAGGCGGTACGGTTGTTTTCGTCCTTTTCCCAGGAACCATCAGCAATAGATTCGGTGCTGCCGGTGTACAGGAACCATCTGCCGGTCTTTGTAATGCCGATGGTAATGATTTCATATTGATCGGCAGGAATCTGACTGATTACATATGCAGCAGAAACTCTGGAGACCTCATGCTCAGAAGATTTACCTCCGAATATAACAGCAATATGCTTTTTTTGCAAAATGACCACTCCTCTTTCAAAAACACGCAGTTATCAGCCGCCGGAATCATAATCCGCTTAACATTATAATAGTATATATTAAAGAAACGCCTGCATACAGGCATCGGCACTGCAAAATGGCTGATAATAACTGCAATATCCTTATCTTATCACAGTTTTGGATTTCGTGCAATTGTATTTTATAAATAGTTACGAATTTGCCATGAGAACATGGAAGAAATCCACCAAAACTTTTGTGCAATATGCTGAATATTACAATATATTTTTGATAGATTGAAAAAAGACTTGATTTTTAGTAAAAAGGATGTTATTATCTATATAGATTTGTTACAAGTTTGAAACACTTTTTACGACAGCTTCATAATCCGGGTTAAAATTATGTAATCCCCGGGACAAATCAACAGAGAAGTCAAAAGAAATATAATGAAAGAACTGAAGGGAGTTATTACACTAATGGCGAAAGTTATGAAAAAAGCTCTTGCTGCTGCATTGACAGTAAGCCTGGCAGGTACTATGCTTACGACAGGTGCAATGACGGCATCAGCTGAAACGAGTACAGGTGTAGGATTGGCAGCACACGCACTGAGAGCCTACAGAGAAGGCTGGCAGTATGTTTGGGGCGGCACATCCGAAGGAACGGTAGACTGCTCAGGACTTATTTATACTTACAACTGCGCAGGCGGAAACAGAGTGGAAATGCTTGCTTCCTCCAGCGAATACGGTTACATAAGCGAGGGTATTCCTCGTATCCACGGATTGGGACTGCATATGCCCGGTCACGTAGGCGTATATATCGGCGGCGGCATGGCTGTTGATGCAAGAGATGAATACTCGGGCGTTGTTTATCACAATGTATACAATAAGAGCTGGGTAGAATGGTTTAAGGTAGCAGGCGTTAACTATCCGCAGAACGGATGGGTACTGCTTGACGGTGATTCCTTCTACTATGAAAACGGACAGTATGTAGTGAACACCACCAGAACCATTGACGGTATCACTTACTCGTTCGGCGGTGACGGCGCATCGGATTTTGCACCTCCCGCAAGTGCTTATCTGGCAACGGATTATTCCACAGCAAGTGCTTCTCAGGGCGTAGCCACAAGCTATGAGGAGGAGAGTGATGCTGATGAGTATTACGAGGAAGAAAGCGAAGACACACAGGAAGAGGAATCTTCTGAGGAAGAAGAATCCGTAGAGGAGTACGTAGAAGAGTCCTATGAGGAACCGGAGGAATCCGAACAGTCCGAAGAGGTCTATGAGGAAAGCGTAGATACAGAGGAAAGCACGGAGGAGGCTTCTGAGGAAGTATCCGAGGCATCCGAGGCATCCGAGGAATCAGAGGAATCCGAGGAATCAGAGGAATCTGATGTAGAATTTATCTTCTCAGCAAACGAACAGCCCACAGAGGTGCTCGGAGAGAGCAGCGAGGTTGCTTATCTGGTAGAGGAATCCTCACAGGTACAGACAGAAGAAGTTTCCGCAGAGGAATCAAGCGAAGAAGCTGTCGAAGCATCGGAAACAACGCCTGTACAGGAAGAACAGAAGCCTGCATCCAAGGTCGTTGCAGAATACGGCGATCAGGATTACGGCGATAGTAAGTTCGTTGAAAGAGCACAGAAGAAGCTCTACGAGCTTGGCTATAGTTCATCTAAGCCCACAGGTTACTTCTACGAAGATATGATCTATGCAGTTTATCATTTCCAGGAGATGAACGGACTGCAGGCAACCGGCAGAGTGGATGAGGATACACTCAAGAAGCTGGAGTCCGGTGATGCGGTTTCTGCATTTGTGGATCTGTATTACGGCAGCGGTGATGAGGCTATCTATGGTGAGGTTTCCGCACTGCAGACAAGACTCAAGGAGCTGGGCTACTTTGAAGGCGAAGTAAACGGTTATTTTGGTGATTCCACAAAGGCTGCTGTTGAGCAGTTCCAGGGTGACAATGACCTGAAAAAGACCGGCGATGCTGATATCGCAACCCAGAAGAAGCTGTTCAAGCTGGATGCAGCAAAGAAGAAGGCTGAGCCCAAGGCAGAGCCGGCAGCTGCACCGAAGCAGGAGCAGACGATTATCAACAACACCACGAATAATACAACAAATAATACCGATAATTCCAAGAGTGACAACAGCTCCAGCAATGTAACGAATAATTATTATTACTATAATTATTATTACACCCAGCCGGAAACAGAGAATAAGGAACCGGTCGTTACCTACAGCGCAAAGAGTGATGCAACAGCTAAGATGATCGAAAGACTGGCACAGCTGCGTTACCTGGCAAGCGCAAAGGGGAATGCATTTGATGACGAGGTTCTGACAGCTGTACATCTGTTCCAGAGAACAGCTGGCTTTGAAGAAGCTGACACCATGACAGATGAGATGCTTGAAGCATTGTATGCAAAGAGCGCACCGAAGTCACCTGAGTACAATAACCTCAAGGTGGGTTATACAGGCGATGACGTATCTTCTCTGCAGGAGAAGCTGGCTAAGCTCAAATACTACGAAGGTAAGACAACAGGTACTTATACAGCTGCTCTTGAAGAAGCTGTAAAGAGATTCCAGAAGGACAACGGTCTTGAGGAAACAGGCGTTGCTGATATCAAGACGCTGGAAACACTTGAAACTGTTTCACTTCGCGAGGAAAGCAAGGCTGACAACAAGACAGCAAGCGAGAAGTATATTCTCAAGACTGCAACCGTAGCCGATGACGCTCTGTCCAATATCGCAAAGGGTTCTGTAAAGGCTCCCGCAGCGTCTGAACAGAAGACAAAGGCAAATGTCAGCAATGAAATGCCTGACGGCACACAGGATACGCTGCCGTTTATCGGACTGGCAGGTGCGTTCCTGGCACTTTCTTCCGCACTGATCGCAGTGATTATTGCAAAGAAAAGAAAGCGTGCTAATCTTTTAAATAGCTTTGAAGATTAATCTATCGAATCAGACACTCCACAAGGACATCCCGCTTCGGCGGGATGTTTCCTTTTTTCGGAAAAACGTTCCCGCACAGAATATGACCTTTTCTGACAAAAGAAGTATGATATCATATAGATTGCCATGATTTTGCAGTAGTTATCAAAAATAATCTGAAAATAAACAATATTGGAAAAGGTGCAATGCGTAAATTGATGGAAGTCAGAATCAGGTTTTCAGGATGGGTTCCCTTGGTGCAGCACCCCTGAACGATTGGATTGACCGGGAATTATAGGTTCCGACAAATTATTGTATGAGAAATAAAGAATTATAAATTTATATAAAAAGTATGCAAAAAGCACTTGAAATTTATTAAAAATTAATGTATTATAGTAAGTAATAAACAGTATTTGGTAATAAAGGAGTTGTTTTATATGCAGCTTGGCAATAACGATAACAATGGTCGTTCAGATATGGATTTGTTCCACAGCGGCGAGCATTATCATGCCTATCGCTATATGGGTGCCCATAAAGCTAATATGCTCGGCAAGGACGGCGTTATGTTCCGTGTATGGGCGCCGAATGCAAAGTCGGTTTCGGTTGTGGGTAACTTCAATAACTGGGATCGTACTGCACACAGAATGATACATACGACTGACGGCGGTGTCTGGGAATGCTTCATTGCAGATATTGTTCCGCCGTATTCGATTTATAAATACAGCATTGAAACCTATGATGGATCCTGTATCATGAAATCGGATCCCTATGCTTATCATTACGAAACAAGACCGAATAATGCGTCTGTTTATGTGGATATCGACGGCTATGAGTGGCATGACGGCGATTGGACAGAAACCAAGCATCAGCATGAGTCCTACAGCAGTCCGATGAATATCTATGAAATGCACGCCGGCTCATGGAGGAAATATAAAGACGGTAATCATTTTTCCTATTCCAAGCTGGCTGACGAATTGATTCCGTATCTGAAGGATATGGGCTATACCCATGTGGAAATGATGCCGCTGACGGAATATCCGTTTGATGCATCATGGGGCTATCAGGTAACCGGTTATTATGCAGTTACCTCCCGCTATGGCAGCCCGTTTGATTTTATGGAGTTTGTCGATAAGTGCCATCAGGCAGGCATTTATGTCATTATGGACTGGGTACCGGCTCACTTCCCGCGAGATGCGTTCGGTCTGGCAAGATTCGACGGCACACCCTGCTATGAATATGCAGATCCAAGAAAGGGCGAGCATAAGGATTGGGGTACGCTGGTGTTTGACTACGGCAGAAATGAAGTCGTCAGCTTCCTGATTTCCAGTGCTATCTTCTGGATGGATTATTATCATATTGACGGTATCCGTGTGGATGCGGTTGCCTCTATGCTGTATCTCGATTACAGCAGACGTGACGGCGAATGGGTCGCTAATAAGTTCGGCGGCAAGGAAAATTTGGAAGCAGTTGCTTTCCTTCAGAAGCTGAACGAGGCTGCCTTCAAGTACTATCCGGATGTGCTGATGATCGCTGAGGAATCTACCTCCTGGCCGATGGTATCAAGACCCACCTATTCGGGCGGTCTGGGCTTCAACTATAAGTGGAATATGGGCTGGATGAATGATATGCTGCACTATATTTCCCTGGATCCGCTGTATCGTCCGTTCAATCATGATAATCTGACATTCTCCTTCTTCTATGCATTCTCCGAGAACTTTATCCTGCCGATCTCTCATGATGAGGTGGTTTACGGCAAGGCCTCTCTGATAAATAAAATGCCCGGTTCCTATGAACAGAAATTTGCCGGTGACAGAACTTTTGTTGCATATATGATGGCACATCCCGGCAAGAAGCTGACCTTTATGGGTACAGAATTTGGTCAGTTCAAGGAATGGGATTATGCAATGGAGCTGGATTGGCTGCTGCTGGAGTACCCTGCGCATCAGCAGATCAAGGAATTCTTCAAGGCAGTGAACCACTTCTATCTGGAAAACTCTCCGTTCTGGGAGGTTGACTACTCTTGGGAGGGCTTCAACTGGATTTCCAATGATGACTATACCCAGTCTGTCATCAGCTTCCGCAGAATTGACAAGAAGGGCAATGAGATTATCGTTGTGTGCAACTTCCAGCCGATGCTCAGAGAAAATTACAGCATTGGTGTTCCGTTTGATGGCACCTACTCAGAGGTATTCAATACCGATGCGCCTGAATTCGGCGGCTCCGGCATTACCAACGGCAGCGCTATTGTTTCGGATTCCGTTCCGATGCATGGCTTTGAACAGTCAATTTCGCTGACGCTTCCTCCTATGTCCGTTATGTACTTCAAGTGTGTCCGCAAAAAGCCAAAGAGAAAGCCGGTATCCCTGTCTGACGGTACCAAAAAGAAAACGCTGAAAAAAGTACAGGCTGGCGAGAATGCTAAAAAAGAGAAAAAACCTGCTGCTAAAAAGACTGTCGCAAAAAAGAAGGATGCTGACAAAAAAGAAACAGCCGAATAAACCTGACTTGCACCCAGTGGCGCAGGCACGTTTATCGCTATAAAAAGCAGAAAACTCACATCATATAAATTTAAGGGGGAATACGAAATGTATCCAAAACAAGAAGTAGTTGCTATGCTGCTTGCCGGTGGTCAGGGAAGCAGACTGGGTGTATTGACCCAGAAATTAGCAAAACCCGCCGTTCCGTTCGGCGGCAAGTACCGTATTATTGATTTTCCGCTTTCAAACTGTGTGAACTCGGGCATTGATGCAGTGGGTGTACTGACACAGTACCAGCCGCTTGTCCTGAATGAATATATCGGAAGCGGTCAGCCCTGGGATCTGGATGGCAATAACAGCGGTGTCAGCGTTCTTTCACCGTACCAGCAGGTTAAGGGTGCGGACTGGTATTCCGGCACGGCAAATGCAATTTACCAGAATATCAACTACATAGACAGATATAACCCGGATTATGTAGTCATCCTTTCCGGCGACCACATTTACAAGATGGACTATTCCAAGATGATCGCCGAGCATAAGGCAAATAATGCAGACTGTACCATCGCAGTTATTGATGTACCGCTTGCTGAGGCTTCCAGATTTGGTATCATGAATACCAATCCTGACGGCTCTATCTACGAATTTGAAGAGAAGCCGGCTAAGCCCAAGAGTACCAATGCTTCTATGGGTATCTATGTATTCAGCTACGACAAGCTCAGAAAGTATCTGATTGAGGATGAGGAAACTGAAGGCTCCTCTCATGACTTCGGTAAGGATATTCTGCCGAAGATGCTGAATGATGGTTTGAGAATGTTCGCTTATCAGTTCCAGGGCTACTGGAAGGATGTAGGAACAATCGACAGCCTCTGGGAGTCCAATATGGATCTGCTGGATCCGAATGTTCCGCTGGATCTGACAGACGAATCCTGGAAAATCTATTCCAGAAATCCCGTTGTACCTCCGCAGTATATTGCAGAAACGGCTGAAGTACAGAATTCACTGATCGCAGACGGCTGTTCCATCAGCGGTTCTGTAGATTTCTCCGTGCTGTTCTCAAATGTAGTGGTTAAGCCAGGTGCTGTGGTACAGGATTCCATTATTATGCCCGGCTCCGTAATTGAGGAAGGCGCAGTTGTTCAGTATGCAATTGTTTCTGAAAATACGGTAATCGGTAAGAACGCTGTTGTGGGCGCTCGTCCCGAAACGATTGAAGATAAAGACCAGTGGGGCATCGCTGTTATCGGCGATAACCTGAAAATCGGCGCAGGCGCTAAGATTGCACCGAAAGCAATGGTGGCAAAAGATGTAGAGGAGGTTGAAGAATAATGCGCGGCAATAATATTATGGGTATCATCTTCGCCAATCTGCATGAAAACCTTGTCAGCGAGCTTACGGAAGTAAGAATCATGGGTGCAGTGCCGTACGGCGGAAAATATCGTCTGATTGACTTCCCGCTTTCCAATATGGTCAACTCGGGTATCAATAAGGTCGGTGTTATTACAAAGAGCAACTATCAGTCGATCATGGATCATATCGGCAATGGTAAGGCATGGGATCTGTCCAGAAAACAGGGCGGTCTGTTTATCCTGCCGCCATTTACCACTCAGAGCGATTATTCCAACAGAGTTTCTACTCTGAACAGCATCCGTCCCTTCCTTGAAAATTCTACACAGGAATATGTAGTGATTTCTGACTGCGATACGATCTGTAATATTGATTATCAGGATGTATGCAGAAAGCACCTCGCTAATGGCGCAGATATTACACTGGTATATAAAAGAGATCAGCTCCCTGAAAAACTGCATGATCCGACCGTTCTTTCCTTCGATTCCAAGGGCAAGGTAATTGACGTACAGATCAACGACCATATTACCGGCTCCTGCAGCTATTATACTAATATGCTGTTTATCAAGAGAGAACTGCTGATGGAACTGATTGACAAGTGCATCAGTAAGAATACACTTAACTTCAAGCGTGATATTATCCAGGGAGAGTATAAGAACCTGAATATCTATGGCTATGAACTGAAGGGCTTCTCACCAGTGATTACTTCTATGAGTGATTACTTCAATGCCAATATGGAACTGATGAAAGAGGATGTCAGAGCAGACCTCTTTAACAGTGATAACCCGATCTATACGAAGGTAAGAGATGATATGCCTACAAAATACGGTCTTGGCTCCAAGGTAAAGAATTCCTTGATTGCAAACGGCTGTATTATCGAGGGCGAGGTTGATAACTGTATCCTGTTCAAGGGCGTACATATCGGCAAGGGAACAAAGGTGTCCAACTGTGTGATCATGCAGGATACCAAGATCGGTGCCGACAGCAACCTCAGCTATGTCATTGTTGATAAGGATGTTACCATAAAGGATGAAAGAACACTGGTAGGCTTTGTGTCCTATCCGGTCTATATCAGCAAGGGAAGCGTTGTATAATATAAAGACGGCAGTTTTTGATTTGATGGTTCAATCCCGCCCCGCCTCAGGCGGAGCGGGATTGCGTTTTTGGAGGTGTGTGTAAAATGAAAGTACTGTATGTAGCAAGCGAAGCGCAGCCGTTCGCTGCTTCCGGCGGTCTGGCAGATGTAGCGGGTTCGCTGCCTCATGCATTGCGTAAAAGACTGATTGCCTGCCGTATTGTTATGCCGCTGTATGATGAAATCCCACAGCCGCTCAAGGATAACCTACGGTTTGTAACCAGTTTCTCAGTTCCGGTGTCATGGAGAAGACAATACTGCGGTGTATTTGAAACCAGATATAACGGCGTCATTTACTATTTTATTGATAACCAGTATTATTTCAAGCGTCAGGGCTTGTACGGGCATTATGATGATGCAGAACGCTTTGCCTTTTTCTCAAGAGCGGTTCTGGAAATGCTGCCCTATATTGATTTCAAGCCTGAGGTTATTCACAGCAATGACTGGCAGACGGCGCTGATTCCTACCTATTATGATCTGTTCTACAAAAATAACGACTGGTACAGAGGCATCAAGACGGTGTTTACCATTCACAATATCCAGTATCAGGGGCAGTATGGTACAGAACTGTATGAAGAAGTTGTTGGTATTCCGCCCGAGCAGAGAAGTATTCTGGACTTTGACAACTGTATCAATTACATGAAGGGCGCAATTGAAACTGCAAACCGTGTCACAACCGTCAGCCCCAGCTATGCATGGGAGATTCGTGACCCGTGGTTTTCTCATAAGCTGGATCCCATACTGAATGCCCGTTCCTGGAAGCTGAGAGGTATTCTGAACGGCATCGACACGACTTCCTATAATCCGGCAACAGATATTCAGCTATATGCCCATTATACGCCGGAGGATTTGTCGGGTAAAGCGGTCAATAAACAAAAGCTGCAGGAAAGACTGGGACTGGAACAGAATCCCGATGTGCCGATTATTGCGATGGTCACCAGACTGGTTTCACATAAGGGACTGGATCTGGTGAAAGCAGCACTGGATCAGATGATGCGGGAGGAATATGTACAGTTTGTAATCCTCGGTTCAGGCGACTGGGAGTATGAGAGCTTCTTCCGTTCTATGCATGAGCGCTATCCGGGCAGGCTGTGTGCTTGTCATGGCTTTATTCCGGAGCTTTCAAGAAAAATATATGCAGGTGCAGATATTTTCCTGATGCCGTCCAAGGCAGAGCCGTGCGGCTTGTCACAGATGATCGCCCTGCGCTATGGCACCATTCCGATTGTCAGAGAGGTTGGCGGTCTGCGTGACTCAATCCAGGACAGCGGTACCGGTGAAGGCAATGGATTTACCTTTGCAGATTATGATGCAATGGCAATGCTGGGATGCATCCGGCGTGCAATTGCCGGTTACTGGCAGCGTGACGGATGGAAGATTCTGGTACAGCGGGCAATGCGCTGCGATAACAGCTGGGCAAAGTCGGCTACGGAATATATCAATCTGTATAAAGAAGTAATTAACGAATGATCGTTTACGCAGAATATTGGTAATCTGACCGGTATCTGACGCTTTTCGCAGCTTTTTTTCCACGATTCAGTAACTCAGATATGCTATGATAAATCCATCAGAGGTACAATGAACCTGGTTGGATTCCGGGTGTGCCAAAAGAGATACGTACAGCAATTTTTCTTTGTGTGGAACAGAGCCGGATACATTGGTATCTGACTGTGTTAAAAGGTATCTCGTTACAGATGCGAACAGCAGTTTTTTCGGGGGGACAGGAATGCCGGGTAAAACCATAGCGCCTGTAATGAAATGCATCTGGTAAAAGGCACTTACAGTAATATACGATTTTTTACAGTGCCTTGTAAGGAGTAAATAAAAAGGAGTGGATTCGTATGCATAATATGACAGAGCTGCTGAAAGAAACGGCAAACAGTACCTATACCGAAAACGGTGCTGTAACGCACGAAACCAGTGGGTCAGACTGTCTGGATTTGTTTGCAACCATTGGTGGAATGCGCAAGGCGGATGAGAGTGAAATTATTCTTCGCTTTGTGCGGGCTTATACCGAAAACCCCGATCATGCGATGAAGCTGCTGTTTTACGCAAGGGATGTGCGGGGAGGTCTGGGAGAGCGTCGTGTGTTCCGGCTGATACTCAGATGGCTGGCGGAAAACCAGCCTATGAGCGTAATACAGAATATACGTCTGATACCGGAGTACGGCAGATATGACGATCTGCTGGTGCTGATGGGTACGGTGTGCGAGGCAAAGGCAGTGGAGCTGATCAGAAAACAGCTGGACGAAGATCTGGCTGCGCTTGCAGAGGATGGTACTGTCAGCTTGTTGGCAAAGTGGCTGCCGTCGGTCAATACCTCTAATGCACAGGCAGTCCGTATGGGCAGACGCCTGGCGGGACTGCTGCATATGAGTGAAGCCGCATACCGCAAGACTTTGTCAAAGCTGCGGGCACAGATACGGATCATTGAAAATAATCTGCGTACAAAACAATATGATTTTGACTACGAAAAGCAGCCCTCAAAGGCGCTGTTCAAATACCGGGCGGCATTCATGCGCAATGACGAAAAGCGGTATACTGACTTTCTGAACAGGGTCAGCAAGGGTGAGGCGTCTATGCATACGGGTACCCTGATGCCTTATGAGCTGGTAGAAGCGGCTTTACAGAAGCTGGATCAGAACAGCATGACCCCCTCAGAGGCGATGTCGCTGAATACAACCTGGGAGCATCTGGAGGATTACGGCGGTTCAGAGAATATGCTGGCAGTGGTAGATACCTCCGGTTCCATGTACTGGCACCAAAGCCCCTCGCCGGCAGGTGTTGCACTGTCGCTGGGAATGTACTTCGCAGAGCGGAACAAGGGTGCTTTTGCTAACCATTTCATTACCTTTTCCGAAAAGCCCCGCTTGCTGGAAATCAAGGGCAGTACCTTTACAGAAAAGCTGCGGTATCTGACAACCTTCAATGAAGTGGCAGATACCAATCTGGAGGCTGTTTTCCTGCTGGTGCTGAAAACGGCGGTCAGATACCAGGTGCCGCAGTCGGAGCTTCCGTCAAAGCTGGTGATCATTTCTGATATGGAATTCAATCACTGCGTCATGAACGGTAATCAGACTAACTTTGAGAATGCCAGACAACTGTTTGCACAACATGGCTATCGTCTGCCGGATGTTGTATTCTGGAATGTGGCGAGCCGCAATCGTCAGCAGCCTGTTACGAAAAATGAACAGGGCGCTGCACTGGTTTCCGGCTGTACGCCGAGGTTGTTTGCTATGATAGCCGGGGGAACGGCTTCTCCTATGCAGTTGATGCTGGAGATTCTTGAAAGTGAAAGGTATAAGGCAATTACTGCATAATGTCATAATAAATTATCCCGCTGCATGGGAACATCATGCAGCGGGATTTTCTTAGGTTTTGAGATAATCCGTTAGTGCTTTGAGCTGCACCAAAAGCTCGGTCTGCCTGTCAGGAGATAGCCTGCGGAATAGGCTCAGCATTTGAGTTTCTTTACTTGAAAGAAAATAGTTGGAGAGATTTTTGTCGGCAGCGACAGACAGTAACTCGTCAAAGGAAATGCTGTAAAGTTTAGCAAGAGTGGCAAGGGAGTGAAAGTCAGGCTCTGCCACTCCGTTTTCATATCCGGAGAGAGTCTTGTTGTTGATACCCGTCAGTTTCATCACATCTAATTGAGTCAGATCCATGTCCTCACGGGCTGATTTTAAAAAATAGGACAGCGGATGATTTTCGTCAATTTTTCTTTTCATATATAATGTACCTCACATAGATATTATTTTCAACTAATCCGTTGATTATAATAGAAATTATTAGAAATAAAGAATAATTATTGACATCTTAGTTATTAAGAATTATAATAAATATGGAATATGTGAATATTCTGCATAGTTTAAAAAAAGGAGAATGAAAATGGCACTCATTATTTGTCCCGAATGTAAAAAAGAAGTATCTGATAAAAGTAAAGTATGCATTCATTGCGGGTTTCCGATTGCATCTATGGAACCGGATATACCTCAGGTCGGTGCTGCGCAGTTCGAAGCAAATAATGCTATTCATACTGTGGGAGAAAATAATACCCAAAATACTGATTTTTCACCTTCAATGAATCAGCCAACAGCCTTTAATCAAGTGGAACCAAAGACTATTGGTGAGCAAATGACGTATAATCCGGATAATACGTTTTATAAACAGATTCCACAACAGAATGTGGTGCCGTCACAATCGGTTTCTGTTAAAAAGAAAAGAATTATCACGATTGTGATATTGATTGTAATACTGGTCATGTTGGCAGGTATAGCTGTAGGGGGAATTATCCTTTTTTCTCCTAAGCCTATGACGGTAGAAGGCGTGAAAACAGGTGAGTGGGAAAAAAACTATTACAAAGAATATGGAATGAAAATTACCAGCGAACAAAAAGAACCGTTTGTAGCTTTGATAGAAATGTCGGAAGACGATAGTACCTATGAGAAGTATGTTTATATGGAGAATGGAGAAGGCGAGATCACAAAGCTTCGTTCCAAAACCAGTAATGATGATGAACTCCCGAAAGAAAAGGCTAGGGCAATCGGGTTTTATGAAGGTACTGCCGTAACTGACAGTTTTCTTAAAAATATAGATACAAAATACAGAGCCGGAAATTGGATGGAGGAAATGAATTGGAAAAGAATGAAGAAATACATGGATTCTTCAGACTTTTATAAAATGGCTGTGTTTACAGTAGATACTTATGGTGAAAAAACAGGTCTGATGATATATGATGTTTCGACTAATCTGAATAAATCAGTTGATAAAAACAGAATAATGCCTATTATCAAGGGCAAAGGGATTTCATCTATAACTTATTTTTTGGAAGAAGCAGATAAAGAAAAGAATTTTGATGCGAAGTTCATTCCAAGATTTTTTATAAGTGCAGAGGAGATAAGCGCTGATCAGTATGATATCCTGACGAAGCTGAATCTAGACGGCGAAGAATCTCCTGAGGATGATGACGGTATCAAGACGAGAGAATGGGAGGGAACGGAAAAAATATCCCTGAAAAATAATACAAGCGGATTGCTGTTGTATAAGGTTACCAGGACAAAGGGAGATCCTGTTGTCAGATCATGGATGTTTGAAAATGACTACAAAGAGTGGTACGGAGTGGAACAGGCTAAAAATAAAATAGTAAATATTCATGTGAGCCAGAATTTTTCTTTGTTAGCCGGTAAACCTGAATATAAAATTGATATAATGGGTTATTTGAACTACAAGGATTTTGCAAGCGGTAAGGAAACTCTCAAGGAAAATAAGAACGGAGTCGGCGATATATTCGATAATCTGACAAATGAAGCGCAAAAACAAAAAGAAGCCGAAGAGAGCAGAGAACGTGAAGAATCTGAAAAGAAAAGGAAGGAGGAAGAGGAAAGGAACTATTTTAAAAATATACAGTCAGAAATAGGAGCAAGTGACTATTATGTAACTGTTTCAGGTGATGGTAGTTATATGGAAATAGACACAAATCCACTTGATCTGGATGATCACAGCAGTAGTACAGCGTGGAGTTATATAAAAGAAGCTAATAAAAAAATGGGATTCAGTGAATCTCTCGCTAATGCTATGTCCAACACCCGGGCATTGGACGGAACGCAGACAGAAGAAAATGACAAAATAAAGGTCAGATGGACATTTCATCCGAATGCTGGGCTTGAGGTCACATACACAAAGAAGTAATCCGGATAATTAATGGCTACAGTATGAAAATTATATAATCATTCTCACAGGGAAGGTTGGGGCAGTCTGTATATTGACTGCTCTGATCGACCCGCTTTATTTTGTAGTAATCGAAAAACAGTTTACAAGGGAGGATTAGTATTTTGCAGAAGGGCTGGCTGTATGTACAAGTTTACTAAAGATTGCTATCGGACATTGACAGGATGCAAATAAAGTGATATCATAGGGACATACAATGAAAGTTGTATAGTCTGGCACAGTGTGTCAAAGAAAGGTTGATATGTATGAAGATATGGAAAAAAACAGCAGCAGCTTTGCTGGCTGCTATGCTGCTCGCTTCTGTTGTGGGCGTTTCTGCTTCCGCAACAACACTGACCGAAAAAGAAAGCACGGTCAAGGTTTCTAACGACCATCTGACAGTTTATATGCTGGAGGATGGCTTCGGTATGGTTGACAAGAACGATGCATTGTTTCTTTATGAAGGAACTTCCACTTGGGGTAATGTATTTCTGACATCCGGCATTTTTGCTTCTGTAGATGGAAGCGTAGCTAAGGTTGGCGAGGAAAATCCAGCAGCGGATGAAGAAAAGGACACGATTACAACGTCTGATACCTATAAAAAAATTAAGGTTGAACGTAAGCTGTCTATTGTTGAAGCAGACCATGAGGGTGTGAAGGACTGTTTGGAACTGGAAGTAATTGCTACCAACACCGATACCGAAAGCCATAAGGTGGGTATCAGAATGATGCTGGATACCATGCTCGGCAAAAACGATGATGCTCCCTTCAGAACGATTGACGGTAAGGAAATTACCAAATGTACGGAATTCAAGGGCAGAGATATCCCGTCCTTCTATCAGGTATTTGACGATCTGGCTAATCCTTCTATCGTTACGCAGGGCAGCTTCTTTACAGGCTCATTTGCTCCCGATATTGTACAGTTCAACAGTTATGGAGTGGCAAAATACAGCAATCTGATTCCGAGCGTGTCAACCGATTCTGCAATCGGTGACAGTACGGTTAATGCTATCTGGGATGAGGCAACACTTGCTCCAGGTGAGTCAAGAAAATGCTATCTGTACTATGGCTGCTCCTCTGTGGACGTAAATACAGATACAGAGCTGGCAATTGGTACTGTACAGAGAGAAAAGAAATTTACAATTAATGAAGCTGGTACGGGTTATGATCCGGTTTCCTTGATTACGTATATTCAGAATAAGGGTCAGGAAAATCTGTCTGAACTGGAGCTTTCTCTGGAGCTTCCGGAGGGTGTTTCTGTTGTCCGGGAGGATTGGCCGGAGGAAGAAAGCGAAGCGTCAGCAGTTGAACCGGTTGAAAGCGAGGCTGGTTCTGAACAATCCGCTGCAGAAGATCCTGCTCCGATTTCCGGCTTGCCTGAAAGCTCGGTGGAAGAGAGCACTGTTGAACCGGATGCGCCCGTTGAAGTAAGCTTCGTACCGGCAGATCCGTATGTTCAGTTTGACGAACTTCCACCTGAAATGATTATACAGCACTTATGGTATCTGAAAGCAGAGCCGTCTGCTGTAGAGCGCACGATTACGGTAACGATTAACGCTACCTCAAAGGAAACTGGTAAGGTTACACCGCTTACTTGTACTTATGTGATTCCTGCAATCGCTGTTGAGCCGTCAGAATCCTCACAGGAAAGCAGTAAGGAATCTTCACAGGAATCCTCTCAGCAATCTTCCCAGCAATCTTCCCAGCAATCTTCTCAGCAGTCCTCTAAGATTAATACAACGCCTGCACCGGCAAACAATACGGTTGCAGCGGCGACTGTTCCGGTAACAACAGCAACAACAACAGAAAGCCCCAAAACAGGATCAGAGTTTCCGGTAGCAGTAGCACTGGCAGCTGTTGTATCCGGCGTGTGCGTTCTTGCACTGATGAAGAAGAAGTCCGAGTGATTGATTTCATAATTAACAATATAATTTAAAGTCAACCGCTGCCGCAGTAAATATTCTGCGGCAGCGGTATTTTGACATGAGAGGAAAACAAGGCTATATGCACACAGCACCGTGTGTTCCTATGGTAAATTGAATAAAAAGCATTTGATTGTTGAGGATGTTTTGTGTAGAAATAGAAGAAAGCTACTGGCAAAATATACAAAAAAATCGATGAAATTTCTACTAAAATCAACAAAGAAAGTGCTTGCAATCCGAAGATTGATGTGGTATTATTATTAAGCAAGACTGCAACAGATATGCGATGAAGCGGGAGGTTGCGGCAGGTATTGCCGGTTTTTCCGCAGAGTATGTCCGATTTTAAAC
>CACZSU010000043.1 GCA_902783855.1 uncultured Ruminococcus sp.
GACGCTGCACCCTATACGCGTCAGTCGCTGCGCCGGCGTGCCGCCGGTGTCACTGCTCTCGTTCGTATTCCTTGACCCTTCTGCTATGGTATTTCCCACGTGTGGGCTTGACTTGTATTCGTTTTCATCCCTCCACTCTGGTTATAGCTTCAACACATTTACACCCGCGGGATGTATTCAGATGCACACGGCTTTTACGCAGCTTATTCTGGTTGGCAGTCATTCTGTGCGCCCAACTATTGTTTTACACTTTGCGGCTCGACGCCGCCAGAGGTTGATTTTTTTTTTCGTATACAGTATAATATGTGCAGGCTTGGGTGCATGGCAAAAAAGATATGTCTGCGGGTTACACATGATTTTTGCTGATTTATCCATCCGGGCAAACCATGGCAATAAAAAACTCAAATAATACTGGAGGATACTGTTTTGAAAATTATAGATCTGTTAAATAATCATAATATGGCTTTATCTTTTGAGGTTTTCCCTCCGAAGAAAGAAACTGGTTTTGAAAGCGTGAAGGCAGCTACCGAAAAAATTGCCTCCTATCATCCATCGTTCATGAGCGTTACATATGGTGCAGGCGGCGGCACCAGCCGTTATACACTGGATATTGCCAAAAACATCAAAGAAGTTTTTGGTGTGCCTACGCTGGCTCATCTGACCTGTGTATCCTCCAGCCGTCAGACTGTACAGGAGCAGATTCACGCAATGGGGGAGTGCGGCATAAAAAATGTAATGGCTTTGCGGGGTGACCTGACCCCCGAACTGGAAAAAACAGACCGTTCTCACTGGGACTATCAGTACGCCGTACAGCTGATTCATGAGTTGAAGGAAAGTGATTCTGATTTTTGCATTGGTGCTGCCTGCTATCCGGAAATTCATCCGGAAAGTGTGAATCAGAAGGAGGACATTCTGCATCTGAAAGAAAAGGTTGAGGCGGGAGCAGATTTCCTGACAACCCAGATGATTTTTGACAATTCCCTGTTTTTCAACTTCATGTACAAGCTGAGGGAAGCAGGTGTGTCTGTACCCGTAATTCCCGGTATTATGCCCATCACGAATGCCAATCAGGTTGAAAGAGCCATTCGTCTTTCCGGTTCCTTTATGCCGCAGCGTTTCAAAAGCCTGGTTGATTACTTTGGTCAGGATCCCGAGGCAATGAAGCAGGCTGGTATTGCTTATGCCACCGACCAGATTATTGACCTGTACGCTAACGGCATTACAAATGTACACGTTTATTCCATGAATAAGCCGGATGTCGCAAAAGCCCTTCTGGACAATCTGAGTGCTATTCTTGGAAAAGATTTCAATCGTTAATGAAAAAAACATGGCTGTCCGGCATTTTTGCTGCGGATAACCATGTTTTTATTATTTGCATCCATTATAATCCGGCTGCATCGGCAGTTTCGTTGATATCTGTCGTTGTTTCCGGTGATTCAGCTGTTTCCGGCACGGCAGGTGTATCCTCCGCAACCGGTTCCTCCGGCGTATCCGCCAGAACAAAAGCACAGCCGCTGCCCTCAATGACCAGTTCCTCATTGTCAATCACAGTTCCCATAAAGGCAGTTCCGCCAGCGAATTCCTTCGGCAGTGGGAAGCGTATCTCATGATCGGCAGCATTGAATACACACAGCAGCATATCCGTTTCATCCCGGCGGATATACCCCATCGTTCTGCCGCCGGAACCGCATTCGATCAGATCGCCGTCCTTCAGGCAATGGCACTGTCCCCGCATCTTACCCAGCTGGCGGTACCATTCCAGAAGGTCTGCATCTCCTTTTCCCCATGGGAAGGTGGCACGATTGAAGGGGTCACGATAACCCTCTACACCTACCTCGTCGCCGTAATAAACACAAGGCACGCCTGGCAACGTGTATAGAATACCGCTGGCAACCCGCATTCTTTTCAGACCAAAGGCTCTTTGTTCCGGTGACAGCTTAGTTGCCGCCTGCCACTCCCTGCCTCGTCCGTTCTGACGTTCTCCGGCAAGCAGAGTGATCACTCGTTCTGTATCGTGTGTTCCCAACAGGTTCATCAGGCACCGCAGAACCGGACGGGGATAGTTTTCTATCACATTCAGAACAATCTCGATCATATGTCTGCCGTCACCGCAGTCCAGAAATCCCAGAATCGCATCACGGAACGGGTAATTCATAACGCTGTCCAGTTCCTGTCCATAAAGGAACTCTCTTCTGGAGCCATAGCTTTCTTTATTGGAGGCATCCTCCCAGACCTCGCCCAGCAGCAGGGCATCTGTATCCTCTGACTTGACTGCCTCACGCAGGTTCTTGATGAACTCATCCGGCAGCTCATCTGCCACATCCAGCCGCCATCCGCTGTTTCCGGCACGGATCCATTTACGGATAATACCGTTTTCGCCATTGATATATTCGTTGAACGAATCCGAAAGCTCTTCCACCTCCGGCAGTGTATTGAAACCCCACCATGAATTATAAATGTTCGGCCATTCAATAAAACGATACCATGTATAGTAGGGGGATGACGTAGAGTTATAGGCGCCCTGCCCGGGATAGCGTCCTTCACGGTTAAAATACTTACTGTCGCTGCCGGTATGGCTGAATACACCGTCGTTAATAATATGAATACCCAGCTTTTTCGCCTGTGCACACATTTCCCTGAAATCATCCTCATCTCCCAGCACAGGGTCAATCTTTTCATAATCACCTGTATCGTAGCGGTGATTGGAATAGGCTTCAAAAATCGGATTCAGGTAAATACAGGTTACACCCAGTTTTTTCAGATAGGGCAGCTTTTCAGTAATACCCTTCAGGTCGCCGCCAAAGAAATCGGAATTGGTAATAATACCATGCTCATTGGGTTTCCAATCGGGTATGACATCCCAATCCGTCTGCATTTTTTTATCAGGATAGATACCGGTTTTTTCCTTGCCGGAATTATAAAAACGGTCGGGGAAAATCTGGTACATGATTCCTCCCGGCAACCAGGAAGGCGTCTGAAAATCCTTATCATAGCACAACAGCTGGAACCTCGGCTCATGATTGCTGAGTGCCAGGTAACCTTCGCCGCCGAAGCCTTTCATTATATAGCGTTTGCCATATCTGGTATCCAGAGCAAAATGATACCAATACAAACCCACGTGTTCTGCCTGCACGTCACATTCCCATGCTTCATGGTCATCGCCGACCATTCCGCACCAGAACATTCCATAAACATTGGTATCCCCGAATTTATCATCCTTCAGCGCCAGCACTGCCGATGAGCAGGCAAGATCTCTCGGCAGAATGATCTTGAAATGTAAGCCTGTACCGAACGGTACAGCACCTGACGGGCTGCGATACTTTATATCCCGGGAATTGAATAACTGCATAATGGTGACTCCTTAGTAATAAAATCAAATCTATTATAATCCCTTTTGCCTGTTTCCGTCAAGTCATTATCATTCTACTAATTGACATTATACGACACATATTCTGATAAACATGGCATTTTTATCCATATATAACAGTGTCTTTCCAGACATTTCTCTTTCAAAACCCACACAGAGCAATAGCATAGTGCTTATGAATTGTGGCTCTGCTTTCTTATCAGCATTACAGGAAATAAAATGTGGAATGTGGAAAGTGGAATTGCTTTAGTAACTAAGATGTGTTTACAAAACAGCCCCACAGCTTTTATGTCGGCATTCGCCGGGTCGTCCTCGCTTACCTCATTTCAGAGAGTACTTTACAGTAGCATGGGGAAGTTTGTTCGCAAAGTCTGGTTTCGGCTTATAGCGGTTTTGCTATGAATTGGCGGGCTATTGTATGCATCCCGATACTATTGTAAAAAGCAAAAATTCGTTTTTTAGGAAAGGCTTTCCCAAAGCATAGCCAAAGATAAAAAATTGCCAGATAGAGTAACCGCCAATTTGAATAAGCTGCGTAAAAGCAGTGTGCAACTGAATACATTCCGCGGGTGTGAATATGTTCAGGCTATAACCAGAGCGGAGCGCTGAAAACGAATACAAGTCAAGCCCACACGTGAGAGATGCAATAGCAGAAGGGTCAAGGAATCCGAACGAGAGCAGTGACACC
>CACZSU010000044.1 GCA_902783855.1 uncultured Ruminococcus sp.
CTGCTGTCGAAGCAAAGGCAGAGGAAAAGAAGCCCGCTGCAAAGAAAGCAGCTGCAAAGGCTGAGCCTGCTGTCGAAACAAAGGCAGAGGAAAAGAAACCCGCCGCAAAGAAAGCGGCTGCAAAGGCTGAACCTGCTGTCGAAGCAAAGGCAGAGGAAAAGAAGCCCGCTGCAAAGAAAGCAGCTGCAAAGGCTGAGCCTGCTGTCGAAGCAAAGGCAGAGGAAAAGAAGCCCGCTGCAAAGAAAACAACCACCAAAAAAACTGACGATAAAAAATAATATAACCATCTGACATTACCCGATGGTACTTGCGCGCTGTCATGTTCTTTTTAAGAGGAATATGACAGCGCTTTTGCATCATTATGCAGATAATCATACGATTACAACATATAGTTTTTTTGGGAAAGGGTTTCCCCCAGCATGGCTGATTCAGGCTGCAAAATTCCCCTGAGCACACCGGCAGAAAAAAGCACCAGGCAGCTGAATACACAGCAGCCTGATGCTTTTTACGCTTGAAAAGAGTATCGTATATTACTGGTAAGATGAATGTGTGTTCGGGCGACAACCACCATCATCAGGATACGGTGATACTCAGTACTTTTTCTGCCTGCAAGCCATTCTGGTCCGTAACAACCACCTTCAGATCATAGTCCGCCGCAGCCTGAGGTTTGAATCTTGCCTGTTCTGCTGTTTCGGCGTCTGTACTGATCTGGATCCAGCGGCTATTGGCTGAACGCTTGTAATAATAAGTGTATGTATACGGTTCTGTTCCACCGTCAGCTGCTCCCTGAATCGTGACATATTTTCCGGCTGTAGGAGTCTTTGTCACAACTCCGGATGTGTTAACGAGATCATAAACCTGCAGCTTGAATATCTTGTCAGCTTCCGCACCGCTGCTGTCACTGGCAATCACCTTGATATCATAGGAATCTGCTGCAGACGGTTTGAATGTCATCATAGCTGCATCTGTTCCGACTGTACCAAGGCTGTTCCATTTGGTATTCCTGCTGCGCTTATAATAATACGAATAGCGGACACTCTGCGCATCATCGCTAGCTGCTTTACCGTTAATTGTTATCTTTTTGCCAAGCAGAAGATGTTCTGTGCTGATGGTCGAAAGGTTCTGCAAATCACTGACATTCACGTGCAGATCCTGTTTGACAGTCATACCATAGCTGTCAGTGACAGATACACGGATATCAAACGGTACAGCCGCTGTAGGCTTGAACTGTGCTGTTACCGCAGCAGTATCCTGCTTGCCGATGCGGTTCCATTTGGAATTGGTACTGCGCTTATAGAAATAGTTATACTTGTAGTCCTCTGCACCACCATCAGCCTTTGCATAAATCTTCACATATGTTCCGAGAAGAACAGCACTGTTTTTCAGGTAAGACTGATTCTGCAAACCGGACGCTTTTGCTGTAAACTCTTTTTCTTCACGTTCGCCCTTACTGTCCTCCACAATAATCTTTATATCAAATGTTCCTGTGGATGTGGGCTTAATCTTTGCAACCGTCACATCCGGAGCAGCTGTTTTAACCGTACTCCAGACATCTCTGTTGCTGCGCTTGTACTGATAGGTATACTGATACGGCGGTGTACCTCCCTGTGCTGCACCATTGAGTACAAACTTATTGCCGACTGCAACCAAAGTGGAATTCATAGTAGATTGATTCTGCAGGGGTTCTGTAAGATTGACATCGGAAACGTCCAGCTCCAGTATTTTTTCAGCACTGCTGTGATACGAACACGCTGTACCACTTCTATCCAAATAGGAAGCTGTCGTATCACTGACTGTCACCTTGATCTGGCATTTTCCGCTGCGCTCAGGTGTAAAACCGCATTCATCGCCTCCCACATCCAGTGTTGTCCAATCCTCATCGTCCTCGTAACGATAAGCAAAGGTATAATTGTATGACCCATAACCGCCTTCCGCACTGCCCTTGATGGTAACCGGGGTACCAGCATCAACCTGATTATCAGACAATATGGATGTATTGTTCAGAGCACCCAATACCTGGACTTTGCTATAGATTTTTTGGTATCCACCGTTATCCCCATCAATATGATCCCTGACAATCACCCTCAGATCATAAAAACCGGGCTGCTGAGGAACAAAATAAGCTCTGTAGCTGTCATTCCACATTGATGGAATATTAGTCCACGTTCCCGTTCCGGTCAACCGGTACGCAAATGAACAATAAAACGGAGAAACACCCATATTGGCATTACCATTCATCTGTATGGGATATCCCACTATACCAAGTTTTTCAGAAGAATTAAGACCCTTTATGGAAGAATAGCCTGACATTGGTTTATAAACCTTTACCTTATAAAACAGCTCCGACCGACGGTTTACGGAATCCAATACCACAATACGTATCACGTAAGTCTGGGTATCTTCTCCGGCTAGAACGGCAACATCACCATCTGAGGGAATCGTATGCCAGTTTGCTTCATTATTTCGCTCGCTGTCCATATCAAAAGTGACTCTATCCATATAATGGAACGTATAGAGATAGGGTGCCTGACCTCCTGATGCCTTGCCGGAAATAATAATATTGGAACCATAGGGTGCGGCATACTTTGCATCTATCTGGGAATTCGGAATCGGTGTCGCATCAATTTCAGAAAGATTGATCAGTGGGTTGGCGTCCGAACTTTCTCTCACCACCAGATACAGTACCTTGCTGACTGTTTTGGAGCTGGTATCGGTAATCTGTACCAGGATCGGCAGACTTTCAAGCTGATAGACCTTAACGGACTGGAACTTTATTTCCAGCGTCGCACGTGTGGGATCATCTGTATCAGCTGCGATAGACGTCCAGTTGGAACGGGTAATATCCTGGTGGGACAGATAGCTGCCATCCTTATTATACGAAAACTTGTAGGTAAATTTACTTTGTTGACCGGTACCGCCGATACAGGACGCCTGGATATAGACAACATCTCCCCGATATGCCGTTTCTGCGGAAATCGTAGAAGTATTCACAAATGCATCGTCCTCGACACAGATAACTGTTTTCTGAATGGTGACAACTGTACCGTTTTTATCACGGCAATTGACGATTATCACATATTCACCGGTACGGTCAATAGAATAGTATCTCTTATCAATCAAGAAGTCGGAAACAGAGGAATACCCCCGCACACCGTTCGGCTTGGTAATATCTCCATCCGGACAAACATAGAAACAAGCATACTCATACGGTGCTGTTCCGCCGCTTGCCTTCACGCTCAGGTTATAGGAGTTACCCTGTATAAAGGAATCCGGTGCAGATGTAAATTCCAGTGTCAGCGCTTTAAAAACCCGGACGCTGATTTCAGCCACTGCTGTCTGACCGCCTGCATCCTTCGCAGTTACCCGCAAAGTAAACTCGCCTTCCTGTTCCGGCTTGAATGCAGCAAAGCTGTCATTGCTTTCGGCTTTCAGCAAGGTATAATTCTGACTATCCTTTTCAGCTATATCAAACTGATAGGTAATCTCTGTTGAGGGGGCGTTTTCTGCGGCAACAGTAAATACACTGGTTTCTCCCACATTCACCACATCCGGTGCTTTTGTAAAGGAAACGGAAAACTGATCCTCTGCTGCAACAATCGAAAAAGTGACTGTAATCGTACCGCTGTAGCTGCCGATACCGATAATGCTGATCGTAGCTTTACCTACAGAAACATTATTCCTGTATTCAAGCCGATAGTCTACACCCGATTTCAACAGCTGATGATTCGAATCTGTTACAACAGGTTCAGGCATGATCGCTTCTCCGGTATACTGCTGATCAGGAATTGATTCTGCCTGTGCTGTTGTGATCGGAAGTGTGATAAACTGAACAAGAACATTGCTCTTGTAAGACGGCGCATCCTTAAGCGCTGCGTACAGTGTCACATCTGCAAGCGGGATATCACTGAAAACAGCATTTCCGCTGATCTGGACGTGACTGTCCGTACCGTCTGCTGCACTCAATTCTGTGCAGGACGGGGCAAGATAAACTTCATAGATCTTGCTGAAGCCAGTCTGGGTATCAACAAAGTGATTGCGGATTTTCATACGGATCGCATGGGATTTTGCAGCTACCAGTGACACGGAAGCATCTCCGTATTCCGTTGTCACATCCGTCAGATACTCTTTCGGACAATCCATGGCATAATCCGCTGTACTGTCCGCGCTGTTTTTCAGGTCGGCATCAACAGGCTCTACTGCTTTATTGGATACAAAAATGCAGAGAAAACGGGCACGGTTGACTTCCACAACTGCCGCGCCGCAGCTGACGTAAGCGGCGGAGGACAGAATGGCTTCCTCCTCATCTGATAAATCATTGAAAAACGCGCTGACTGTATTTACATCATAACCGATCATAATAGCGGTTTCCTTGGTTTTGACTTCCTCTGAATTATCAAAAATTTTAGCCGGATCATACTGGGTATTGATATTGACCGAAAGCTCTGTTGCTTTTTTCATAGCGGCTTCCATCAACACACGATCCATCTGCCATGCCTCCAATCCTTTGCTGGCACGCTGTGCATTGCACAAATCCAGCAGTGAAAAGGAGTCCTTGTACTTTCTGGTAACCCCTTCCAGCACAATGGCAACAGTCGTATCCGCCGCTGACACCTGTGCTGCGGGCAGCATCAGGCAGGAAATAACCAGCAGTACAGACAATATCAGGCTGATTGATTTTTGGAATTTGGTGTGAACCATATTGTATCCTTCCTTTCTGATAAAAGATTATCATTTAAAATGATCAATCTTTTTACTCTATTTTACAATATTTTATTCAAAATTGCAATTCACACTTTACGATGATATCTGTTTTCAGGCAATATCACAAAAGCATTCCTGATTTTTTGTGTAAATAATACGGAAACTGTCATAATTCTATAAAAATTGAAGTCAAAAACCGACAAGATGTAACAAAATTGATATTGAAGCCCTGTTGCATTTATGATATAATAGCATGGTATAAAAATATCATCCGGGCTTTGGTGATGGCGCACCAAAGCTCATCGTAATGTGTGGAGGGAATTGAACTATGATAAAGAAAAAATCAGTTGTCAGTGTCGTATTGCTGACTGCCCTTCTGGGTACGACCGTTCTTTCGGGATGCGGCAGCGACAACAAGGCAGAGGAAGATACGCAAAGCAGCACGGAAAGCATTGTCAGCACGGCTGCTCCTGAAGAAAGTAAGGATGCTGAAACAGAAAAACCTTCAGCTCCGGCTGAGCCTTCTGAAGTGGATCCCCTTGTCAAGCTGGCGGAAGAGGACAACGGGCCCATTCCTGAAATTGAGGACCCGACCCCAGATAACATGGGTGAGGATGTCAATAACATCTTTGTATACAACAATGTTGCATATGAGTACTTTTTCGGCGATGAAAGCATGGCACAGCACTATGCGGATGTCATTTCTTCCTTCAAAAATATGATTGGCCCCGGTATCACCCTGTACAATGTAGTTGTACCGACCCATGTCGGAGTGGATCTGCCCGCAAAATTTGACGGTGAGAAATCTACTTCCCAGAAGGATTATCTGAATAAGATCGTTACTTCCTACTCTGCCAATGTCAGAGGTGTAGACGCTTACAATAAAATTGTACACCACAGAAATGAGTATCTTTATTTTAACAGTGACCACCACTGGACGGCTCTGGGCGCATACTACGCATACCGTTCCTTTGCCCAGGTAGCTGGATTTGAACCGCTGGAGCTCAGCTCCCTCAAAACCGGCAAGATTGAGGATGTATATGGTTCCTTCTCCTCTGCATATGATGTTCCCGACCTGAAAGCAGATACCGTCACTTATTATTATCCCAGCTATAAAATTGACTGCAAGCGTTATGATGAAAATGGTCAGAACCCCATGGACTGGAGCATTATCAATAAGGACGCTGACAGTGACACAGCTATGTATGCCTTCCTGGGCGGTGACCAGCCGCTGATGGTAACCAAGAATCCCAAGGGCAACGGCAAAAAGATTGCTGTTCTCAAGGAATCCTATGGCAACGCATTCTCACCCTTTATCTGCTATACCTACAGTGAAACACACCTGATTGACCTTCGTTCTCTGAAAATTGATATCAAGGAATATCTGGACAAGAACAACATCACAGATGTCATTATCATCAACAACGCGATGGCAACGGCTTCTTCCGTTATTGTAGACGCTATCTCGGATTTTGTTAACCGCAATGCCCTCGGCGCAGATTACGTAAACAATGCGAATGATGACGAAAATGATGAGGATGAAAATGAAGAATCCTACGAAGAAGACGAAGGGGATTCTGATGACAATGCTGATGAAGATAACGGTGATGATACCGGGGATGATACTGGTGATAATACCGGTGACGAAGGCGACGACAATAATAATGACGAAGGATATGGCGACGACAATAATAATGACGAAGGATATGGCGACGAGTATTATGAATAATCGTACATAATTCTGACATTCAGATAATGACAGGCGTACACACTTTTCTCAGTAAAAGTATGTACGCCTGTCTATTTTAGCCCGTATTCAGTCATGTGTAGAAAACCGCCCTCAGTGAGAGCGGTTGGTTTATTCTCCTGAATTCCAGATATAAGGACCACTTTTCACACGGAAATCAATTTTTAAAAATATTTATTCTGAACAAGGCACATTGTATAATTAAAACAATCTATTTTATTAAAAAATTAGAGTTTTTTTAGGAAGGGGGGTGCGGATGTCCGGTGGACATCTCTGCCGCAAGCAGAAGCACCGACCGAGCCGGCAGGCGAGAAGGGGGATAACCCTTTGTTTCCAAAC
>CACZSU010000045.1 GCA_902783855.1 uncultured Ruminococcus sp.
ACAGAATGCAGTAAGAAGTATCTGCTACTAGCGGTACATCGCCTGTTTCGGGCAGCTCATGGTAGACGGTACCATAAATTGTATTATTCATGCAGATTTAGAAATAATCTGCATCCTTTGTGAAAGTATCCGGATCCAGCTTCGGAATATAAGAGAAGGTCTTATCCTTGGAAGAAGCCACTACATTTGCCTGAATATATCTTGCAGCTTCCTTCTGTGCCTTGGTAGCCCACTGACCTGTCAGAACATAGTCAGCTTTACCGCTTTTTGTACCCAGGTTCATGGGAATAGCTGCAAACTGTGTGGATGCGCCGCCCTGCAGGAAAAGAACCTTATAGTTATCAGGAATATTCATAACCTCTCTGAGCAGTGCCTCTGCACCCTCAATAATTGTACCGTAAATCTTGCTGCGGTGTGACATTTCCATTACAGACTGACCGCTGCCCTCATAGTCGAGCATCTCAGCAGCTGCTTTTTCCAGAACGGACTGCGGCAGCATAGAAGGACCTGCCGAAAAATTGTAAACCCTTTTCATTTTTATTGCCTCCATATCTATTTTTGCTTCGGACGGCGACTATCACCGTCTGATGATACAATGATACCTTACCATTATAATTCAAAATATCGCATAAGTCAATTGCAACGGTCAATTTTTTAGAAATTTTTCCTGCTGGACGGCACCCTGGCACATTCTAACTTGCATTCATTTCCCACCCCAGCAACAGTAACATCTTATGTTATCAGAGAAAATCTGATTATTTTTCCTGCAAAGGACAATATAAAACGGATGGGAAAACCACATCTGACATTTCCCTTTCCCAAAGCTCCGTCACAAAGAAGAATCGCCGTCTGTTTTATATACAGCACTCAGTGTGACTGCCAACCTAAATGAGCTGCGTAAAATCCGCGTGCCGCTAAATGTATTCTGCGGGTGTAAATATGTTCAGGCTATAACCAGAGCGGAGCGCTGAAAACTAATACAAGTCAAGCCCACACGTGAGAGATGCAATAGCAGAAGAGTCAAGGAATACGAACGAGAGCATTGACACCGGCGGCACGCCGGCACAGCGACTGATGCGTCTGGGGAGCGCCGGCTCGGCGCCAAAAGTAATAAAACCACTTGAATCGTATAGCAATATCTGCTACGATAGGAGTAGAAAATTATTCAACGGAGGCTTGAGTGTTATGAGCACAATAGGAGAGCAAATCAAGAAATACCGGATAGAAAAAGGCATTACGCAAGAGCAGCTTGGTCAGCTGATCGGCGTGACCACACAGGCAGTATCAAGATGGGAAAGGGGCGGAACGCCTGACGTGGAGCTTTTGCCCCGGCTATCGGATATTCTGGAGGTCAGCATTGATACCCTGTTCGGGAGAGAGGAACAAAGCATGGCACTTTCTCTTGCAAGACGGCTCAGCCAGATGCCGGACGAAGAAGCATACCGTTATGCATTCAATATCTGCTGGGCAATTGAAATCGGTTTGCTGGGAGATGTTTCAATTATTAATGATTTTATGAACAAATTCATTGATGACCCATCCTTTTCCAGTGACAAAAAAACCGACTATTTTGCCAGAATTCTTCACGACAACGGAATCGCCAATCTGAGGATGTCCCCGGATTTCCAGCATTTTTTTCTGATGGTGGAGCCAAAAAGCGGCATCCGGGAACAGCTTTCCGACATGGAGTCACTGCGGGAGGTTTTTGCCTTGTTTGCTGATGAAAAACTGCTGCGCATTCTGTTTTATATGTACTCGCTGCCCAATATGCCGATAGATACATCCCTCATCAGCAAGCATACAGGATTGAATACGAAAGAGGTTGACCGCTGCATGGAGCCGCTTTGCAGCCATAATCTTGCCACACGTACCGTTGTAGCTACGGCAAGCGGTGATCTCAATTCCTATACTTTCCGCAAGGAAAGCTTTGTTATTCCCATGCTATGCATGGCGGATGAAATTGCCCAGAAGGACTACCGACCTTTTTTGGGCGGCTTTTTCCGTGAGAAACCATTTCTATGAGCACCACATTATTATCCATCTTCCATTGTCATTTTCCTGTTTATACAACTCAACGTTGTATGAATATGCAAGACAATTGCACACTGATATGATTAATTGATTGTATTCACTCAGTCTTCGATTTACAATAGAATTAAAGAAATTGACCGGATATCATCGGTACGGACAACAATCATAATTGAATCACAGGAAAAGCGAGCAGAAATAAAATGTTGAATGAGCTTAGTTTATTTTACCCTGCAGGAAAACAGCCGGGTTTTCATCTGATCAGCCAGAATACCTACAACGACCTGTCAGTGGACGTAATTCTGGACTGTATTTCAGAAACCGAAGCTGAAAAAAAGATTCTCAAGCAAATGATGCTGGAACTGGAAAATGACCCTGATGTGATCCGTTATTGCTGTGACATATTTGAGGATATGCTGAAATTCCCTGTACTGAGGGAGAAAATGAAGGAAATGCTGGAACAGCTCGACTACCTGAATACACTGGGCAGATCCTTCAAGGATGATTCCATTGCACCCGTATGGCAGCTTGTCAAGCGTTTGAGAGAGCTGGAAACTTACATTGACTGTATTACCGGTATCCACCAGGCTCTGTCTGACCATCCGATCAGTTCTGTGGGTCTGAAACAGCTCAAAGAATACGTTGCATCCGTATACAACAGCAGCGGGTTTGATCATTTCAAAGCCGATATCAATGATCTGTTAACCGAAACCGCAAGAATCCAGAGTATTACGCTGGGCATCAATCTGGACAATATGATGCGTCCCACAGAGGTCGGTATTCTTTCCATTAATGAGGAACGTTTTGAACACAGCGGTATTCTTGACAATTTTCTGGGCTTCTGTTCCAAATTTGTGGATATCCTCAATTCCGGCTCGGCAACAATGACAAAAATTCACACATCAGGCGTATCGGCTGAGGATGACCCGCTCATGAAAAACCTGAGCCGTGCCGTAACCGATATGCTGGAACCACTGTCAAGCACCTGAAAACAAAGCTCTCCCGCTATGTCAACATCAGCGGATTCCGTCTGACACGCTTTATTCCGGAGCTGTTGTTCTATATCCGATGGGCAGATTTCTGCACAAAGGTCATGGAACTCGGTCTGCCCATGTCCCGTCCGCAGATCCTGGAGCCATCATGCAGATCCCTGACAGCCACAGAGCTGTACAACCTGAAACTCGCTATACCCATGATGGACGGCAAAAAAACCGATGTTATCTGCAATGATTTTGCGTTTTCCAAGGAACACGGCATTTTTATCATGACAGGTCCCAACAGAGGCGGTAAAACTACCTTTACACAGGATGTGGGGCTGCTGTTCCTGTCAGCACAGCATGGCATTTATGTTCCTGCCGCATCCCTGAGCCTGGCGCCGTGTGACAACATCTACACCCATTTTCCTGCAGACGAAAACCAGACTGTCAACCTCGGACGACTGGGAGAAGAATCCAAGCGTATCAGTGAAATCTTTTCCGTTGCCAAGAACCAGAGTCTTCTCCTGTTTAATGAACCGCTTGCATCCACATCCTTTACGGAAGGATTGTATATTGCCAAAGATGTGGTATGTGCGCTTCGTTTTCTGGGTGCGAGAACCATTTTCAATACACATATGCACGAACTTGCTATGCATCTGGATGAAATGAATGCTTTACCCGGGGATATCAAAGCAGCATCGCTTGTCACGGGAATTCACGAAGGTCAGCGGTCATACAAAGTTTATCAGGCACCGCCTGATGGTATCGGTTATGCCAAGGATATTGCAGAAAAGTACGGTGTTACGCTGAATCAACTGAAGGATACCATTCTTGCCAGCGCATGACCCGCCCACAACACGGCTTACTGTCAAAAAAGGAGAAGATAATTATGATAAACGAAACGCTTACAACCCTCACTTTACCATATACCGATCAGAGCAGCAAAACTGTTCGGGTCTTTGTTCCCGCACATGAAGAAGGCGAAACCTTCCCTGTGGTCTATATGACGGATGGTCAGAATGTGTTTGAACTGGACAAAAACACCGGCCAGCTCGGCTCTTGGTATACCCGTGAGGCTATCCGTGCCGAAAAAGAACGCAGCGGCAAAGCAGCAATCATCGTCGGCATACATAATGATGAAGGTCCCATGGAACGCTCCTGCGACCTGACACCCAAAGCCATCGGTACTCCTCAGCTACCCCCTGCGCCGAACGAAGAAATCATAAAAATGCAGAACCTGTTCCAGCCGCGGGGCGAGTTTTTCGGCGATTTTGTTATCCATACTGTCATGCCCGCCGTTGAGGCACAGTTTCCTGTCAGAACCGGCAGAGAAAGCACTGCTTTTTGCGGCAGCTCCTCCGGCGGACTGGAAGCCCTGTATATGGCACTGTATCACGCTGACATCTTTTGCGCATCCGGTGTTTTTTCTCCTGTTCCGGTGTATCTGATGTACCATAAGGAAGAGGTGGATCGTTGGATCGGCAGCAGCATACAGACGATTATGCCTTTCCTGTATCTGTATGTGGGCGGCGAACCCGGCATCGAGCAGGATTTCGCTGCCGGAATGCATCTGCTGCACACTTCTTTGCAGGAATGCTATCCGCAAAAACAGATCAAGCTGGTTGTTAAACCCGATGCACCGCACCATGAATCTGCATGGGCGACCGTCTTTGAAGATTTCCTGCATATCTTCCTGACCGCAGACAAAAACAACTGATCGAAATTGTATAGCTCAGAGAAGCTGCGCTGGAGGAAACCCCTTCCTAAAAAAAACGAATGATTGTCAATAAACTTGCTTGTACCCCATATACTGCACAAAACCGGACGATTCCCGCTGAACCGTCCGGTTATTTTTTTATTCCATCATGCTCTCAGACCACGCAGTACTTCCGTTATCATCGGAAACATTCCGTTTTCACTCAAAGAGCTACTCGCCAGGAAAAAGGTCAGATGCTCCTCCGGTTGAATGTAATCCAGCGCTACATAGCTGCCGATCGAACCGGGATGACCAATGCCGCCGAAAAAATTCGTCCGGATTCCATAGCCATATCCCTGTTCCTCCGTATAATTGGTCGTCATTGCCTGATAGCTTTCATCCGTAATCACCTCGCCGCTGCTCAATGCATTCAACCACAACGAAATGTCTGCGCCATTTGACAGTATATCTCCGGCTCCCTTTGTCAGTCCCGGCTGCAGGTCAATATGCTGATAGGATACGCCCCCTGTCCACTGTGCCGATTCCGTCATCTCACTGATCGTTCCTGTATGGGTCATACCCAACGGCTCAAAAAAATTTTCACGCAAATATGCCGCATAAGGCTGACCTGTCACCTGCTCCACAATATTCCCAAGCAGCATAAAATTGCTGTTGGAATATGTATATCCTTCTCCCGGATTAAAATCCATCGGTTTTTCAAAAATCCATTTTTTTATCAGCTCTGTGTTTTCCTCATCGGTATTATCATTCTTTGTGATCGTAAATAATTCTTCCGTAAAATTCGGAACACCTGACCGCATGGACAAAAGCTGCTTTAACGTAACCTCCTTTGCCGCTGTATACTCCGGAAAGTATGTTCCCACAGTATCATCCAGACTGAGTTTCTTCTGTTCCGCCAGACGCAGAATCGCAGCCGCACAGAATTGCTTGGATACCGAACCAATGGGCATCGGTGTATCCGCTGTCAGCGGTTTACCGCTTTCATCATTGCCCCGTGCGCAGACTGCCACTGGTTTTCCGTCCTTTTCTGCATAGACTATCCCTTCAAACAGATACTTCTCCATTACCTGTTCTACAAATGTCTGCGGATCAACCGCTTCACTGTCTTCTGATTGATCAACCACACTCACTGCTGCAAACGGATCCGACTGAGCTGTTTCCTCCTCTTTGGCGGACTGCACACTGATCTGGGAAACGGCATCTTCCTTTCCCGTTTCACCCTTGTCAGCCCCGCACGCAGCTGCACTGCACAGCATGACTGCCGATAAAATCAATGCCAAGTGTCTTTTCATGATAATCGTTCTCCTTTCCATTGTCAGGAACAAACAGCTTTTACCCTGCCTTCATTTCACGGGAGCTGTTCACGTTTTACTTCTGCTTATTATTATAAACCATGTACAATCTTCAGACAAGCAACGCTTTATTTTCCCGTTCAACTCTCCATTGAAATCTGCAAATATATGCATACCTGTTCAATAGCAGCATTCATCAACCCCCTTTTTTATTCTACATTGGAAGCATTGTGATCTTCGTATTTCCGGTAAGTAGACTTGCCGTGACGCTTTACGTAATACAACATCTGGTCCGCATGGTTAAGTGCCAATTCAAAGGAATCTTTGGAACCGCCCTCAAAACCTGCTATGCCAATGGAACAGGATATCTTCTTATCATCCGGAATCTCAAACTTTTTATCCAGCTTCATTGCTATCTGGTCACGGAAACCGTCCCGGATCTCGTTATAGATCTGTTCCGCCAGCTGTGCGCCCTCTTTTTCGGTCTGACCATACAGCAGAATGATGAATTCATCACCACCGTAGCGCACCGCCAGACCCTTTCCGCGGGTCATCCTTTTAAACATCTCTGCAAAACAGACAAGCACCAGATCACCGATTTCATGTCCGAAGGTATCATTATAATATTTGAAGTTGTCCAGATCCAGATACAGGATCACATTATCACTATGATTATCCTGTGAACAGATACGCTCTACCTGACGGCTGAAACCATTCCGGTTGGTAATACCAGTCAGATGGTCAGTAATCGCTGACTGTTCCAGCTTCTGATTCATGCGTTCTATCATCAGACGGTTATCAATTCTCCGCATCATTTCGCAGAACTGACTGAAGGCAAATTTCAGAATCATCAGATCCTCACTGCCCAGCAGCATACGGCTGCTGATTGTGCGGCGTTTGATCTGGATACTGGCAAGGAAAACTGTTTCCGTACCCGAATGCTCCATGATCGGAATACCGATCATCGTCATGATGCGTTCCTCGTCAAATGCCTGCATAACCGGCGTAAACTGCGTGAAATTCTTATCCACCCGATTTGTCAGAAATGCCTGCTTATAGGTCTTGAAGAAATCTATGATCTCATCCATTGTTTCACGGTTAACCGGCATCTGGTCACCTTCGTACATTACCATCCGCTGACCGTCTTTTTTCCGCAGAATAATAATATCATCCAGATTATAGCTGTTTTTCAGCACTGCCGCTGTATTCTGGAACAGATCGTCCGTTGTCATATTTTCACGGCTGATCGCCTCCTGCAGCACTGTCAGGAATTTAATATCATTTTCCTTCTTTTCCAGCTTATTCTGCGTTCCTCCCTGCCGCGCGATGCGCAGCATATGTGTAACCGGCAGCTCTGCGGTTTCTTTCAAAAGCGGTTCCTTCTGCCGTTCGCCATGGTCAATAAAATACTGCAGCCGCTGTTCCTTCTTTTTCATGCCCTCTTGTCTGCAATAGTCAATGGCTTCCTCCAGAACTTCCTGTGCCTGCTGCTCCATGCCCTGTTTCCGGTAAAGTGTAGCCTGCTCTGATGCATAAATCGGATAGGTAAAGAAACGGGTACCCGATGCGGACTGGATATACCGCTTGACCGCATCAAATTCAGCCTGACACAGATCATAACGATTTTCATGATTATACAGTATACCCTTGACCAGATGGTACAGCAGCAGATCCTCATCCCAGACACCCTCATTGCCTTCCAGCAGAATCCGCAGCATATGCTCTACATATACCTCTATTTTACTCAGATAATAATAGCTGTTATAGAATTCTCCCTCATAATAGCAGCTGACAGCGATCAGACTGTATAGCTTTACCGTACTGCACGCACCGATAGACTGGTATCCCAGTTCCTTCAGCATTTTCAATATCAGGTCTATTACATGGATCGTGTTTTCATAGGCGCCTGATACAAAATAAACCATTGCCAGATTGTACAGCGAATTCATCACATCATCCGGCTTCTCCAGCTCTGTCAGGGTACATACACTCCGCACCAGATATTCATGTGCCTTTTCGTAATCCTCCAGAATAATACTGTTATAGCCAAGTCCTGCCAGCATATGCGATTCTCTCAGCGGATTAGGACGTTTCAGCACTGCCAGACGCTTTTCATACATTTCCCGCACATAATTATGATAACCTGCACGGGAATACAGAATGATATTCTTCATATAGGCATTCAACAGGAAATTGTCATTTTCCAGCGCTGTTCCTGTTTGTATACCCAAATTAAAATAGTACGGTTCCTTTTTGCCCGTTGCAAAGTCCTCCATACTCTCTTTATCGTTTTCAAAACCGAATACATACAGGTATGCCAGAAAATTGGTAAATCCGTATTTCTTCGCCTTGTCCACTATGTCCATATCAATGGTGCTGCAAAAATTATATTCAAAGATATCCTTTCCGATACCGCAATACGAGGACCATAGCAATATCTCCGCCTTACAGACCAGAAATGGGTCGCCCATCTTTTCAGCGATTCTGATACATTCCCTGCAATTGGACTTAACCGCCTCATTTTGCGACAGGATCATCCTGGCACGGGCGCTGATATAGAAATACATATAGCTGACAAAATAATTATCGCTGATATGCATACACAGATCCGCCATTTTATCACAGATCACCAGCGCATGATTCACATGACCAAGATTCATATCAATCAGAGCCGCAAACTGTAAAAACGGTACCTGTTCTTCTCTTGACAGCCAGATCGTTTTTTCATCCATCCGATAAATTATATCCACCATATAATAATACGCATCCTGCAAGGCGAAAGTATGATACATATTTGTCAGCCGGAACAGATATTCCTGCTGTTTATTCTTATCAAACCAGAATGCATCCTGCACATCTATCGTCCGGCGGCTGTCCATGCTGCCCCAATCCAGCTGCAGGTTCTGATCCTCCGATTTCTGGAGCAGATCCTCCCACACAGACTTCTTGTAGGATGCCATATTGAACTCGTCATTATACATAATGATCGCATGAATGTTCATATGTCTGTCGATCATCTGTCGGAACAGCTGCATACTGCTGTAGGGTGCAAGATGAAACTTTGACAGAATCATAATCAGGTGATGGCTGCGGGAAATATATTCCATGATATCCATCAGGTTCTGGAGCATACGGTTGGTTTCAAACTGTATCTCAAAATACATGACGTCTTCTTTTCTCGTACAGACATTATTGCAGATAAATCCAGCCAGCGGTTCAATATGCATAGGGTATACTTTACTGGCTCTCAGAAAGTCCTCCACGGACATAGAATCCTTATAAAACCGGTGATAGCATTCCCGGATCCAACCCAGGAACGGTGCATATGCCTCATGCATCTCATGCATCTCATATTCATGATACAGAAACACCCTGTCGTCTGCATCCTTTACATATGCCAGAATTTCTTCCTTGGAGATCTCCAATGTATTATAATGCTTAATAAAGATCACATTTTTATTCTGTTTTTCTATATAAGCAGCCACTACATTCTGTACATATGTCTTAAAATCCATAACATCACCTCTATGCCCCATTTTCAGATAATCCCATTACACATCTATGACAGTCATAGCACCATCATGCATCGCAGGTATTATCTGCGGATCATCTGTCTTTCCCATTCAAAAGCGAAATGTGTATACTTCAATTATAACACGAAGTCGAAAGAAATCAATAGAAGTCGAAAGAAATATTTCAACTTTACCTAAAACTTTTCTATACAATTTTACCAGCGATGACCAGTTGCCGACAAATATTTTTCTATTACAGCAATATGACTGTACGGATTGTCTTCATTTGTCTGGGGTTTGACCGTATCCATCAGTTTACGCAGCATTTCCATGCTGCACTCACCTTTATAGCGGCTGTTTCTCAGCAGCAGTCCAAAGGCAGCCAGCAAGGTAAGCATCGGCATATTTTCCCCGGTCTGACCCTTCATTTCATCTACAGAAATCGTCTTTGTCATAACGCTGTCTGTACCTTCCGGTGTTTTATAATGTATTTCAATGAAGCCCAGCTCATCCGGATTCCCCTGTGACTGTGCTTTGACGTAACGGCTGGGATAAGCGGATTCTGCTTCTCCCCTTTGCCATTCGATCAGCGCCACCACATTGTGTTCCGAGCCGATCCCATCTACTGCCTTATTGGTATCATGGAATTCTGCTTGTGTCAGCGTCCTCGCATCATAACCAATCAGCCGATAGCTGCGCACATAACGGGGGTTCAGCTCCACCGATATCTTCACATCTTTAGCAACTGTCACAAGATTAGACACCAGCTTTTGTGAAAGCTGTTCCAGAATATCCGCCGGATTTGTGACAAAGGTATAATTTCCATTGCCATTACGGGCAAGCGCTTCCATTTTATTATCTTTAAAATTTTCCCTGCCATATCCGACAACAGAAAGGTAAATACCGGTTTCCCGTTTGGTGCGGATATATTCCGCCAGACCACCCTCGGACGTAATACCGAAATTGAAATCTCCGTCCGTAAAAATATAGACCCGGTTATTTCCTTTAGGGTCAAAATGCTCCTGCAAATAGGTATACGCATTTTCCAACCCTTTACTTCCCATTGTACAGCCGCCTATACCTTTTATTGACATAATCGCCTTTACATAATCGTCACGGTTACCACAGGGCATTTTGTTTACAACCGTATTTGTATCATTTGAATACGAAATGACCGATAGATAATCTCCCTCTTTCAACCCGCTCATAACCGCTGCCAGCGACATCTGTACCAGAACCCAGCGGGTAATCATGCTTCCCGATACATCCACCAGTAATGCCAGATTCTGACGGACATTCTGCTCCGCCTTTCTTGCCTTGATACCGACCATCATCAGCTCATTCTGTGTATTCCACGGGCATTTACCATGCTCTGTATGAATAGAAAACGGTTCCTGCTCCGGTGTAGGCAGTCGATAGGAACAGGAATTCAGTATTTCCTCAATCCTGACGAAGGAACTGTCAACCCTTTCCCCATTCATAATCTTATCCCGCAAGTATGTCCAGGAGGCAGTATTCACATTAGCCGAAAAGATCATCTGTGCCCGCTCCATCGGTGTGGCTTCTTCAACTTCACCGGCAGCGTGTGTTTCAGCGGAATTGTAGGTATTCAGTTCCTGTGGTTCACACATCATCATACCATCTGACAACGGCATTGCACTTGCTCTCATCATTGGCGCTGCCATTGGCATAAAAGACTGCGGCTGCCGTGCACCCATATGCCCCGGAGACAAAGACCCAAACATCGTCTGGAACAAACTTTGCTTCGGTACTTCATCCCGACGATTAAAGTCCCATCTTTTATCATAAGCAACCGTATCTTTTACTTTTATGCTTGCGCCAAAGCAAGCGCTGCAAAGCACTTTGACCTGCTTTTCATTATATCCCAACTTCCGGTAAAATTGCTGCATTTCTGCAAACTGCGCCGGATTCATTTCTATATATTCTGTAGGTTTCTTCCGCATTGACATTTTCTGCCTCCCATCTGTATTATTAAAAAAGGCAACTACAGAGATTTCCATAGTTGCCTTCTTATTCTGATTTTTATGTCTGTATTTGTTCAGGAACGTACAACGCAATTAGCCTTCGTTAATAGCAGCCTGTGTTGTTCACAACTATGTGAGGATATTTTTGCACCGATTTTTCTTTTACCTTCAATACTGACTATATGCGGATTTTCGTCAGGAAGAAATCTTAAATACCAATCAAAACTGTCCTTATGTGCAACAACCTTTACAACAAACGCCTTTATTATATCATCAGGTATATTCTCATTCTCTTTTACATTTATTGAATTTTCAAGGTAGTATTTCAGCAACATAATCTTTTGTTCATGTGTCTGTTCATCATCTATAATTGTTTTTTCAGGCATTAAATCATCAATTTGATTTTTTAGGTTAGCAATTTGTTTTTCAACATCATCTTTTTTCTGTTTGAAAATTTCTCTTGTTATCTCACCATCGGCTCTCATTTCTATCAAATTATCCAGCCTGTTATTTAATTTCTGAATTTTGGATTCAAGCTCCCGTATTTCTGCAGTATGGTCTTGCTCCATATCGTCAAGGTGTTTATTTAGCATTTCAGCGGCAAGCGTTATCACTTCAACTGTATTCTTCAAGAAATGTTGAAACACATATTTTGCCATCATTTGTAATTTCCATCCAGCTATCATCGGCACTTCACAGCAACCCTCTGTTGATAATCCTTTATTCTCTCTTGTTTTAATACTCCCAGAACGGACAGCGGAATAGCATTGATACCCGTATTGTATTTCATCACCCTTTTTATGCCATACTTTACGATTAAACTTATGTCCGCATTCACATATAAGAATATCTGTCCATACATCAACAGGATTCTTTTTACCGACTGAATGTCTGCCGCTTGTATTATTCGTTAATTTAGCTCTCCTTGCTTCCATAATCCTTTGCACAGTTTCAAATTGCTCAATGGAAATAATAGGCTCATGACTGCCCTTGATTTCAAGCTTTTCTATTTCACCGAAATTGTTAATCTTTTTCTGTTCAAGGTAATCAGGTGTGTATTGCTTATGATATGTAATTATACCACAATAGAACGAATTGCGCAATACTTTAGAAATATTACTGCATTGCCAATTAGTTCTACCCATAGAAGTTAATCTTCCTAACTGTTCTAATCGCATCTGGATATCTCTTAATCCTGAACCATCACAATACATATCGTATATCATTCTGACTGTTTTAGCTTGCTCTTGATTGATAAGCATATCCTTACCAACTCTATCATAACCTAATATGTTACCATTACCATAAAATACTCCCTTTTCCATTGAGGTTTGCTGACCACTTTTGACACGGATGGAGGTTTTTCTGCTTTCATCCTGTGCCAAAGTTGCCATAATAGTTAGTCTTAATTCGCCATCTCCATCAAAGGTTTTTATATTATCATTGATGAAAAACACTTCTATACCTTTTGTTTTTAATTGGCGAGTATATTGTAAGGTATCAACGGTATTTCTTGCAAATCTCGATACTTCCCTTGTAAGTATCAAATCAAATTCACCATTGTCCGCATCTTTTATCATTTGCATAAATTGTGGTCTTTTTTGTGCTGATGTTCCTGTTATTCCTTCATCAACATACATTCTAATAACGTGCCATTCCGGATGCTGTTCAAGAAAAGGACTATACCAATCTTTTTGATTTTCAAGTGCAGATAATTGAGCTTCGTGTTCTGTTGAAACTCTTGCGTATATAACGACATTACGTTCCTTCTGATACAGATTAGTTATCACAATATCCTCTCCTATATCCTAATTTTGTTAATGATATAATATCATGAAAATTCCACAACGTCAATATAGTTAGCATATTCTTTTATGATGTTTCTATATGTGCATTCCGATATCATTTGATTATGATATAAATACTGAATAAGTTTTAATGCGGCAAAAATCTTATTCTTTTCCTTTATATTTTCTATGTATTATTACCTCTTTCTCGTTTTATAATATTTCAGCGGCAAAACTCCGATAAATAGGGGATTTACCGCTGTTCTTTTTACAATAAAACCAGTTTTTTATTTCAGTTTTGAAAAGTATTCTTTCATATCATTTTGATAATTTTTCTTTAATCTCTTTAAATCCTCGACAGCAGATTTATAGAATCCTTCCGATTCTTTCGCCCTCTGAATTGCAGCCCTATATTCTTCCAAAACTGCATCATGTTCCTTTTTCATAATTGCGATTGTTGTATTTTTTCTTTCTACTTCCTCTTCCAGTTGTTTTATTCTCTGTTCTAACCATGTATTGTATGTCGTAGTATTCACAGTTTTTCTTTTA
>CACZSU010000046.1 GCA_902783855.1 uncultured Ruminococcus sp.
ATTTCAGAAACGGCGTTACATTTGAGATGGACGGTCAGGTAGTTTCTATTATTGAATTTCAGCACGTAAAACCCGGTAAGGGCGCTGCGTTCGTTCGTACAAAGATCAGAAATGTGATCACAGGTGCAGTGGTTGAAAAAACTTTTAACCCCAATGATAAATATCCTACTGCTTATATCGAGAGAAAGGATATGGAGTACCTGTACACAGACGGCGATCTGTATTACTTCATGGATAACGAAACCTATGAACAGCTCCCGATCAATGCAAGCGTTCTGGGTGATAACTTCAAGTTCGTAAAGGAAAATATGGTATGTAAGATTATGTCCTATAAGGGTAACGTCTTTGGTGTGGAGCCGCCTACATTCGTTGAGCTGGAAGTGACCAAGACAGAGCCGGGCGTTAAGGGCGATACCGCTACAAATGTAACCAAGCCTGCAACACTGGAAACAGGCGCAGAAATCAAGGTGCCGATCTTTATCAATGAAGGCGATAAGATTCAGATTGATACCAGAACAGGCGAATATATGTCCAGAGCCTGATCAAATAGGGCGGAGGTAATGTGCGTATGATGCAGCTTAGTGAAAAAGCCGCGTATGTCAAGGGACTGATTGAGGGACTGGAGCTGGATCCTAAGGATAAACAGACAAAGGTCTTTAAGGTAGTAGCTGATCTGCTTTGCGAAATGGCAGAGGAGATTAAGGAGCTTGGTCAGTGCTATGATGATGTCTGCGACCAGGTAGACGGCATCAGCGAGGATCTTGCCGGCGTTGAGGATATGATCGGCAGCGAAACCTTTGGCAGTGTAAGTTATGATAATGATGCTGCGGATGACAGTGAGATGGCTTATGAGGTAACCTGCCCGACCTGCGGGACAACAACCTATCTGGGTGAAAACTCGCTGAATGCAGGGGTGATCAGATGCCCGTCTTGCAGTGAAGTACTCGAGCTTGGCTATGTTGAGGACGAGCTTGATGATACAGAGGATTCCGAGGAGTCGTCTGAGGAATAATAAACGGAGAAAAACGCAGAGTCTTGTATATGGACAGGATTCTGCGTCATTTCGTTATTAACCGCAGTGTCAGATAATGGATGACAATGAGGTGATTAAAAATGTTGATTGATTTGATTCGCTCGCAAAATACGGATTTACTGACGGTCATTGTGTACATTCTGTCCACGCTGATGACGATTTTTCTGATTCTGCCGCTGCACGAATGTGCCCACGGCTTCATTGCCTACAAGCTGGGCGATGATACGGCAAAAAGAGAGGGCAGACTGACACTCAATCCGTTGGCGCATATTGACTACCTGGGTGCGCTGCTGATGCTGCTGATCGGATTCGGCTGGGCAAAGCCTGTACCGGTCAATCCCAGGTATTTCAAAAATCCCAAAAAGGGTATGGCGCTGACAGCACTGGCTGGTCCGGTGTCCAATCTGCTGGCATCCATCGCCGCCGGACTGATCAAAAATTTATTGGTGTTTGTGTGCTATAAGTGTGATTGGTCTACAGACGGCGTAATGATGTATGTGTTTGCTTTCTTTAATTTTCTGATGATTATGAATATCGGTCTGGCAGTGTTTAATTTTATTCCGGTTCCGCCGCTGGACGGCTCCAAGATCCTGATGGCGTTTCTGCCGGATAAAGCGATTTTCTGGCTGAACCAAAGAACACAGATGCTCTCGATTGGTCTGTTCGTATTGATCATGATGGGCGGACTGAACGGGATTCTGTCGGTGATTAATACATTTTTCTATCAGCTGATTAACTGGCTGACATTCCTGCCTTTTTCATGGGCAGTGTGACAGGGGTTAGAACATTGGAAAAAATATCCTACAGACTGGATGCGTTTGAGGGACCGCTGGACCTTTTGCTGCATCTGATCGAAAAGAATAAACTGAATATTTATGATATCATGATCTCGGAGCTGCTGGAGCAGTATATGGAGCATATGCGCCTGATGGAACAGCAGGAGCTGGAAATTGCCGGCGAGTTCCTGGATATGGCGTCAAGGCTGGTGCAGATCAAATCAGCAATGCTGCTGCCAAAGTATGAGGAAGCAGAGGAAATGAAAAAAGAGCTTTCGGGTCAGCTGATTGAATATAAAAAATGCAAACAGGTGGCGCGGATGATTGCCCGGCAGATCAGCTTTGACAGCTATTGCCGGGAGCCGTCAAAGATCAAGGCGGATATGCGCTACAAGCGTACACATGACCCGACCTTTCTGATCGGCGCCTATCTGGCGGCTGTAGGCAGGGGAAAGGAAAAAATTCCGCCGCCGGAGGAGGCGTTTTCCGGCATTGTCAGACGACGGATTGTATCGGTCAGCTCCAAGATTGTGGGTGTGATGCGTAAACTCTGGAGCGGTAAACGGGTACGCTACGAAAGCGTATTCGCTGATGCGCACGACAGAAGCGAGCTGGTAGCAACCTTTCTTGCTGTTCTGGAGCTGATCAAAGGAAAGCGTGTAAGGGTGTCTGATGAGGACGGAGAAACCTCCCTGCATCTGTTGAGAGAAGAAGTACAGCAGGCTGATTATCCCGAGGCAGGAGGAACGATATGAAGGATTCAAAACTGAAAAGTGCAGCCGAAGCTATTGTTTTTGCCTGCGGTACTCCTGTAGAGGTTGAAAGAATTGCACTGGCGCTGGAAATATCTGCCGAGAAGGCAGCCGCACTCTGCGAACAGCTGCAAGCCGAATATCTCAAACGGGACAGCGGTATCCGGATAGTACGGCTGGGCGATAAGTACCAGATGTGCTCGGAAAAAGAATTTGCTGACCCGATACGCACCGTGATGGATCTGCGCCGCAATACGCCATTGTCACAGGCAGCCAGCGAGGTACTTGCGGTTATTGCCTATAACCAGCCGGTGACAAAGGCATTTGTGGAACAGGTAAGGGGGGTGGATTGCTCCGGTGTTGTCGCCAGTCTGGTGGCAAGACAGCTGATCGAGGAAAAGGGAAGACTGGAATTGCCGGGCAGACCGCTGGTGTACGGTACGACAGATCATTTTCTGCGGTGTTTTCAGATTTCCTCATTGGATGAGTTGCCGCCGCTGCCGACAGATGAAAAGGCGGAGGAAGCAGATGGAGAAACTGACGGCGGTGATGCGGATTGACAGCTTTGAAAATCATCCTGATTATTCTGGCAGTGCTGTTGTTGCTGATGTTGTTTCCGATCCGGATTACGGTTGATTATGACGGTCAGCCCAGAGTCGGTGTAGGCTATCTGTTTCTGAAATTTCAGATTGTGCCTCCCAAAGAGAAAAAACCTCCCCGTAAAAAAAAGCCCCCGAAAAAACCTGAAAAAGAACCAGATGCGAAAAAAACACAGGAAAAAAAGCCCGGTACATTGCGCAGACTGATGGATCGGTATGGTCTTGACGGATTGATCGAAATGCTCAAGGATATTGTGAAAATCGTTGTAGAACTGCTGGGCGGATTAGGCAAACACCTGTATTTTACACGATTCCGTGTACGGATTTGTATTGTCGGCGAGGATGCCGCTGATACAGCAGTCAAATACGGTTATGTGTGTTCTGCTGTTTATCCGCTGGTGGCTGTTCTCAGGGAGCATTCTGTCCTCAAAAATCCCTATACTGATATCAGCGCAGGATTCCTTGCAGAAAAAACAGCGGCAGAGCTGGAACTGACAGCTAAAATACGCCCGTTGTTTCTGGTTGGTCTGGGACTGAAAGCATTATTCGGACTGATCAAAAGCGTTCTGCTTCGCAAACCCTCCTGAAAAGTATGAAGCGTTGAGTTGTTATATCTATAGAATCATTTAAAAGGCGGTGTTGTTTATGAGTGAACATCCTATTCAGGGACTGATGGATACTACTCTGGAAAAAATCAAACAAATGGTCGATATCAATACAATTGTCGGTGAGCCGATTATTACTCCTGACGGCACGACTATTATTCCGGTATCGAAAATTGCGTATGGATTTGCCTCCGGCGGATCGGAATTCGGCAACAAGCAGCAGCCCGAAGCAAAATTGTTCGGCGGCGGCGGCGGTGCCGGTGTAACAATCAATCCGGTTGCTTTTATTGCAATCAGCCATGGTGACGTCAAGCTGCTGAATATTTCTAACGGTACGAATGAAAAAGCCATTGCTATGGTGCCGGAGCTGGTAGATAAGATATCCGGACTTTTCAAAAAGGATAAGTCCAAGGAAAAAGAGAAGGAAGTTAAAGTGGACGAGGGACTGAAGGATCCCGAAGTCTGATGGATCCATAAAGACCTGCCTTTTGCATATACAATAGTCTTATGATTTTGATTCAGATA
>CACZSU010000047.1 GCA_902783855.1 uncultured Ruminococcus sp.
CCTGTATTGCGCAGTCAGATTTTTCGTCAGGTTGTACCAAATGAGTGCAGATAACCTGACGGTTATCAAGCGAATTTGGTGCAAGAGGACGGGAAAGATGCAAGCAAGACAGGTGCTGAGCCGTCAGGCGTGATTTATTCAGTGGTTCCTTAGCTAAAAGCTTAATTTCACTGATTCAGATGAATTGTCAAAGTCAGGAGGGAAAATAAGATGAGTGAAGGTCGTTTGTGTGAAAGCTGTACGTACTATGTATACAGTGAGGAATGTGAAGACTATGAGTGTCTGGTGACGATGGATGAGGATGAGTATTACGCTCTCGTCAGCGGCAGACAAAAGGGTTGTCCCTATTATCGCGAGGACAATGAATATGCAGTTGTCAAAAAACAAATGTAAGCCGCACCAAAGCACGGCTTACATTTTTTATACGAACATTGAAACAAAAAACGGGATTCCATACGAAATAAAAGTCATAATGACTGTTGCCAGGACAATTCCCCCAAGAATGGCTATGCAGGCGTCTTTGAGTTTAAAATGGAACAATGCCGCAACCAGGGATCCTGTCCAGGCACCCGTTCCGGGAAGGGGTATGCCTACAAACAAAAGCAATCCCCATTTTTTATGCTTCATGATTTTTTCGGCGCCCTTTTCAGCCTTTTCTTCCAGCTTATTGATCATTTTCACCAACCGGGTGTTTTTCAGTAATTCAAATATCTTTTCGATAAACAACAGAATAAACGGAATCGGCAGGATATTGCCAATAATACAGATCGGAATTGCCCGCCATATATCTACATGAAGAATACTTGCTGCAATGAGACCGCCTCTCAACTCAAGTATCGGCATCAGTGAAATAATAAAAACAACCAGATCTGCGGGTATACCGCTCAGTGCAGATACCATACTCTGAATAATTCCTTCCATATTGTTCCTCCCAGAAAATCAGTTAATAAAACGGCTGAAATAACAGCCCGAAAAAACACTATCTCAACTATTATATCCTAACTTCTTTCTATTCGCAAGTGTGTACGGAAAATTTTAGAAGTATTTTCTTCTATATATTGAAAACTGTCAAGAAATAATGTAAAATAGGATTGGATTTAGATAGAATGGATAACAGATGCTTTCCTGCTGCTTTTTTGTGGTCTTGTCTGATTGTTACGTTCATTTTTTTGTATGATCAGTGCTGTCTGACAGGCGCTTTAACAGCAGCGGAAGGGTCGGCAAAACTTGGCTCTGCCGGGAATGCAATGCCGCAAGCGGCTGACAGCAGGGCCTGATGTTGGAGGAATTGTTTTGAAAAGGTTTTATTTTACCTGTCCCATGTGCTCTAAAACAGTGATGTCCGGTATTGATATCTATGAAAACAGGACTTTGCAATGCTCCTGCGGAAACCAATTGCACGTGAATCTGGATGAGCTGGTACTGGTTCAATGCAACAGCTGCGAAAAAAACAATGCTCTGCCAAGGCGCAGCGGAAAGTCCCAGTGCTGTCTTGCCTGCGGTCATATCCTGCAGGTCGCTTTTCCCGAGGAGATTCTGGACGGTGACGATAAAAGACTATTTGACCAGATGATTGAATCCCTGAACAAGGGACTGATGACCAAGGTCAAGGTGGATAAAGCTAACAAGCTGTTTCAGCAAATCAGTAAAAACAATCAGCTTGCGGGTTATGCCAACCACCTGAATAACTACACCGAGTTCATCATGTATGATTCGGAATATAATTCGGCAGTACGGGCTATGAACGAGGCGGAAAAAAAGCTCGAAAAGGCACTGCAGTTTAAATCAGAGGAGGAACTTAGTGCATTAGAGAAGGCTTTTTCTGACGCAGCAAACCGCTTTGCGATGATGGGCAGTTTCAAGCAGAGCGTTCAGCACAAACAGAACTGTGAAAAGCAGTCCGGACGCTGCCATTATGAAAAAGAACATCTGGATGCACCGGCAGCTGCTCAGCCCGCTGCAGCTTCACCAGCGGCTCCGGCTCGTTCCGGAACGTCCCCCTCCCGTCCCAGACAACCAAAAAAGCAACCTGCCGCACCTTCCTATATACCGAAACAAAGCCGTATCAATAAAGGAATGCTGGTTGGCATTATTGTAGGTGTGGGCGTACTGGCGGGTATTATAGCAATTGTGATTGGCTCGTCTGAACCGGCAGAACCGCCAGTATCCGTGTCATCCGTTCCGGACAGTACGTCAGCAGCAAGTGAGTCCTCTGTGATACCAAAAGGGGACGGCTCTGAGCAGGATATGATGTATCAGGAATTCGCCCGTCTGATGCAGGAGGAAAACTATGATATCTACAGTATCAATCTGTACATGGATAATCTTAAGGGCTATCAGGACAGCGACAGTATTTTTGAGTCACATAAAGACGGCTTCTATGAAAAATTCAAGGCAACGGCTGACCATTATCAGGATGTAACGGAGTTTGATATTATGCCAACCCTGGAAATTCTGGAAGGATTGAGTTATTTCCGTGGCTATCGGGAAACAGACGACCTGCTGAATAAAACCTTCGATAAAAACATTGGCTTCGCTGAACAGCTGGCAGGTATGGGAGATAACGCTCAGGCTGCCTCTGTGTTGCTTGCGCTGGCGGATTATCTGGAGGAATACAGCGATCAGGATAAACTCAGAGAACAGATTTACCAGACTGCGCAGGCACTCAGCAGCTCTGATGCCGTCCGGGCAGGAGAACTGTTGGATTTCATCCCGGATTATAAGGATGCGGCTGCATTAAAGGCAGCACTTGGTTAATAGATACCTGTCCTCCCCTGCTCTTTTCAGAGAGCGGGAGAGGATGATTTTATAAAATTAATGTGAATAAAAAGGAGGATTATCGTGAAATTAATTCATTTGTCCGATCTTCATATCGGAAAGAAGGTCAATGATCATTCGATGATCGACGAACAGCGTTATATTCTGGATCAGATTCTGGAGGGCGTCCGTGCAGAAAAGCCGGATGCAGTACTGATTTCAGGTGATGTCTATGACAAGACGACGCCCCCGCTGGAGGCAGTTCTGCTGCTGGATGACTTTCTGAACCAGCTGGAAATAGACGGTCTGAAGGTATTGATGATCAGCGGCAACCATGACAGCGCTGAACGTTTGTCCTTTGGCGCCAAAAGAATGGCAAAAAGCGGATTGCACATTAAAAGTATTTTTGACGGCGATCTGACACCGCTTGTTCTGGGCGACGACTTCGGAGAGGTTTGTTTTTACAGTGTACCGTTTATCCGTATGGCAGATGTGAATCATGTGTATGGTACAGAGCTGAGTGATTACAGCCGCTGTTTTGCAAAGGTCGTGGAAGAAATGCATCTGGATACAACCAAACGGAATGTGCTGCTTTCTCACCAGTTTGTGTCGGGTGCGTCCTTTTCGGAATCAGAAAGTGCTGTCGGCGGTATTGACAGCATCAGCATGGAGGTATATGCCCCCTTCGATTATACTGCTCTTGGTCATATTCATAAGCCCCAGAACATCGGCAGCGAACGTCTGCGCTACTGCGGTACGCCATTGAAATACTCGGCATCGGAAATCGGATGGGAAAAATCCTATACAGTAGTAGAACTGGGTGAAAAGCCTGCCGGCAGTCCCTATTGTGAGCTGCATCTGCGGACTGTACCGCTGATTCCCCGCCATGATATGATAAGGATAGAAGGCAGTTTTGACCAGCTTTTGCGGAAAAAGACCATGGAAAACGGATTTGTAACAGAGGACTATGTGTATGCGGTGCTGACAGACCAGGATTATATCAACGATCCGGCAGTACATCTGCGGGTATTGTATCCGAATCTGATGAACGTCAGCTACGCAGGACACGGCAAGACCGCAGATTCTCTGCCATCTTTGGAAGGCGGCAGTGTGGAAAACAGAACACCGCTGGATATTTTCAGTGAGTTTTATACTAAAATGCATGACGGTGCAGAGCCTGACCCGGAACAGCAGGTATTACTGCAGAAAGCCATCCATGAAATCTGGGGAGAGGACGGAGAAAATATATGAAGCCATTAAAACTGACAATTTCTGCATTTGGTCCGTATCTGGAACGTACAGAAATTGACTTTTCAAAATTCGGCAGCAGCGGAATCTATCTGGTTACCGGCGATACAGGCGCCGGGAAAAGTACGATTTTTGAAGCCCTGTGCTATGCACTTTACGGAGAAACAGTCAGCGGCGGCGACAGGGATGCAAAAATGCTGCGCAATAAAAGTGCCGGAGATGATATAGAAACCTTTGTGGAACTGGAATTCATGGCGGACGGAAAACGCTACCGTGTGACCAGAAGTCCGAAATATGAATTGGACAAACTGAAAAAAACACGCAAAAAAGCCGGGACGGACGCCCCCGTACAGGAACTCAGGCATAGTGAACATACGAACCGTTTCAATCTGGAGAGCCTTGACGGCAGTCTTCCCCCGCTGGGTGAAAAGGAAGGCAATGAAGCACTAAGAGAAATCGTTGGTATCAGCAAGGATAATTTCAAAAAGATTTCGATGATTGCCCAGGGCGAATTTATGAGTGTCATCCGCAAAAAAACAGATGAACGGGAAAAGATTCTGACGTCTGTCTTTCACACCAGCAACTATGGAAAGCTGACGGAAAAACTGCGGGAGTATATGAACAATGCCAAAGCAGACAGGGATAAGCTGGTATCTGACATTACGGCTGCCATCGGACAGATTGAGGCAGATGAAAACAGTCCCTTTGCCGATGAACTGGAGCAAAAGAAAAAAATCGGCTGTGTGACTTCCGGTGAAATCGAAAGAATTGAGGAGCTTCTGATACAAATTATGCAGCAGGATGAGGAAACAGAACGAAAGCTGAATGAAGAAAAAGAAGTCAACCGCAAACATACCGAACAGAACGAAAAACTGCTTGCCAGAGCAGAAACCCGCAGACAGCACGAAAAAGACCTGGCTGCCAGTCAGCAGAAAAGGAAAAGTCTGGAAGATCGGCTGCCGCAGCTGTTAGAGCAGCAGAAGGCGTTGGAAGATAATCCGGTCAAGGCGGATGAATATAAAGCGGCAGCAGAAGTAATCCGTTCGGGTCTGGGTGACTATGACCGGCTGGAGCAGCTGAACGAAGAATCCGCAAAGTCAGAAGCAGCCAAGAAACAGGCAGAACAGCGTCTGGAGCGTCTGAAAATGCAGAAACAGGAAAATGCCGTACTGATCGAAACCACAACCCGTCAGCTGAAAGCACTGGAAGGGATTGAAGACCAGAATACAGATATGCAAAGACAGCAGGATGCGGTCAGGGAAAAAGGAGAAAAACAGCGGAATCTGCAAAAGCGCTATCTGGAACTGGACAATCTGTCAGCGCAGCGCCGAAGTGCCCAGGCAGACTACCAGACGGCTGATCAAGAATACCAGCAAGCCAGAGCAGTCTATGACCAGATGCAAAAGGCATTTTATGATGATCTTGCGGGAATTTTAGCACGTGGTCTGACCATTGGAAGTCCCTGTCCTGTATGCGGTTCCCTGTCCCATCCTCAGCCAGCACAGGCACACGAACAGGCACCCACCAAGGAACAGATACAGGCTGCTAAACGAAAGGCAGACAAGCTCTCAGCCAGTATACAGACAGCCGCACAGAAAGCAGCTCGGGCAGCAGAAAAAGAAGCATCTGCCCGGAAGGAAATTGCCGATATGATTGAAGGGCTGTTCGCAGCTCATATACAGCCGGAGAACGCAGAAAACTTCCGTGCAGAATTTGAAGGACATATGGCGGCAACTGAAAATCAGTACAGGGAGATTGCAATAAAACTGAAGGATATCGAAACAAAGAAGAAGCAGAAAGACAGTCTGACCAGACAATCCGAAAAGCTGCGTGATTCAGCAGTTCAGATTGACAAGGACATCCTGGAATGGACAACGAAAGCTGCTTCCGCCAGTACACAGCTTTCCGGTGTACAGGAGCAATATACTGTATTGAAGGCAAAACTGGAGTTCCCTTCACGCAGGGATGCAGAAGGAAGAATCGGACAATTACGGAAAAAAGCGGAGGAACTGGAACAGGCATATAATCAGGCTGTCAAGGCTGTCAGCGATATGCAAAGCAGCATGAAGGAATTGACAGCAGCCGGGGAACTGCTGATGCGCCAGATTGCGGAAATAGAAGAAACAGATATGGACGCGCTTATCAATACCAGACAGCAGCTGAAAGAGGAGGATGACCGTCTGACAGGACGGATGAACCATCTGGCAGTAAGGCAAAAATGCAATCTCTTTGCACAGCGTGTTCTGCGGAAAAACGGCAGTCAGTATGCAAAGGCAGAGGATACCTTCCGCCGCTGCGAGGATTTGTACAATACTGCCAGCGGCAAGCTGCTGAACCGTGATAAAATACGGCTGGATTCCTATGTAGTCAGCGCCTATTTTGACAGAATTCTTACCCGTGCGAACCAGCGTCTGTCTATGATGACAGATGGCAGATATTGCTTTAACCGCAGCGAAACAGTGGAGGATAAGCGGAAAACGGCGGGACTTGATCTGAACATCCTTGACCGGGAAAACGGCAGGGAGCGCAGTGTCAATACCCTTTCCGGCGGTGAATCCTTTATGGCAGCTCTGGCATTGTCATTGGGTCTGTCGGATGAAATTCAATCAGAATCCGGCGGTATCCGGCTGGAAACCATGTTCATTGACGAGGGCTTCGGCTCGTTGGATGACAATGCATTGGAAAAGGCTGTAGCTACGCTTACTGAGCTGAGCAGAGGCGACTGTCTGATCGGCATTATCTCCCATGTGGGCAGATTAAAGGAACTGATCAACAAACGGATCGTGATCCGCCGCAGTGAATCCAATCACACAATAGCCCGTGTTGAGAACTGATAATCCTTTCTGACAAAACACATTCTTCCTGCTGAACCGGATTATGATTCATTCCAATTAATTCGTCGGGTGTAAAAAAGGTATCGCTTTTTATACGAAGCGATACCTTTTGTGTTCGTTATTATCATTGTTGTCTGACCGGCTGTTCAATCTGCTCTGGAAGTGTATCATCCGGCGGGCAGATGTCTGTATTCAGTCTGCGGAAAAGCCGGAAGTTGCGGCGCAGATTTTCGGCTGCGCCCTCAGGATTACGGGCAATCATATGCTCTCTCAGAATAGAGTAGACATTGATCAGGCTGACCTTGCGGCTGACGCTTTGCAGGGCATCACGATATACACGATAGGCGTCATGCTGTTCCAGAAACAGTCGGATAATATGATAGGCATGGATATAGTCATTGATCTTTTTGACATTCATAGTGGAAAGTATGCTGTCAAACCGCCGTACATAGCTGTAAAGATAGCGGTCAGTAATGGCTACCCGGTCGGCAAAAAACATGACACGGGGAGTTGTGGCAACATCCTCAAAATACATAACGGGATACGTAATGCCATTTTCATTGAAAAGGCTTCTTTTGTACATTTTGTTCCATGCAAAGCTCTGCATCTGGTTATCCCGTATCAGCAGGTCAAGCGCTTTTTTTGCTTCCAGCACGGATACCCGCTTTCCTACAGGAACCGGCAGGCTGATACAGTCGGTAAAATGCAGCCGGTAGCGGCAGCAGCTGATCTGGGCATCATTCAGAATACATTCGTTGTACAGGATGCGGATATAATCCCTGTCGATAAAATCATCGCTGTCAATAAAAACGATATACTCTCCCCTCGCTCTTTCCAGACCATAGTTTCTGGCATCAGAAAGCCCGCCGTTTTCTTTATGATAAACGGTAAAGCGGGGATCATCTCCGATAATTTTCTGTGCTTCTTCTATACTGTGGTCAGGGGTGCCGTCATCAATCAGCAGCACTTCAAAATCACGGAAGGTCTGCTGACGAATAGAGCGCACACATCTTCCGATATAGGCCTCCACATTATAAATCGGTACAATGACCGATACCTTCGGGTCGGACATGAAATTACCTCCTCAGATAACACCCGGTTCCCGGGTGATGCTGTTCAGTTCGTCAGGGTGCGCCTTGCAGGCTCGCAAAACCTTCCCCATACCAGCAACGGAATTTTTCAGCAGCCCTCTCTCCAGATTGCTTCCTGCCTGTGCGGAAAGAATCGGCACCGTCAGAAAAACATGGCAGATATGCCGCAGAAAGGGAGTTTTCACCGTCTGATACAGTCCCTTTGCTTCAAGATAATCGCGAATCATCGGAACGGTATTGATATAATCGTTGATTCTGGTTTTATCCATTTCAATCTCGGTAAAAATCTTATTGGACGCGCGGATATAGGAATACCCACAATAGTCTGTCATGACGACCTTATCAACATGACAGAACAGCATGGAACAGGCAACTGCATCTTCATAGAACATATCCGGTATATCAATATGATGGTCCTTGAATAAAGAGCTTTTCCACAGCTTATTCCACAGATAAAACCGCATTTTCCTGTCACGAAGCAATTCCTTCATGGCATCAGTCCGGTTATAGACACTATTTTTGACCTTATGTGTCTGAATGACCTTATCGGATTTCCGATAATACAGGCAGTAGCCGCATACAGCAACATCTGCATCGTGTCTGGTAATAGCGGTGTGCAGACGGGCAAGGTAATGCTCCAGCACCGTGTCATCAGAGTCAACAAAAGAAATGTATTTCCCGTTTGCATGGTTCAGTCCTACATTACGGGCCTCACCCTGCCTGCCGTGGTTATGATTGATCACCACAAAGCGGTCATCCTGATCGGAAATCTGTTTGGCAATATCATAACTGTTATCGGTAGAGCCGTTATTGATCACCAGAACCTCAAAGTCCGTAAAGCTCTGCTGCTGCAAAGAATCCAGACATTCCTGCAGATGCTCCTGGCTGTTATGAACGGGAATGATAACACTGATTTCGGGTTTATCCATTCTCATAAATTTACAATCCTCAAATCTGAACACGAAGCGTCAGGCGCTTTCGTAATTTCAATTGATATTTTCTTCCAGAGTATCCTCAATAGACTTTTTGCTCTTGAGCATAGCGAAGGGTGCCGTGAATACAATGGTACCATAGTAGGTGATCGTTCTCCAGAGCAGGATAGCAGATTTGATCGTCAGTGCGGTGAAGTAGGAGCCGAAAAAGATACTGAAGCAATATTCTGCTGCACCTGAACCGCCGGGGAGAGGAACCAGGCAGGATACCATGTTAACATACGCCTGCGCACAGAGCATATCAAATACATTGCAATCAATTCCGAAGGAACGGGCAATACAATACGGTACCAGAAAATAGGCAACCATCTGTACAACGGTGATCGCATATACCTTGATCAGCAATTCCTTGTTTTTATTGAGTGTTTTATTGTTATCATGAAAAGAGGTAAGTGTTTCGCCGATGCTTTTCTTTTTGTCCTCGGGGTGTTTGATAATATGCAGTTTTCCCAGAAGGGTAATGAACCAGTTGACAACACGGGTTGTCAGCGGCTTGCAGAAGGATGCCAGCAGCAGCGCCACAATCATAACGATCTGAGCGGTAAAGCCGACAATAGACATCACCCACATGGGCGCGTCCAGGAACTGTGAAAAGAAGCCGAACCTTGCTGCAACCGCAATTATACAGACAGCCGACAGTGTAAACTGCCAGACAAGAAATTTCTGTATCAGAGCAGCAACCGTTTTTGAAGCGGGGATATCCATTCTTGTCATAGATACTACCTGCATAGGCTGACCTCCGGTCGCGCTGGGGGTCACCGCACAAAAAAACTGTCCTGTCATAGAGCATATAAATGCTTTATACCAAGTCATGTTCTGACAGGTTTCTTTTAAAAACAAATAAATGATGGTCATGTCCAGCGCAATATTGAGCAGGTGAACGAAAATACCGATCAGCAGCCATGTTACATTGATTTTCAGACCACTGTTCAGCAGGTCAATAAAGCCGCCTTCCGAGAATACAAAAAATATGATCAGAAAGGCAGTCAGCGCCAGAATGACGATATTGAAAATCAGGCTCCAGGGAATTTTGATCCTTTTTTTGTTAGTATTATCCATATAATTCCTCCGTTATCCATCAAAATAGCAGAAAAAATCACGAAAACATAAAAAAATCTATGTATTAAGCTAAAAGCATTTAATAAGACCGCAATACTACATACTAATAATGATATCATTTATTTTCAATCAGGTCAATAGGATAAAAAACTTTATTTCAGTTTTTCGGCAATTATCTGTTCATGACGAATACGGGAACAAATTATTCCCTCCGAATATTTTTCCGTTACCCCTTTATATTGTTGTCTGATTGTGGTAATATAGTAGAAATCCAGTTGAACAATGAAAGGAAGGATACATTTGTTACGTCTAAGGAAATATCTCAGACCATACATAGCATTCATTTTTATAGCAATTCTGCTGTTGTGCGGTCAGGGCATGGCGGATCTGTTTCTGCCGGATCTCATGTCGGATATCGTGAACGTTGGCATACAGCGGTCAGGGATTGAGCATAGTGCGCCCGAAGCACTGAGCGGAAATGCCCTGGCATTTCTGCTGCGGTTTTCTTCGGAAGAAAACCAGAAAATCCTGCATGATGGTTACCGGAAGGCAGGCAATACGGATGAGATAGAATCTGTCAGAAAGCAGTATGCAAAAGCGGATACAGCAGGAGAGGTATATCTCATCAACGGAAAGGAAGACCGTGCGGTGCTGGATGATGCGGTGTCCCGTGCTGATCTGGCGTTTATGCTCACAATGCAGGGAATAGCGGATGCCATGAACCTGTCGCCGGGTAACGGGGCAGGCAGCTTTTCAGAAGAAAACGCTGATATTTCCGCTATGCTTCGTTTGTCGGAAATCCCGGCGGTCAGCGGGGCTGCTCCCCAGTATATCAAGGAAGCGTTGTCCTATGACGGTATGTACAGCGACCAGGTTGGTGCAGCTATGGCAAAGCTGTTTTATCAGGAGCTGGGCGCTGATCTGGCAGCTATGCAGATGCAGTATATTCTGCGGATCGGATTATGGATGGCAGCCGTTACACTCTGCGGTGTAACTGCCACGATTCTGGTAAGCCTGGTTGCTGCGAAAATCAGCTCCGGTGCAGCCAAAGCCATACGCAGTGATCTGTTCCGCAAGGTGGAAAGCTTCTCCAATGAAGAATTCGACCGGTTTTCCACTGCTTCCCTGATCACAAGGACAACCAACGATGTAACCCAGATCCAGAACCTGATTTTTATGGGACTGCGGATGATCTGCTATGCGCCGATCATGGGTATCGGCGGCGCTGTACTGGCAGCGTCAACAACGGTGACAATGAGCTGGATCATCATTGCTGCCATCGCCGTACTGATGATGGTATTGCTGATTGTGTTCTTTGTAGCGATGCCGAAATTCCGGATTATGCAGAGCCTGATTGACCGGCTGAATCTGGTAACAAGAGAAAGCCTGAGCGGTATTCTGGTAATCCGTGCATTCGGAAGAGAAAGTAACGAGGAGAAACGCTTCGATAAAGCCAATAAGGATTTGTCCGATACCAACCTGTTTGTCAATCGTGTAATGACCTTTCTGATGCCGGTAATGATGCTGGTTATGAACGGTGTTTCCATTCTGATCGTATGGATCGGCGCGCATCAGATTGAGCAGTCGAAGCTGCAGGTGGGAGATATGATGGCGTTCATACAGTATTCCATGATGATCATTATGTCATTCCTGATGATAGCGGTTATGTTCATTATTATCCCCAGAGCTTCTGTATCAGGGACAAGAATTGCGGATGTACTGGAATGTGAAGAAAGCATCCGTGACCCCGAAGACCCTGAGGAACTGCCGGAGGACGGAAAGGGAGAAATCTCGTTCAATCATGTTTACTTCCGTTATAAGGGTGCCCAGGATGATGTACTCAAGGACATTACCTTTACAGCACGACCGGGAGAAACGACTGCTTTCATTGGTACGACAGGCTCAGGCAAAACCACATTGCTGAACCTGATCACCCGTTTTTATGATGTAACCGGGGGAAGTGTTACCTTTGACGGCATTGATGTCCGCAGACTGCGCCAGCATGATCTGCGTCAGCAGATAGGACTGGTTCCGCAGAAGGGAACCTTGTTTTCGGGTGATATTGCGTCAAATCTCCGTTACGGCTGTGAGGATGCGTCATACGAACAGCTGCGTTCAGCAACAGACGCTGCACAGGCAACAGAATTCATTGATTCCAGATCGGAAAAATATGCATCATCTATCGCACAGGGCGGTACCAATGTATCCGGCGGTCAGAAACAGCGTCTGGCAATTGCAAGAGCATTGGTGAAGAAGGCAAAGGTATATATATTTGATGATAGCTTTTCGGCACTGGATTTCAAGACAGACGCAGCATTGAGAAAGGCACTGAAAAAGTACACTGCGGATGCATCGGTTATTATTGTGGGTCAGAGAATCAGTACGATCATGCACGCAGAGAATATCATTGTACTGGATGAGGGACGAATTGTAGGCAGAGGAACGCATAACAGCCTGCTGAAGGACTGCCCGCAGTACCGGGAAATTGCTGTTTCTCAGAACAATATGCAGGAAGTATAAGGAGGTGGACATATGAATAACAACCACAGGACAAGACCGAAGGCTGCCATGGGCGGCAGAATGGCAGGAATGATGGCTGGTGACAAAGCCAAGGACTTCAAGGGGACACTGCGCCAATTTCTGCAATACATGGGTAAATATAAGATCAGTGTGGTTATTGTGCTGATATTTGCAGTATGCTCCACCGTTTTTATGATCGTGGGACCGAAGATTCTCGGCAATGCCACAACCATTCTGGCAGAAGGGATCGTAGGTGTATATACAGGAACAGGAGATGGAATTGACTTCGGCGCTATTGCAGAGATACTGCTGTTCCTGCTGGGCTTGTATATCGTCAGTGCATTTTTCTCCTTTATGCAGGGACTGATTATGACACACGTATCTGTCAGACTGACTTATCAGCTGAGAAAGGATATTTCGGAAAAATTCAATCGTCTGCCGCTGAAATACTATGACAAGACTACCAACGGCGAAATTCTGTCCAGGGTAACGAATGATATTGATACGCTCAGCCAGAGCCTGAACCAGAGTATCACACAGATCATTACATCCGTCACCCAGCTGATCGGCATTCTGGTGATGATGATATCCATCAGCTGGCAGATGACGCTGATTGCACTGGGAATTCTGCCGGTGTCAATGCTATTGGTGGTGATGGTGGTCAGACGTTCACAGAAGCAGTTTACGGCACAGCAGAAATACCTTGGTAATGTAAACGGTCATATTGAAGAGATGTACGGCGGTCATCAGGTAATGAAAGCATTCTGCGGAGAGGAAAAGTCTGTAAGGCAATTCGAGGAGCTGAACGATAAGCTGTACGCTTCTGCATGGAAGTCCCAGTTTTTGTCGGGCGTTATGATGCCGCTGATGACATTTGTCACGAATCTCGGATATGTAGCGGTGTGTGTGCTGGGCGGTTATTTTGCGGCAAACGGCGTCATCACTGTAGGTGATATCCAGGCATTCATTCAGTATGTACGCCAGTTTACCCAGCCGATAACACAGGTAGCCAATATTACAAATATCCTGCAGCAGACAGCGGCTGCAGCAGAACGGGTATTTGAATTCCTGAATGAGGAGGAGGAAGTACCCGAGGCAGAGCCGGCATTGACGGTCAATACAACAGGAGAGCCTGATACGGAAATGAATGTCAGTATCAGCGGCAGCGTACAGTTTGCACACGTTCGTTTCGGCTATAGTGATGATAAAATTGTGATTCATGATTTTTCGGTGAATGTTGCTCCGGGCAGCAAAATAGCAATTGTAGGTCCCACCGGTGCCGGAAAGACTACCCTGATCAAGCTGCTGATGCGATTCTATGATGTGCAGGACGGCGCCGTACTGGTGGACGGATATGACATACGCGATTTCCGCCGCAAGGATCTGCGGTCGCTGTTCGGTATGGTGCTGCAGGATACGTGGCTGTACAGCGGCAGTATCAGAGATAATATCCGCTATGGCAGACCCGACGCAACTGATGAAGAAATCCTCCGGGCCGCCGAAGCCGCACAGGTAGACAGCTTTGTGAGAACACTCCCCGATGGATATGATATGATACTCAACGAAGAAACTGGCAACATCTCGCAGGGGCAAAAACAGCTGATTACCATTGCACGAGCCATTCTGGCAGACCCGAAGGTATTGATCCTGGACGAGGCGACCAGCTCGGTCGATACCCGTACAGAGGTTCTGATACAAAAGGCAATGGATCATCTGATGGAAGGCAGAACCAGCTTTGTGATTGCACATCGTCTGAGCACCATTGTCAACGCCGACCGTATCCTTGTCCTGAACGAAGGCGATATCGTGGAACAGGGCAGCCATAAGGAGCTGATGGCTAAAAACGGCTTTTACGCTAATCTGTACAACAGCCAGTTTGAAGTGTGAATCTCAGCAAGAAATACGGAGGTTTTTATGAAGAATTATCATTTTTTTGCGGTCATGTCCCGCATGAAATATATTAACAGATGGTCGCTGATGAAAAACACACGCAATGAGAATCTCAGTGAGCATAGCCTTGACGTGGCAATGATCACCCATGCACTGTGTATTATTCATAACCGCTGTTTCGGCGGAAATTGTGATGCCGAACGTGCCGCAGTCATTGCACTTTATCATGACTGTACGGAAATCATAACGGGCGATCTGCCGACGCCTATTAAGTATTCCAGTAAAACACTGCGCCGTGCGTATGCTGATATTGAACAGGAGGCAGCCGATCAGCTGCTGAATGTGCTGCCTGATTATATGCGTGAGGAATTGCAGTCGATTATTCTGCCCGATGAAACAGACCCCTATGTGCTGCGGCTTATCAAAGCAGCAGATAAACTCTCTGCTCTGATAAAATGCATTGAAGAGATCAGAATGGGAAATGAGGAATTCCGGAAAGCCCGGGAAGAATCCGAAAAATACCTTCTGGCATTGGATATGCCAGAGGTAAAGGTATTTATGCGGGATTTTCTTCCATCTTATTCCCTGACTCTGGATGAACAAAACATTGCACTGTAATTTTGTACAAGATATGGTCTGCTGCAAAAATAATTTCTATATATGCCGCTGTTTTTGAAAAAAACATTTGAATATCATCGTAATCTGTCTTATAATGTAAATGTGTGTTGACTACAAAACGATGATCATAGGACATTGAAATTCCTAAAAGGAGAACATCTATGGCAAATGAAAATATGAACCCTCAGTCAGAACCGCAGAAGCCGGTACGTGAGGAAACGATGCCCCGGCAGCCTTCGTCTGAATCTGCTGCTAACTCCCGGCATCCCGTAAAACGTGAAAGAATAGCCGGATCAGAATCCTCTGGTGCTTCTGATCCTGCAAAGCGCAGCCGTCCCGCATCTGCCGGACAAAAACCCCGTAACCCCCAAAACCGCAGACCCAGCGAACGTAACCAGAACAATCGTAACCGGTCGGGTCAGGGTCAGACAAATCAGCAGAATGCCGGACATAATAATAATGGCAATCGTTCCAAGGAACGTGCATCCAACCGCAACAAGCCGGGTGCAGATACCAAAAGACCTGTCCGGCAGCCGGCAGACGGGGCTGTCAAGAAAAACAAAACCCCAGCTGCTGATAAAATAAGAAAACCGGCTCCCAAGGCATCTGCGGACGAAGTGGTTTTCGGAACGGTAAGGAATACAAGCATATCCGGGTCTGCCCCCAAGGGCTACAGAACCGACCTTGACTTCTCTGATTTCAAAGGAAACAAGAGAACCCCTGTCGTTTCCTCCTCCGGTATCAAAAAGGCTACTGAGTCGGATTCCATGGGCGAAGATTTCGTTGATATTTTTGAATCCCCTGCTCCTGATGAGGAGGTGCATTTTTCCGCATCCTCCAAAACAGCCAATACCAGGGTCATCAAGAAGAAAAAGGCTGCTCCGCCCCCTCCCCCTCCGCCGTCAAAATCAATGAAGCGGAAGACAAAGCGTGTGATTCTGAGTACATTGGCTTGTCTGCTTGCATTGGTCATGCTGGTGTCCGGTACAGGATGCATTGTTATGTATTCCTACCTCAATACCATTAATTATGAGGCAATTGACACAGAAACCAGTACAACCACTGAAATTTCCAGCGTCAAGCCTGTTAAGAATGTTACCAACAATACAGACGCATATGAAGGCAAGCTGATGAATGATAAGCAGATTCTGAATATCCTGCTCATCGGCGCCGATACCAGAAAGGGTCAGACCGTGGGTCTTTCCGATACCATGATCCTGTTCTCTATCGACACCAAGCACAAAAAGCTCAAATTGCTGTCCTTCATGCGTGATACCTGGGTAGTTGTTCCGGGTCATGGTGAAAACAAACTGAATTCTGCCTTTACATACGGCGGTGCAGAGTTAACCGTCAAGACCATCCAGGCAAACTTCGGTATGCAGATCGACCGTTATGCAATTGTCGACTTCAAGAGCTTCAAAAACATTATTGATAAGCTGGGCGGCATTGATATTGAACTGACCCAGGAGGAAGTCGATTATATTGACTGGCAGACATGGTCCAACGGCCAGGCAAAAACCCGTAACGAACTCGATGCCTACAGCTATACCTACAAGCCTAACAGCAAGGGTGAGGAGGTTACTACCGTTCATCTTAACGGCAGACAGGCACTCTGGCACGCAAGAAACCGTGGTGAGGAAGGCATCTGCAGCGGCGACGACTATGTGAGAACGCTCCGTCAGAGAACGGTTATCAGCATCCTCATCAATAAGATCAAGGAAGCAGATACCTCTACCCTGCTCGATACACTTTCAGAGATCGGCTCTATGCTGACGACAAACCTGAAATCCTCGGAAATTCTTTCTCTGGCCCAGAATATTTCCAGATATCTCAAATTCCCGATTGTTTCTCAGTCAGCACCTGACGTCAAGAATTATGATACAGATTATGTTTATTCTGACCCGTATGTCAACCCCGTTTATGTGGACGGCGATTGGGTTGCCGCTATTCTGATTCTGAACTGGCAGGATTTCCGTTCCAAGATTGCGGATTTCGTATTCAGCGATGTCAACAGACTGAAAAGCCAGGAAGAACAGGATGCAGAGGCTGCCCAGGCTGCTGCTTCTGCTGCACAGGCTTCGGAGGAATCGAAGAAGACCAGCAAGACTTCTGATACCTCTACTGCTTCTGACACAGCGGAAAGCAGCACTGACCAGACTGCTGAGAGCAATCCGGACAGCGAGGTACAGCAGCCGGAGGATACAACCGGTGACCAGACCGGCGGCGATTATCAGGAATACTAAACGAACAACTGCATATTACCAACATACTTTGTTTCCCGTTTCGGTCAGCCGAGGCGGGAAACAAAATTCATAATCAGGGAAGTGATATACTTGAACGAAAACGAAATTTACAGCGACAGCAGCAGATTGAACTATGGTGATGGTTTTTCTGATGATGATGCCCCCATCGTCATGCCGCCTACGCCTTACCGTGGACGGATGCCTATGCAGAATGGCGGCTATTATCCGCAGCAGGGGATGACCGGACGCTACCCTCCCTATAAGAAAAAGCGAAAGGGCAGATTTTTCCTGAAATTCCTTCTGATACTGTTTCTGGTCGCAATCCTGACAATACTGGTTTATTTGATACTGGTTCTTGGCAGAATACACTATACCGGTGAAACGGTTGATCATTCTGTTGCAGAGGCGAATGGGATTGTTCTGAAGGAAAACCCTGATATTACCAATATTCTGGTATTCGGCGAAGACAATCATCAGGAAGGCGAACGGGGCAGAGCGGATTCTATGATACTGCTCAGTATGGATAAAAACACCCGCCAACTGAAACAGACATCTTTTATGCGGGATATCTACGTAACGATTCCGAATAATGGAGAAAACAAGCTCAATGCTGCCTATTCCATCGGCGGTCCGAAGCTGGCAGTCGAAACCATTGAATATAACTTTGGCATCCGGATTGATTATTATATGACCGTTGATTTTGAGAGCTTTACAGATATTATTGATTCTGTAGGCGGCATTGATCTGGAGCTGACCTATGACGAGGTTGCCTATATTAACTGGCAGTCCCATAAGAATCACCAGACAGATGATGAAGACGAGCTGAAAAAGGATACGCTGTCTTATAACCTCAATAACGAAGGATATTATACCGCTCTTGTTCATTTAAACGGCCGTCAGGCACTGTGGTATGCCCGTGACAGGGACAGTGCAGGCTCTGATTTTGACCGCACACAGCGCCAGCGGATTGTGTTGAACAATGTTTTCTCAAGGCTGAGCCAGTCGAACCCATTCACCATGCTGGGAACCATTTATGCCGTATCCGGTCACCTGTCCACCAATATGGATCCGATTGCCGTTACTGGAAAAGGCTTTGAACTTGTCACTGCCTTTGGCTATGATAAACAGGAATACAGGCTGCCTACCAGTGACAACTATTACGATGCCTATTTTGATCATTGCGGTCAATCCCTGGTAATCGCCGATACGGAACTGGAAAAAAACAGACTGTACACGTTTATTTACAATGCATCATAAAAAAAAGCTCCCGGATTGCCCAACAGCAATTCGGGAGTATTTTTATAACCGGATGCCGGCATCAGCCGAAATATACCACTTCTTCTTCCGGTTTTGGAGCAGATTTTACCTCATTGACAAACAGCATAGGTCCCTTCTGACCGTTAAATACAGGGTCCTGTACGGATTTAACCTTGGCAGTCACATAATACCAGCCTCTGTTGCGTACAGAATCGGTTCTTGCCCAGTGACACAGAAAGCCTACAAACTGAATGTCCTCTGCACAGCAGGTCATAGCGTTTCTGCCGCCGACAAAGGTGCCCTTGGGCAAACGGGGACTTCTTGCGGTCATAGCCTTAAACCGCAGTGTCTTTCCATCATAGTTATCCGGATTTTCCATTGCATCCATATACAGCAGACCAAAGTCCTCATCCTTTACTTCCACAACGGGCGCATCCATATCATAGGGCAGCGGGTCAACGATATCATCATTTTCCATTGTACCGTCTGCATATTCATAGACGATGGCTGTTCTTCGGCTGACCTGTCTGACAAGGGAATGCAGCGGCATTTTATCTACCCCCTGAGGGCATCGGTTAAAGAAAACTACCTCTGCCAGATTCAGCTTATCATACACCAGCTGCCGCATATTATTGTTATACGACAGAATGGTATTGGCATCGGCAAACATCATAATCTGATAAATCTGCCAGTTTCTCGGCAATGCAGCCCCCAGCTCCTGCGACAGCCACATACCGTTATATTCGATCATGACACGCTCTGCCCCGCTTTTTTTGAGGCAATCGCTCAGGAACTTCTGGTTCAGATTTTCTTTACCGTCAGCCACTACCACCGTTACAGCGTCACTGCCGCCGGTATATGCGGCAGGATCCAGTTCCTCATCGCCGTCCTCAAACAGCACACACAGCGTTTTCTCACCGTTCTGGAAGCGCTTGTCGCACAGGGTATCATGAATAAATTTCGTCTTTCCTCCGTCAAGGAAGCCTAAAAACAAGTATACCGGTATCTCTGCCATACCGCTTCACTCTCCTTCTTTTTTGGTGCTATCAGACACCGAACAGTGCCTTCAGTGCCTCCTCATTCAGCTTGGAGCCGATTACACAGATACGACCTGTATAATCTGCGCTGCCTGTTCTGACATCCACTTCTTCGGGAACAAAATCATAGTGAATCCATTCTCCGTCCTTACCAGCTACAATTCCCTTTGCACGAAGAATCAAGCCATACTGCTCTGTATCCGAAAAAGCTGCTAAAATGGATCTGATCTCATCCATGGTAAACTTCTTTGCAGTTTCAACACCCCAGCTGGTAAAGACTTCGTCTGCGTGGTGGTGATGATGATGATCGTGGTCGTGATGATGATGTTCATGATCATGGCAATGGCATTCCTCACCGTCTTCATGGTGATGGTGATGCTCGTGCTCGTGGTCATGCTCGTGGTCGTGCTCATGGTCATGCTCGTGGTCGTGGTCATGCTCATGCTCGTGGTCATGGCAGTGGCACTCCTCGCCATCCTCGTGATGATGGTGGTGGTGATGATGTTCCTCCTCTGCCTTTACATCATCAACCGTCAGCAAAGCCTTTCCGTCTGTTGCAGACAGAATCTGTTTGCCGCTGATATCATTCCAGGGAGTAGTTACGATAGAAGCCTTGGTATTATGTTCTTTGATCATGTCGATTGCCTTTGCCAGCTTTTCCTCTGAAACATTCTGAGTACGGCTGAGAATAATCGTGCTGGCAAACTCAATCTGGTTATTGTAGAACTCGCCGAAATTCTTCATATAGCTCTTAACCTTGGTTGCATCAGCAACCGTGATAAAGCTGTTCAGTTTGACATCTTCACTTGCAACGCTTTTTACTGCATTGATAACATCGGACAGCTTTCCCACGCCTGACGGCTCGATCAGGATTCTGTCAGGATGATATTCATCCAGAACCTTAGTCAGAGCCTCTCTGAAATCGCCGACCAGCGAACAGCAGATACAGCCGGAATTCATCTCATTAATCTGAATACCAGCCTCTTTCAGAAAACCGCCGTCAATACCGATTTCACCGAATTCGTTTTCGATCAGCACCAACTGCTCATTTTCATAGCCTTCCTTGATGAGCTTTTTAATCAGGGTTGTTTTTCCGGCACCCAGGAAGCCCGAAAAAATATCAATTCTCGTCATGTCATTTCTCTCCTTTACACTTTCACTCATGCGGATACTGCTATCCGCATCCATTTCTCATTATACACCTTTCTTTCCCAAAATACAAGTAGCTCAGATTAGCTACCACGGAAATCAATTTTGCCAGCACTTCCCTGGGGAAAGAGGCTGTGAAAAAAGTCCCAAGAAAAAAAGCCAACCGACCTCCGAGTTGATATTTGGAAGTCGGTTGCTTTTTGGTATAATAGATATATGACCAAACCTAATTACACCACAAGTCGTTATACACCAAAGCAAGGCAGATTTCAAGTGTTTATTGCAGAAAATTTAAATATTTGCCCATCAGGAGTGAAGTATGAAAAATTAATATTTTTTCGGCAAAAAGCGCTTTAGTGACTAAGGGGAGCTTACGCAATAGCCCCACAGCCTCTGCCACACAACGGAGTTCAGAAGCAGGCGGGCGCTTAACTTAACTGAGAGTGTAAGGGGGCGCCGGCTCGGCGCTCTTTGCTGAATGCAATTCCAGTTTCCGAACTTTTATTGATCACGAATCCTTTTTTGATTGCAGTTTTTTGTGATAAGCGTGGATGCTTCTCAGTTCGTCCGGTTTCAGTTCTCTCCATTTGCCGGGCTGGAGCATCCCCAGCTTCAACGGTCCGATCGCAATCCGTTTCAGCCGGGCGGTTTCCAATCCTACGGCTTCGCACATTTTACGAATCTGGCGGTTTCTGCCCTCTTCCAGAACGATTTCCAGTACGGTTCTGTCCTGTTCAGATTTCACTACACGGACAGAAGCCGGCATGGACATCCTGCCCTCCACAATCACACCCGTTGTAATTTTTGTAAGCTGATCCTCTGTTATCCTTGGTCTGACCGTTACACGATAGGTTTTGGCAAAATGTGTAGACGGATGGCTGATCAGATTGGCAAAATTTCCGTCATTCGTCATCAGCAGCATACCCTCCGATTCCCTGTCCAGCCGTCCCACAGGAAAGAGCCTGGCGGGAATATCGTCCACCAGTTCTGCCACACATTTTCTGCCGCCCTCGTCATTCATGGTTGTGATAAATCCTCTCGGCTTATGCAGCATGATATAATATTTTTTGGCATCCTTACGCAGACTGATTTCCCTGCCGGCTACCGTTATCTTATCCTTATACGGGTCAGCTTTATCGCCCAGACGGGCTTTTCTGCCGTTTACGGTAACAGCCCCCCGTTCAATCAGTTCCTCTGCCTTGCGGCGGGAAGAAATGCCCGCATCTGCAATGATTTTCTGTACTCTGATCAGATTGCTTTCCTTTTCCATTTTCTCACCTTTCCGTCATTCACTGCCGACCAGCCGGCAGGACGCAATTTCTTTTCCGTTCATCCGATAGACAATTCGTCCATAGGTTCTGCCCTTTACAACCGGCGCATAAATAAAATGCGGTGCATAGATCACTTCCTCCGGTTGACTGTCACGGTTTTTGCGCAAAACAGTCGTCAGTGCCTGCTGCGGCATCAATTCCGTCTGTCCGGATGCATCCCCTACAACGGCTGTTTGTATGCGCCTGTCCGTATCACACAGCGTCACACGCTCTACCAATGAAAAGCCATAATCATACA
>CACZSU010000048.1 GCA_902783855.1 uncultured Ruminococcus sp.
GCCGAGCCGGCGCTCCCGATGCTCTCGGTCGAATCTTTTGACCCTTCATACTGTCCGGCTCCACTTTGTGGGCTTGCCGTGTATTGGTTGCCCCTCTTAAGGTCTTCACCTTTGGAAAATCCCTTTTCCTTAACTCCCCTCCTGGCTTTCCGCCCGCCTATTGTCCTTACGGATGATAGACGGACTGGGTCGTAGCCCTGTCACGCTGCGGTGCCCCGGCAGTGCCGGGGCGTCCTCGCTCACCTCATTTCAAGGGGTACTTTACAGAGTAGCAGAGGGGAGTTTATTCGCTAAGTCTGGTTTCGGTTTATAGCGGTTCTGCTTTGAATTAGCGGGCTAATATATGCATCTCACTACTATTGTACGAAGCAAAAAATTATTTAGGAAAGGGATTAACCCGGAGTAGCTTCAAAAGATATCCGGGATCAGCGGCTGCCGTGAAGCAGCCTGTCTTTGGTATCCCATAATTTCTGAGAGAGATCGACGTAGTAAGTGTGGGGATTTTCAAAGCGACGGACCTCGTCCCAGAGTGTGGTAAGCTGTTGTGCGTAACGCTCACGGATTGCTTTAAGGGGCGGGCACTGATAAATGCATTTGCCGTTTTCAAAAATCTGTCTGCGCAGATTGACGCAGCGGAAGTTTTCCAGCGTTTTTCGTTTCCAGGTGTGTTCAGGGTCGAAAATAGTATAAGGTCTGGTATCGTCAATGGTTTCACCGAAAAGGGTTATGACATCGGCAAGTGCTTTTCCGCTTTCCTTGTCATACAGACGGTACAGGTCTTTCCGGCAGGGATTAGTGATTTTTGCAACATTTTCGCTTATTTTAATTCTCGGTGTTTCTACACCATTGCGGCAGACAGATACCAGCTTGTACACGCCTCCGAAAACCGGCTCGCTGCTGGCAGTGATCAGACGTTCACCCACACCAAAGCTGTCAATGGGCGCACCCTGGCGCAGCATATCCTTGATAATATATTCATCCAGCGAATTCGAAGCACAAATAGCACAATCCGGATATCCTGCTTCATCCAGCATTTTTCTTGCTTTTCCGGCGAGATAGGTGATATCGCCGCTGTCAATGCGGATGCCCTTCGGCCGGCATCCCAGTGGTTTGAGAATGGTGTCAAATGTCCGGATCGCATTTGGTATACCCGATTTCAGTACATTGTACGTATCTACCAGCAGTGTACAGCTATTGGGATAGCGTCTTGCATAGGCAGCAAAAGCGTCATATTCGTTATCAAAAGACTGAATCCAGCTATGCGCCATAGTACCCAGTGCGGGAATACCGTAATCCCTGTCGGCAATCGTACAGGCTGTACCTGCAACGCCGCCGATATAAGCAGCCCTTGCACCGTAAACGGCTGCATCGTAGCTATGCGCCCTTCTGGAACCGAATTCCATAACAGCCCTGCCTGCTGCTGCACGGACAATGCGGCTTGCCTTTGTCGCAATCAGGCTCTGATGATTGATGGTCAGCAAAATCATAGTTTCTACCAGTTGTGTCTGAATGAGAGGTCCCCGAACCGTGACGATTGGTTCTCCCGGAAAGATGGGTGTGCCTTCTTCCACTGCCCACACATCACAGGTAAAGTTGAAATGACGGAGATACTCCAGAAACGCTTCACTGAAAATACCCTTCTCCCGTAAAAAGTCAATATCTGCATCCGTGAATTTCAAATCTTTCAGATAATCCACCACCTGCTCCAGACCTGCCATAACTGCAAATCCGCCTTTGTCAGGATTGCGGCGGTAAAACATATCAAAAGTTGCAATAGTATCCTGCATATTTTCTTCAAAGTAGCCGCCCGCCATCGTCAGCTCATAAAAATCGGTTAATAGCGTCAGGTTGTTTTTTAAGTATGTCATAACAATGCCTCCTCCAATCAGTCAGTCAGGCGGATCGCCTGTACGATTTCAATTCCGTTGCTCTGCATCACTGTCAGCGCTGCCAGTTCTCCGGCAGCAGCGCTTCTGGTGGGCAAACCGCAGGTGGCAACCAGATCGGTGGGAATGATCACCCGGGTAGGACGGTTAATGCGGTTCAGTCCGCTTTTCAGAGAAAGCGCCAATTGAAGCACACACATATCCGTACAATCTCCCGTCAGGATAAAGGTGTCAAATCCCTGATCAAGAATATACTGCTGAAAATCCGGCTCCAGCCAGCCGTTAACGCTGAGCTTGGGGAAAATGCGGAAGTCTGCCGCAGCCTTCAGTTCATCTGTCAGCTCACTTTCTCTTGTGCCGCTGACACAGTGAACAGGATAGGTCAGGAATTCGCTGCACTGTGCGGGATGACAATCACAAAGGGCGAGGTTCTGTATGCCCGCAGTTTCACATACAGATGCAAATGCAGCGACATCCGGATTGATCGTCAGTACCTCCGGACTTGCCAGCGTACCTTCCTTGACAAAGCCGTTGATCATATCAACAGCGATATGCACGGTGCGGCTGAAAGCGTCAGCCGGAATGGAAACCGTTTTGTCGGCATACAGAGTATGGGTCAGGGTAAGGAATTCCTGAGTGATTGCTTGGGGATTCGGATGTTTTTTCATAAGAAGTCCTCCTTTGTAAAAATCTATTTGATAATATCAATTATATACTATCATTTCTATTTTGTCAATAGAGAATGACAAATTTCTTCAAATTTCTATTTTTTTGCTTATTTCTTTGTGATAATTCTAAATTATAAATATAAAAACACTTTAAAAAAATTTACATTATGTTCATAAAGTATTCATATTTTTGAAGGATTAAAATATGGAATAATAAACGATTTGTTGAAAAATAATTATTATATTTATCCAAATTATACAGAATCAAAACTATTGTGCACAAGATTCAACATAAATATTTGTTTAAAAAACCGATGATAGTTTATAAGTTGTATAAGTTTCAACAATGATATTTTTGCATATTGGCAATTGTTATTTTTTTACCCATATTTTATAATCTTTACAGGTGAATCATTTAATCGTTAATGTTTTAGTGAGGTGTAATCCATGAGATTGCGTAAGCAAGCGCTCGGCAACCGTAATCTGATCGGTGTCCGGGTAGAGGAAATCCGCAAAAGAAAAGGCATGAAGCAAAAAGAGCTTCTTGCGCAGCTTCAGGTCAGAGGCGTAGACATGAATGCTTCAGGACTGTCCAAACTGGAAGGTCAGATCCGTTATGTGACAGATATTGAGCTGGTAGCCCTTGCTGATATTCTTGAAGTTTCTGTTGACAAGCTCCTTGGCAGGGAAAAATAATCTTGCGGCAATCCGACGGTATAATTTGCTCCCCATGCGTTCTGGTGCATGGGGAGCTTTGCCGCTTTTATTTCAGAAATGTAAACCGGGTCACGTCAAACAACCCGCCGTCCGTGATTCGCAGCTCCGGAATCACAGGCAGTGCCATAAAGGATAATGTAATAAACGGATCAATCTCTGGATTGACACCCATAGCGTAGGCTTTCTGAATGATCAGATCCAGTTCGCTGATCAGGTCATCTGCTTTTTTGAGGCTCATTAGACCGCCTAAGGGCAGCGCCAGACTGCCTGTGACCTTTCCGCCGCTGACAAGGATATAGCCGCCGCCTGTTTTTTTCAGTTCCTCACAGGCAAGAAACATATCTCTGTCGTTATCGCCGATCACCACGATGTTATGGCTGTCGTGTGCAACGGTAGATGCCACTGCTCCATGGATATTGCCGTAGCCGAAGATATAGCCTACGCCGTGGTTGCCGGTGGCATGGTGCCGTTCTATGACAGCAATTTTGTTGACGCTGCCGTCAGCCAGTCCTCTTTTGAGTTCCGCAGCGCTGTACAGTAGTTTCTGGGTAACAATCTGATGGTTGACAATACCGATCACTGAGTAGGAATCCGCCTCCGGAATACGGAAGGTATTGGTGTCCAGCGAGGCGAAATTGACCGGACTGATCAGTTGACGGCTGTATGTCATAGTCTGCACCGGTTCCAGTTCGTCAATGGTTTTACCGTCTTTATAAACGGTATGTATTTCAAAATCGCGCAGATCATTCACCACAAGCATATCTGCCTTGTAGCCGATGCCGACAGCGCCGATATGCTTCAGGCCGTAAATCCGGGCAGCATTGATAGTGGCAATCTGTACAGCCCTGACCGGATCCAGACCAAGCTGTACAGAGCGTTTGAGATGGTAGCGGATAGAGCCTTCCTGACGGATGGCAGCGAGATGCTTATCATCTGTACAGAAGGCAAGGTGAGAGGTATCAATGTGATTTTCAACAATACCCTGTATGATGGCGTCCAGATTGTGACAGGCGGAGCCTTCTCTGATCAGGACAGCCATGCCTGTCCGCAATTTTTCAAGGGCTTCTTCAAAGGAGATGCTTTCATGATCGGTACCGATGCCGCCGGAAACATAGGCATTGAGTTCCTTTCCGCTGCCCATAGGGAAATGACCGTCTACTATCTGATCGGAGAAGGCAGACAGTTTATGCATAACAACCTCGTCCCGATTCAGTACGCCGACAGCGTTCATCATTTCACCCAGCCCGAGAACATTGGGATGATGCTTGAAATAAGCCAGATCCTCTGCCTCCAGAACAGCGCCTGAATGCTCAAAGGGGGTGGATGGCACACAGGAGGGAAGCATGACATAATAATTGACAACAGCCCGTTCGGATGCTTTGAGAATATCGGAAATAGCGGTCATACCGCTGACATTGACAATTTCATGGGGGTCAGTGATAATCGTGGTAGTCCCCTGGCGCAGTTCCTCCATTGCATATACTTCCGGGGATGCCATAGAGGATTCTACGTGAACATGGGCATTGATAAGCCCCGGTATGACATAGCGTCCGCCCAGATCGGTTTCTCTGATGCCCTGATAGCTGCCCATACCGACAATGACGCCGTCTGTAATGGCAATATCGGTTGACAGGATCTCACCGGTGAAGACATTGACGACCTTGCCGTTTTTGAGAACCAGGTCTGGCTTTTTCTCGTTAAGAGCTGTTTGAATGAGTTTTTCTGTCTGCATAGAAATACCTCCGTTTATGTTTATATGTAAAAAGACGTTCGTCTTTTGAGTTTGAGTGGCTGCTGCAATGAAACAGCAAAAATCTGAATATGGCTGTAACCTTTGCGTTACAGGAAGATTATCAGTATATAAAGAAAAGGAGTGAGCAAAATGCGGAAATGGATAATCGTATTATGTCTGCCGATGATATGTCTGGCAGGATGTCAGCTGCCAGGCACGGAAGCTCCGGATGCAAGCGGGCAATCGGTTATATCCGAAGCGGATGTCCCTGAGGAATCGTTGCCGTACTATACGGAATACGAGGTGCCTGTGACATTTGAATATACCGAGGAAATGCTGTATGAAATGAATGAGGATAACGAGGATTTCTCCATTGTCCATGACAACGAACAGCACACGCTGGTAGATGGAAACATCAATCGTTCTCCTGTAAGCAGCGAAAAGGCGGTAACAGAGCAGCTGATGATGGTTCGTTCGGTGCTTGGTTTGGTGAATCCGAAGCAGCAACTGACAGAAGTACCTTCCAAAAGAAGTGATGACCGGTATTATTACAGTCAATATTACGGCGGCATCCGTTTTTATAGTTCAGGTGTAAATGTGTTGGTAGATACAGAAAACCAGATGATCTGTATGGTAGAAGCGGATATCATCAGCGAAAAAACATTACAATCCATTCATCTGGACGGGTTGCTGGATGCAGGAGCAATCCGAAGAAAGAACCCTTCTGTTCAGACCATTGAAAAAGTGATATGGGACACGCAGGAATACAAGCAGTCGCCGGTAGTGGCATATATTGCTGAAACCAAGGATGATATGGTCTTTGTATATTCTGCGGCGGACGGCAGCATACTCAGTGAATGGTCAACCATTATGACATAATCCGGTCACCTTCTATTATACAACAATGTGTCTGTATTCTCAACGGTTTTTCTTCTTTGTTCACAATATTATTCTTCATAACAGATAAAAATAAAGAGCTGAATTACTTACAAAATTCGATTTAAGGAAAGGGTTTCCCCCAGGGACGTGCTGGCAAAATTGATTTCCGTGGGGCTTGGTGATCAGTGTAAAATTAGTTGGCACACAGAGTGACTGCCAACCAAAATAAGCTGCGTAAAAGCCGTGTGCTGTTAAGTGTACTCCGCGGGTGTAAATATGTTCAGGCTATAACCAGAGCGAAGCGTTGAAAACTAATACAAGTCAAGCCCACACGTGAGAGATGCAATAGCAGACGGGTCAAGGAATCCGAACGAGAGCAGTGACACCGGCGGCACGCCGGCGTAGCGACTGACGCGTTCA
>CACZSU010000049.1 GCA_902783855.1 uncultured Ruminococcus sp.
AAAGGGTATTGTTGTTTTCAATACACCGGGCGCAAACGCCAATGGAGTTAAGGAACTGGTAATTACAGCTCTGCTGATCAGCTCCAGAAAGGTTGTAAACGGTATCGAGTGGGCAAAGACCCTCAAGGGCAACGGCGATGCTGTCGGCAAGATGGTCGAAAAGGGCAAAAGCCAGTTTGTTGGTCCTGAAATCAAGGGCAAGACACTGGGTGTTGTTGGTCTGGGTGCAATTGGTATTCTGGTTGCCAATGCAGCCGTATCTCTCGGCATGGAAGTTGTGGGATATGACCCCTTCCTGTCCGTTGACAATGCGCTGATGATTTCCCGCAAGGTAAAGCACGTTGTATCACTGGATGAGATTTTTGCAGAGAGTGATTATATCACTGTTCATGTTCCGCTCACTCCCGATACAAAGGGTGTGATTAATGCTGAAAACATCGCAAAGATGAAGGACGGCGTTCGCATCATCAACTACTCCCGTGCAGATCTGGTGAATTCTGCTGATGTTCTGGCTGCTATCAAGGACGGCAAGGTAGCTGCGTATACCACCGACTTTGCTACAGATGATATCCTTGGCGAGGATGGAGTTATCGTTACACCTCATCTGGGCGCATCCACACCGGAATCAGAGGATAACTGTGCGGCAATGGCTGCCGATGAAATCAAGGATTTTCTTGAGAACGGTAATATCAAGAACTCTGTTACACTGCCGAACGTGGGAATGCCCCGCACAGGTGCAGAAAGAGTCTGCGTGATTCATAAGAATATCCCGAACATTCTTTCTACTGTGACAGCTGCACTTTCTGAAACAGGTAATAATATCGAAAGCATGGACAGCAAGTCCAGAAAGGATTATGCATATACCATTCTTGACGTTGCTAATGATGTTGATGAAGCTGCTAAGGCAAAAATCGCAGCGATTGACGGCGTAATCCGTGTAAGAGTAATTAAATAAGTTGGTTGTTGTTTAGCATATCACCGCACCCGAGGCGTAATCGTTTCGGGTGCAAACTATATAATGCACAATGCATAATAAAACAATTCATCCGTTATTTATATAAATGATCATCGGAGAGGGGGGTTATAGTTGTGAAAATTCGTACGCTGTATCCTTTGTCTGCTAAGGATAAACAGGAAATGATGAAAAGCATTTTTCCTGATACTTCATCCGCAAAGGAAATTACTGAAATCAGAAAAACCTGTCAGCAGCTTTTGCTCCGTCTGGACGAACAAAGTCAGGCGCAGACAATGCTGGCAGAAAAGCTGGAGCAGATTACCCGGACAGTGAATGAGCAGGAGAAAAAGATCAGACAGTTCCAGAAAATGGCAGATTATCTTTACGAATCTACTGCATCATCACTTGAAAATATTAACGCACTCCAGTCAAAAAACAACAGCCGTCTTGATGAACAGGGTCAGGCACAGGTATTGCTGACAGAAAAGCTGGAGCAAATAACCCAAACAATGGACGAGCAGGAGAAAAAGACTAAACAGCTCCAGAAGATGGCAGATTATCTTCACGAATCTACTTCTTCAATGGATGAGCATAAGAAAGAAATACAACAGCTCCAGAAAATGGCTGACTATCTTTATGAATCGACTGCGTCATCACTCGAAAATATCAAATCACTTCAATCAAAAAATGATAGTCGGCTTGATGATCAGGAAAAAAAGGTACAGCAGCTTTATAAAATGACAGAATTTCTCTATGATTCCGTTCATCAGAAAGTTGACCAGCCTGTTGCTCAGCCATCAGCACCCAAGCCGCCTGCTGCTCAGCCGTTGGTAGACGGCAAGAAAGAAGTGAAAGAAATATCCGACAGCTGGGAACAGATACTGGCATCTATAAAGGATGGTTCTTATCGTACAAAGTATGCGATAGGCAATTATAAACCTCTTGATCTGGGCAGTGAGGGAATTGTTGAAATGCAGATAGCCGGCTTTGATGCCGAACCGCTTGCAGACGGCAGCGGCATGGCAGCAATTACATGGATCAGCCGAAACGGTCTGAAAACAACGCATTGTATGAATCCTGATATTCAAAAAGGCAAAATTGGTACAGGAGCAATTGGAGGATGGAAAACGTCTGAAATGAGAACCTATCTTGATCAGACAATAAAACCGCTTATGCCCGCTGTTGTCAGAAATGCTGTTAAAAAAGTGAAAAAATACAGTTCGAGCAGAACTATTAACAAAAAAATGCTTTATAATGCAGAAACGTCAGATTATCTTTGGATACCGTCTGTAAGGGAGGTTACCGGAGAACGTGATCTTGAGGAAAAATCTGCTGTATATTATCGCTCCATGTTTGATAATAATAAAAGCCGCAGTAAAAAAGCTTCGTGGTGGTGGCTGCGATCTGTTGATAATAGCAGCAATAATGCTTTCTACGGTGTGGGCAGCAGCGGTTATATTACCAATCGTTATGCGAATATTACTGGCAGTGTAGTGTTGGGCTTCTGTACATAATCCGGATGTCCGGGAGAGAATTTTAAGAAAGGGGTAAGTCAATGGCACAGAAATACAGAACATTGTATATGCTGACAGACAACGAAAAACAGGCTGTTTTTCAGAACGCAGTTTCACAAATTCTGCCGGCAAATATGATTCAGGTAAACCAAAAGGACTGGGAGCAGCTACTCCTGCGGCTTGATCAACAGGATGAACGGATACGGCAACAGGATAAACAGATACGACAGCTTACGGAAAGAATCGTGCGTCTGGAAGGTACCGTTTCCCGACCGGTAAATTCATCTCAGACAGAAGTACAAAAACCGGAACAGAAGAAACCGGCTGTTTCTGTAAAAATAGACCGCTCTGCATTTGCCCTGCTGGTGGCTGGCAGAAAAATAGAGAAGGAAATAAGCGATAGCTGGGAAGTAATTCTTGCATCTATAGAGGATGGTTCCTATCGTGAAAAGTATCAGATCGGTAATTATAAGCCGCTTGACTTGGGCAGTGAGGGTATTATTGAAATGCAGATAGCTGGCTTTGATGCCGAACCCCTTGCAGACGGCAGCGGCAGGGCTGCTATTACATGGATGAGCCGGAATGTGCTGAAAACAAAGCATCGTATGAATCCCAGAAGGAGAGAAACTAAATTCAAACCTACGGTCGGAACAGGTACAATTGGTGGATGGCAATATACGGAGATGAGAAAGTATCTTGACGAAACAGTTAAGTTATTAATACCTGATATTGTCGGAACAACCCTGAAACAGGTTAAGAAATATAGTTATAGTATGGATGTCCGTGGACGATCTGCCACTAATGTACCGATAAACGATTATCTATGGATTCCATCAGTAAAAGAGGTTTTTGGATGGAACGGGTATGATGAAAGGGACGCAGTATATTACCAATCTTTGTTTGATAGTGATATGAGCCGTGTAAAAGAAACATCATGGTGGTGGTTACGGTCGGTTCTTGACAAAGATTCCTTTAATCGTGTACATAGTGGCGGTTCTATTAACTATAATAGTGCTGATTGTAGTGGTGCAGTTGTGTTGTGCTTCTGTACATAATCATGCATCCGTGCATCCACGTTCCTGTGACACGGACGAAGGAATGCTTGTTGAAATAAAGAACAGCGGATGAATGAAAAACGCTGAATGTATGCAGGTGCAGGGGGTCACCCCCTGCCGAGGTCCAGGGCGAGCAGCCCTGGCAGGGTGCAGGGACAGCGTCCCTGCCGGAGTCCAGAGGCAGAGCCTCTGGTAGGGTTTGGGGCAAAGCCCCAACATAAGAGGAGGATACAGAGATGGAAGAAAAAAAGGTAAGAACGAGATTTGCGCCAAGTCCGACAGGGTTTATGCACGTGGGCAATCTGAGGACGGCACTGTATGAGTATCTGATTGCAAAGTCACTGGGAGGTGACTTTGTGCTGAGGATTGAGGACACAGACCAGGAAAGAAAGGTCGAGGGTGCAGTTGACATCATTTACAATACACTGAAAGAAGCAGGACTGCGGCATGATGAGGGTCCGGATGTTGGCGGACAGTACGGTCCCTATGTGCAGAGTGAAAGAAAACACTTGTATATGCCATATGCACAGCAGCTGCTGGACAGCGGTCATGCGTACAGGTGCTTCTGCACCAAGGAAAGGCTGGATGGACTGCGTGCCAACAGCGACGACCCGGGTGCAGGATATGACAGACATTGCCGCAACCTTTCTGATGAGGAAGTACAGGCACTGCTGGATGCGGGTACGCCCTTTGTTATCCGTCAGAAGATGCCGCTGGAGGGTACGACAACCTTTGAGGATGCGGTATACGGCACGATCTCTGTAGAAAATGAGGAATTGCAGGATCAGATTCTGATTAAAGCGGACGGATTCCCCACCTATAATTTCGCCAATGTAATTGACGACCATACGATGAACATTACCCACGTGGTAAGGGGCAGCGAGTACCTTTCATCCACACCGAAGTATAATTTGCTGTATGAAGCATTCGGCTGGGAAATACCCACCTATATCCATCTGCCGCTGATAATGGGCAAGAATGATGACGGTTCCATTTCCAAGCTGTCAAAGCGTCACGGTGCAACCAGCTTTGAAGACCTTGTGAAAGCAGGCTTTTTGCCGGAGGCAATCATTAATTATATCGCATTGCTGGGATGGGCGCCAAAGGATAACCGTGAAATGTTTACGCTGGCAGAATTGGCGGAGAATTTCTCTATTGACGGTATCAGCAAGTCACCGGCTGTATTTGACTATGACAAGCTGGAATGGTTTAACGGCGAATACATCAAGGCAATGACGGTTGAACAATTTGCAGAGGTAGCAAAGCCTTATTTTCAACAGGCACTGGGCGACAAGGCATACGATTATGTCAAGCTGGCGTCTATTCTGCAGCAGAGAACCACCAGGCTGACACAAATACCCGAAAAAATCGCCTTTTTTGCAGAGCAGCCTGCCTATGACAAAGAGCTGTTCGTGAATAAGAAAAGCAAAACAACCCTTGAAAATGTACCGGGATTACTGCAGGCAGGTGTGGATGCACTGGAGGCACTGCCGCAATGGAACCATGACAGTATTCATGACTGCCTGATCGGGCTTGCACAGACGCTGGGCGTCAAAAATGGTACCGCTATGTGGCCTGTACGTATTGCGGCTTCCGGTATGACCGTTACACCGGGCGGCGCAGTGGAAATACTGGATATCCTGGGCAGAGAGGAATCCCTCAGAAGACTGCATCAGGGTCTGAAAAAGCTGTCATAAAAATTTACGGCTGCTGCCTCTTTTATCCCGGTTAAAAATTGGAATGGAGGTATGACTGTGAACATAGAAGAACTCAGAAAACAGTATCAACAGGGAAAGCATTTTAAATACATCTTTTTCTGGGGTCACAAGAAAAATGATAACGAAATTACCAGTACCTGTTTCAGTCAGTGGTATGAATGTACTTTTACAGCAGACGGCATTACGTATCATACCGCCGAACAGTATATGATGGCACAAAAGGCAAGGCTGTTTGGTGACGAAGCAGTACTGGCGAAGATTATGCAGGCGAATCATCCCGGTGAAAATAAGGCACTGGGCAGACAGATCAGGCATTTTGATTCCGCAGTATGGGATCAGCATAAATCGGAAATTGTTGTAAACGGCAATCTGGCAAAGTTTTCTCAGAATGAGCCGTTGAAGCAATATCTGCTGCAAACCGGCAACAGGGTGCTGGTGGAGGCAAGTCCCTATGATCAGATCTGGGGAATCGGAATGGCAAAATCTGAACCGGGTATCGGAAATCCGCTGGCGTGGAAGGGCGAGAACCGGCTTGGTTTTGCACTGATGGAGGTCAGAGATCGTTTGAGCGGCATTGCAGGTCAGGACGATTGATTCCCGGACGTGATGCTGCAATTTAAGGAGGAAAGAAAAATGGCAGAAGATATGATAACCACAGAGGGTACTGCGGGTAACTTTATCGAAAATTTTATTACAGAGGATATTGCCGAAAAGGGCAGATATGAGGGTAAGACGGTACATACCCGTTTCCCTCCGGAGCCGAACGGCTATCTGCATATCGGTCACGCAAAGGCTATTTGTGTAGACTTCGGTATGGCGGAAAAATTTAACGGTATCTGCAATCTGCGTATGGATGATACCAACCCGACTAAAGAGGATGTAGAATACATTGATGCGATCAAAGAAGATATCCGCTGGCTGGGATTTGACTGGGAGGACAGATTCTATTTTGCATCGGACTATTTTGAACAGATGTATGATTTTGCTGTAGAGCTTATCCGGAAAGGTCTTGCCTATGTCTGTGAGCTGACACCCGAGGAAATGAGAGCTAACCGCGGGGATCTGACGACTCCCGCTACCAGCCCGTATCGTGACAGACCTATAGAAGAAAGTCTGGATTTGTTTGCACGTATGAGAAGCGGTGAATTTGACGAGGGAAAAATGACCCTGAGAGCGAAAATTGATCTAGCCAGCGGCAATTTCAGTATGCGTGATCCGGTTATTTACCGTATCAATAAGCTGCCCCATCACAGAACCGGCAATGAATGGTGCATTTATCCCATGTACGATTTTGCGCACCCTATAGAGGATGCAATCGAGGGTATTACACATTCCCTTTGTACACTGGAATTTGAAGCGCACAGACCGTTGTATGACTGGGTAATTGATAATATTTCTGCTCCGGCTAAGCCAAGACAGATCGAATTTGCCAGACTGGGTATCAATAATACCGTTATGAGCAAACGCAAGCTGCGTCAGCTGGTAGAGGATGGTTATGTCAGCGGCTGGGATGATCCGAGAATGCCAACGCTGTGCGGTCTGAGAAGGAGAGGCTATACACCTGCTTCTATCCGCAATTTCTGCGAAAAGATCGGCGTTTCCAAAACGAACAGTGTAGTAGAATACAGTTTTCTGGAGCATTGCCTGAGAGATGACCTGAATACCAATGCCAGACGAGTTATGTGTGTCCTCCGTCCGGTGAAGCTGGTTATTACCAACTATCCCCAAGGACAGAGTGAAACCTTTGCAGTAGAAAACAATCCCAATAAACCGGAGGATGGAAGCCGATCCATCACCTTCAGCAGAGAAGTCTGGATCGAAGCAGAGGATTTTCTGGAGGAAAAGGTAAAGGGCTATAACCGTTTTTATCCCGGCAATGAGGTACGTCTGAAATCTGCATACATTGTAAAATGTACCGGCTGCAAAAAGGATGAAAATGGAAAAGTTGTGGAGGTTTATGCTGAATACGACCCGGCTACACGAGGCGGCGATACACCTGACGGCAGAAAGGTAAGAGGTACTGTTCACTGGGTGGATGCTGCCAATTGTCTGGATGCAGAGGCCAGATTGTATGATAACCTGTTTACGGATCCGGAGCCGGATGTGGGAGAGAAGAATTTCCTTGATTATATCAACCCCGACAGTCTGAATGTGCTCAGGGACTGCAAGATAGAAAAATCAGTTGAGGGTGCGTCTATGCCGGTGAGCTATCAGTTCATGCGGCTGGGGTATTTCTGTATGGATAAGGACAGTAAGGGAGATGCGCTTGTCTTTAACCGCAGCGTATCTCTTAAGGATGGCTATAAGAAAAAATAAGGCGTGATACGCATGAAATTACCGATTATTATTCTCAACAGAAAGCTGTGCCTGGCGTTGTTTGCAGTGGGTGCATTGCTATGCCTTGCTTTGGAATTGTGCGGCGTGGCAGCGGCAACGCCTCGTATGCTGTTCGGCAGGACAGCGGATTTTCCGGTTCCGGATGCGGCAATTGTGGCAGCCGTATATGCTGCTGCGGCAGTTGTCACCGGCGCCATGAGTAAGCGCTCCACTGTCAATGCAGTGATTTATGGTGCTTGTCTGGGACAGTGTCAGCTGCTGCTGCCGATGATTCTGACGGTTACCCTGTACCGGGCAGATTCAGCAGATGTTCTGTGGAGATCACTGTGCGGTATGCCGCTGACGGCCTGTGCGGCAGGTGCTGTTTTCAGCGTCAAAAAGCGGCTCGGGCATTCAGGAAAATAAAACGACCGGTAAACATCGGTCATCAACACGGAGGTGCTTTATGAAAAATGCAAGCGCAATTATCCTTGCAGGCGGCGAGGGAAAACGAATGCATTCCAATCGCCCGAAGGTGCTCAGCGAGGTTATGTTTCAGCCGATGCTGAAATGGGTGATAGATGCTGTACGGATGGCAGGTATCAAAGATATCTGCGTGGTGACCGGCAGCAAAAGAGAATTTGTGGAGGACTATCTGAAGACACTGCCGTTTGAGGTGGAAACTGTTTTCCAGCCGGAGCGTCTGGGAACCGGTCATGCAGTGATGATGGCGATTCCGTTTCTGGAAAAGCATCGGGGCAGTGATGTACTGATTCTGAACGGAGATGCGCCGTTTGTCAATGTGGAAACGATCCGCAATGCTTTCGTGATCCAGAACCAGACAGGGGAAACAGACCCTGAAGTGTTCGACTGGGAGGCACCGAGAACGCCCTCCGAAAAACGGGGCTGTACCGTTATTTCGGCAGAAGTGGATGACCCGTCCGGCTACGGCAGGATTGTGTACGAAACGGATGCGGAGGATTTCTTCCATCTGAGTACATTAAAAGCAATTGTAGAGGAAAAAGAGGCTACGGACGAAATCCGCAAAATCAGGGAAGTCAATTCAGGCGCTTATTGGTTTGAAACAGATATTCTGCTGGATGCACTGGGCAAGCTGCAGAAAAGTTCAAAAACCGGGGAATACTATCTGACAGATACCATAGAAATCATCAAGAACGGCGGTAATGCAGTGATGGCATATAAGGCTAAAAACGCGGATTCCGTGCTGGGTGCCAACGACTGTATACAGCTGGCACAGCTGAACGAAATTGCAAGACTGCGCATTATCCGGAAGCATCAGAAAAACGGTGTGAATATCCCCTGTACGGACGGCGTTATGATCGGTCGTGAGGTGACGATAGCTGCCAATACCACAATACTTCCGTCTACCGTCATACGAGGCAGGACAGACATTGGTTCTTTCTGTGAAATCGGTCCCGCAGCACTGATCGAGGATTGTCATATTGGTCAGGGGCATAAAATTGGAAATGTTTCCATGAAAAACCAGGTTTTGTAATCTATGTGTTTGTGCATAATAAATTATAATTTACAGAAAAATAATAACTATTGCATAAATAAGCCAAAAATGCCTCAAACATCGTGTTTATTCGATAAAAACTTGATTTTTTTGTTGTGAGGTATTAAAATAGGAGTGGAAGAAATCGTTCGCTTGGGTGGACGCAGACAGAGTTTTTTATTTAATTGGGGGAAAAGTAAAATGAATTTTCATGGCAAGGATATCAAAATCTTTACCTGTAATTCCAATAAGGCGGTAGCAAAGCAGATTGCTGATTCGCTTGGAATTCCGGTCGGCAAGTCGGAGGTTACCTGTTTCAGCGACGGTGAAATTGCCGTGTCGCTTCACGAATCGGTCAGAGGATCCGAGTGCTTTATTGTGCAGTCAACCTGTGCTCCCGTCAATGACAATATCATGGAGCTGCTGATCATGATTGACGCGATGAAGCGTGCGTCTGCTGCCAGAATTACGGCAGTTATCCCGTACTTTGGCTATGCCCGCCAGGACAGAAAAGCCAAGGCAAGAGATCCGATCTCTGCAAAGCTGGTTGCTGACCTGATTACCAGTGCAGGTGCTGACAGAGTGCTGACAATGGATCTGCACGCTGCTCAAATTCAGGGCTTCTTCAATATTCCGGTAGACCATCTGGTAGGTGCGCCGATTCTGGCTAATTATTTCAAGAAAAAGATTGGTGACAATCCGGATGACTATGTTGTTGTTTCACCCGACCTTGGTTCTGTAACCAGAGCCAGAAATTTCGCTACCCGTCTGGGCTGCACCATTGCGATTATTGACAAGCGCAGACCGAAGGCAAATGTGTGCGAGGTTATGAGTATTATCGGTGACGTCAAGGATAAGAAGGTTATCCTTGTGGATGATATGATTGATACCGCAGGTACGCTGTGCAATGCTGCACAGGCTTGTATCGAAAGAGGCGGCGCTACAGAGGTTTACGCTGGCGCTACCCATGCAGTATTGTCTGGTCCGGCTATTGAGAGAATCCAGAACAGTGTCCTGAAAGAGGTTGTTCTGCTGGATACAATCGCTGTGCCTGAGGATAAATATCTGGATAAGTTCACCACACTGCCTGTTGCGCCTGTGTTTGCAGAGGCAATTGAAAGAATCTACGAAGATAAGCCTGTTTCTACCATTTCCGTATGATGCGACAGAAACAGCAGATAGGGTAGACTGAGGGACACTTTGTCCCCCAACCTCCCATTGCACCGTACGTACGGGTCTCGTATACGGCGCTACATGAATACAGATGTTACTACAATTAACCGAGATAGTAATTC
>CACZSU010000050.1 GCA_902783855.1 uncultured Ruminococcus sp.
ATCGTCCGCAAGGACCGGCGTGCCGCCGGTGTCACTGCTCTCGATCGAATACCTTGACCCTTCTACTATTGCTTCACCTACGTGTGAACTTGACTTGTATTAGTTTAAGCGGGCGGATAGCCAGCAGGGAGTTAAGGAAAAGGTCTTCCTCTTTGGTCTACCAACCAGCGGCTGTCATAATAGCATGACCGGCGGATGCCGATACAAAAGCTGCGGGGCTGTTGCGTAAACTTCTCTTACCCCTCATTTCACATAACAGAAATTCCCCGGAAAGCCGATAAAGCCTTCCGGGGATCCGTTTTTGTAATAGCTTTTGTATCCATCCCGCAAAAGTATTGCTTGTCAGGTGGACACCGCACTGAACGAGCCGATAATACCAGCCCTGTCCACTCATGCTTATCGTGTCATCTTGGCGCAGGCGATGGCAAGGGAGCCGGGACCGATGTGACAACCAATGCTCAGGGAGAGGGGCGCAGAGTGAATGGGCATCCCGGGGAATGCTTCTTTGATTTCATTCTGCCAGCTTTCAATTTCAAATAGCTTCATATCAGAATAGGATGCATGGAGTGACATGGTTCCAGCTGCGACTTCTTCTTTGAAACGGGTTTCAAAATCCTTTTTCATGGCATCAATCATCACTTTTCTGGCGGTTTTGGTACCTCTGGACTTGGCATAGGCATCAAGCTTATCACCCTGAATCTGTAAAACAGGCTTCAGGTTCATGACATTCGCAATCAGCGCACCAGCTGCGGTTACTCTGCCGCCCCGCTTGAGATACGTCAGCTTATTGACCATGATATAGATACTGGACATACCTGCTTCGGCTTCGAGCTTTTCAGCAATTACCTTGCCGCCCTGATCTGCATCCGCCATTGCTTTGGCATCCAGAACAGACTGATACTGCGTGACGGAAATTCTTCTGTTATCCACCACAAATACCCTGCCCTTATACTCTGTTTCCGCCAGCATTTTTGCTGTCTGACAGGAGCTTGACAGCCCGGAGGACATAGGAATATATACCAGCTCCTCATACTCCTTCAGAATGGCATCCCAGAATTCTGTCAGCTGACCGGGGGACGGCTGCGTAGTTGATACCTGTGTTTTACTGTCGGCAATATAACGGTAAAACTCTTTGTATGTAATATTCTCGTTTTCAATGTACTCCCGTCCGTTGACATTAAAGGACATGGGCATCAGAAAAACACCCAGTTCCTCTGCCTCAGACGGAATAATGCCGCTGTTGCTGTCTGTTGCGATTGCAGTTGTGTTCATATACTCCTCCATCATCAACCTGTGTCAGGTATTTATTTTAGCTTGCTGTTCAGCGGATCGTACCAATGCAGGAGATGATTTCATCCCTCATGCGCATAGCTTCCCGTCTTGCAGCCTGTGCGTAATCTTTGGGATCAGCATTTTCCTTTTTCCATGCACACATAATCCCTCTGGAGGAATTGATAACAGCGCCGTTTCCGTTTTCGTCAAATGCAGGGGCAACATCCTTGGCACCGCCGCCCTGTGCGCCATAGCCCGGCACCAGGAAGAATGTATGAGGCAGTGCTTTTCTCAGCTCGGCAAGCTGCTGGGGATAGGTTGCACCCACAACTGCACCAACGCCGGAATAATCAGCCGTTCCCATCACAAGACTGCCCCATTCCTCGCACAGATTGCCCATGGTTCTGTAAACCGTCAGACCATCATCCAGCGTACGGTCCTGCAGCTGACCGGAGGACGGATTGGAGGTTTTGACAAGAACAAAAATGCCCTTGTCATCGTTTTTGCAGATTTCCAGCAGCGGTCTGATGCCATCGCTTCCCAGATAGCCGTTAACCGTCAGCGCATCTGCACCAAAGGACGTCACTGTCTGACCTTCGATTTCCGTTACACCAAGATGTGCCTTCGCATAGGCTTCCATGGTGGTGCCGATATCATTGCGCTTGCCGTCTGTGATGACAAACATTCCCTTCTGCTTTGCATAGGAAATGGTGCGTTCCAGAATTCGGACGCCCTGCCAGCCATACATTTCATAATACGCTGCCTGGGGCTTTACTGCCGGAACAATATCGTAAAGCGCGTCAATCAGCCCTTTATTGAATTCATACAATGCCTCTGCTGCGCCCTCCAGTGTTTTTCCATAGCGGCTGTAGGCAGCTTCCCGGATATAATCGGGAATATAATCCAGCTTCGGGTCAAGACCTGCTACTGTGGGGTTTTGCTTTTCCTGAATATTTTTGATCAATCTGTCAAAAGACATAGTTTTTCCTCCATCCTGTCATTATGCTTTATTCGTCCTTAAAGACAACCTTTCCGCCGCAGATCGTCAGCTTTACCTTTGCCGCCAGCGTTCTGCCCTTGAAAGGCGTATTCTTTGACTTTCCGTGCAGCTTTTCCGGGTCAACGATCCATTCCTCTTCCTTGTAAAGGAACAGATCAGCCGGTGCGCCGATATACATAGTTCCCGCTTCAATGCCGAGAATGCCTGCCGGGTTGCAGGACATCTTCTGGATCAGCTCTGATTCACTCATAACACCGCCCTTGACCAGTACGGTATACGCCGCAGCAAAGGACGTTTCCATACCGATGGAGCCATTGGGCGCATTGACAAAATCCGCCTTCTCCCGGGGTGTGTGGGGGGCATGATCGGTTGCAATGGCATCAATCGTTCCGTCACGGAGCGCCTCTATCATAGCCAGTCTGTCCTGTTCGGTACGCAGCGGCGGATTCATACGATAATCTGCGTCCTTTTTCAGTAATTCGTCCTCTGTCAGCATCAGATAATGCGGAGCCGTTTCTGCCGTCACCGCCACGCCGGCTTTTTTAGCGTCGCGTATCATATTGGCAGATGTTGCCGTGCTGACATGGCAGATATGAACCGGCAGTCCGTAAGCAGCTGCCAATGCCAGTTCTCTTGCTGTACCGGCATCCTCTGCTGCACGGGGCATACCCTTGACGCCCAGCTGCATGGAAACCGTTCCCTCATTCACCTTTCCGCCCGCCAGATACGGATCCTCACAATGTGCCGTAACCGGCATACCCAGTGCGGCTGCCTTTTGCATGGCGGCAACCATCAGGGACGTATCCAGCACCGGTCTGCCGTCATCGGAAAGAGCGCTGATACCGGCTTCATACAATGCTTCAATATCGGTTGGTTCATGTCCGTTCAGCCCTTTGGTAACAGAGCCGACTACATATACATGGGCGTCTGCCTGCTGCGCCTTGTCCAGAATGTAGCGGACGGTTTCAGGGCTGTCTACAGTGGGTTCCGTATTCGGCATTGCCAGCAGACTGGTCACTCCGCCTGCTGCCGCCGCTTTGCAGCCGCTGATAATATCCTCCTTGTCCGTCTGTCCGGGGTCACGCAGATGCACGTGAAGATCCACCAGCCCCGGTGCTGCTTTCAGCCCTGCTCCATTGATAATCTCCACATTTCCCTCTGCTGTTTCCGGATCAGCAAAGACACCGTTTTTGATAAAGATATCGCCCACATTGTCTGTATTGTTGCCGGGGTCAATAATATGCACGTTTTTGATTAAAATATCCGCCATTCTTTTCCTCCTGTTATTCTTCATCTTCGGCAGCTGAAAAGAGCTTTCCGATGGACTTTTTCAGCTTGGTACTGATATTCGGTTTTTCCTCCAGCGCCTTGAGCGGTATCTCGCCGGAACCGGGTGCAAAGGGATCCAGTGTATCATCCTCGCCGTTTTCACTGTAAAACGCAATTTCAGACGACTGCTTTGCTTTGCGTTTTTCAAACGGCGCCCGCAGCACTTCTGTCATGGGCTTCAACGGGGATTTCTGCGGTTCAGGCTTAGGCTGCGGCGGCTGTGGTCTGGGCTGAACAGGCTGCGGTACCGGCTGCGGCTGTACTGGTTCTGGCTGCATAACAGGGGCAGCGGGCTGTACAGACGGTCTGACCATCGTTTCTACAGGCTGAATCAGCTCCGGCTCGTGCTGCCCGCCTGCCATTGCAATCTCTGCCTTGCCCGCATGAATCTGATCCATCATGCGGTTATATTCCTCTGCATTGACATTTTCCAGTCTGGGAATAAAGGTCATGGAATTTGTCCTGGGTACTACAGGCTGAATACGATTCTTGTTGGGATACTCAAACCGTATGCCGGAATCTCTGCGGAAGTTGAATGCAGACTTTTCCGGCTGCTTCGGTTTTTCCGGCTGCGGCTTGGGCTGTTCTTTGATTTCAGGCTGTTTCAGCGGTTCTGCCGGTTTTTCCTCTACCTCTGGCTTGGATTCTTCCTTTACCTCCGGCATGGATTCTTCTTTTACCTCCGGCTTGGATTCTTCTTTTACCTCCGGCTTGGGTACGTCCTTTTCGGCAGAAGGGTCTTCTGTTTTCAGCACTGCCGGTACAGAAGGCTCTGCTCCGGCGGCAGCAGACGCTGCACTCTCCATAGCGGCTGCGGCAGCATCAACAGCTGCTGCGGCAATTGCCGGCTGACTGGCTGATTGCTGCTGTTTGTTTTTCTTCTTTTTCTTGCGGCTCTTTTTATTCTTTTTAGAAGGCTGCTTTTCCGGTACAGACGCATTTTCATCCGTGGATACCGCTGCGACGGCTGCGGCAGATGTTTCTTCTGCTGCCGTTTCTGCCGGCTGTTCCGGTTCCGCTGGTGCGGGAACGGTTTCCGGTTTTTCGTAGATCACTTCTGCGTGTCTTTCAAATAAGATTGCGCCGCTGCTGTCCCTGGCGTTGGTTGCTACATCGTCCAGTGCCGCAATATTGGCAGCAATACGTTCTTCCTTGGCTTTCAGCTCGGCATTACCGTCCTTGATGGCAACCGGCTGCGCCTTGCCGTCAGCAGAAACCAGTGCATCAATCACGATCTTACCGTCCTCATTCCTGGAAATACCAAAGGAACGTGTTTCTGCTGCGGGGGTTGCCTGAGGCAGGATTTCCTGTGGTGCAGGCGGTACCTCTTCCACCTTTTCAGGCTGTACAGGCTGCTCCGGCTCTATGACCGGCTCTGTTTTCAGTACCGGCTCCGGCTGGTCGGCGGGAGCGGAAACATCAGAGAAGAATTCATTCATCTCCCGGCTTTCGCCGTTTTCATTTTCCCCGGGATTATGCCTGAGCTTGCTTTTCAGCCTGTCAAGGAACTTCATCGTGCTGGGTTTATTCTTATCCGGTTCAGGCAGCTCTGTTTCATAGATACTGTCAGTTTCTCCGGCATCAAAAATCTTGTTTTTCAGCTTCTGGAGGAAGGTCGGATTCTCGTCCGCTGTCTGATTCTCATCAGGCAGTACGGGCGGCTGCTCATCCACAGGCTGAACAGGTTCTTTATTTTTCTCCGGTCTGGATTTAGGCGGCTTGAGAAAATCTTCCTTTTTCGACCGGGCAACGTGTTCGGTCAGTTCCTCGGCTTCATCGGGCATATTCAGATGCTCCTCAAGCCTTTTCTGCTGATCCTCGGTCAACGCTTCACCCTGTACATCCTTCTCAGAAATGCTGACTTCGGACTGTTCATGTTCTATGGGCGCAGCAGGCTCTTCCGGCTGCTCATATTCTATGGGCGCAGCAGGCTCTTCCGGCTGCTCGTATTCTATCGGCGCAGCGGGTTC
>CACZSU010000051.1 GCA_902783855.1 uncultured Ruminococcus sp.
CAACAGAACATCATCAAAGGTCAAGCCTTCTTTTCCGAATTTCTGATTAAAATCTACACTCAACATTCGTAAATTCCTCCCCATTTTCTTATTCCACGGAAAATGTCCATTATTTACTCCAGCTTTATGCCGGAGTAATGTATCACATTCATTTTCCTTTTCCTATATAATTCTCTATTATACAACATCACATAAATAATATTATTCTAAAAAAGAATTATTATATGGGAATTTATTGTACTCCACCACAGCAGAAAAATGCGGTTCATCTCCCCAAAAAACGGATCATCTGTTATAAGAGCCATTATCGCTGAATGCCATCTCTATTGCGGCACGCCGGCAAAGTGTAAAATTAGTTGGCAAATAGAGTAACTGCCAACCAGAATTATCTATATTAAAGCCGTGTGCAGATAAATGTATTCCGCGGGTGTAAAAATGTTCAAGCTATAACCAGAGCGCAGCGACTGACGCGTTAAGGGAGCGACGGCTCGGCGCCGCCGGAAATTTTTTTATAAATACTGTTAAAACCGTAAAAAATATGGTATGATAATAATGAATAGCTATGCCCCCGCTGAAAGGCAGGGACTGAAAGGTGTGTGGTGCGGATGAAACGGCTTGAAAAAGAATGCGGCAGAGGTTTCAGCTATAAAAGCGATATTACGGTTCTCGAACAGTATTATCAGAAACAATATGACATGATCCTTCGGGGTAATACCGATCTGGTTACCTTTGAATTGGTGATGCTTGGTAATGCACTGGATTTTATTGACTTTGTTCAGAAATCCTTCGGGATTCGTCTGACCTCGGATGAAAAATCTGTTGGAATGTATGATGAGGTAATGGATGCACTCAGCAGGGGTATTCTTCGTCAGAATCTGTTCGACAAGCATAACGATATAGCTAAAAAAGCCGGTGCTTATCTCGGCTTTCTGATCATTGCCAATATCGGCGGCGAGTGGACAGATACTCCCGAGGGAGAAGCCGTTATGATAGAGGGTCGTGATATTTATGTATGTGATTTTGCTGTTAACCGACTGATGAGCGGCTCTCAGCTGAATGCCGCAGATTATTACAAAAAAATAAGAACCCTGAGAAAAAACAGCTGACAGAGGTATGTATGTACTGACAAACGCTCCGTTATCACGGTCAGCTGCGTGATGCGGTATGTATATAACAATTTAAAAGGAGTAATTTTATGGCAAATCATAGAGCAGACAGAATGTCTGAAGATATTCAAAGAGAATTGGCAGCTATTATGAGAGAAATGAAGGATCCTCGGGTGCATGATGGTATCCTGAGCATTGTACGCTGTGATATGGCGCATGACCTGTCCTTTTGCCGGGTGTATATCAGCTCCATGAATGGTCTGGACACTGCTAAAAAAGCAGCGGCTGCCCTCAAAAACGCACAGGGCTTTATCCGCCGGGAGCTGGGAACCAGGCTTAAGCTGCGCTATGCACCGGCACTCAGCTTTGAAGCAACGGATTCCATTGAATACAGTGCCAATATTTCCCGTATTTTAATGGATATTGATCTCAAACCAATGGAAGAAGAGGAGTATCCGGATGAAAGCAATGACACTTGAACAGATAGCAGCATTCCTGCGGGAACATGATCGTTATCTGATATTGATGCATAAATCTCCTGACGGCGATGCTGTCGGGAGCGGCTATGCCTTGTGTATGGCACTGAGAAACATGGGCAAACAGGCGGATACCCTCTGCGGGGATCCCATTCCGTCTATATACAGCTATTTTACGGACAAGGTTCCGAATGAGGGATTTGAGCCTGAATGTATTATTTCTGTCGATCTTGCAACGGCGTCCCTGCTCAGCGGAAGGGCGCTGGAGTATCAGGACAGAGTGGATCTTTGTATTGATCATCATGCCTCCAATACGGGCTATGCAAAGATGGGGTATGTGGACGGTACCATTTCCTCCTGCGCCGAAATTATCAAATATTTGTTTGATACTATGGATATTCCGGTTACGCGCGATATGGCAAATGCCATATTTACAGGAATGTGTACCGATACCGGGTGCTTCAAATACTCCAGTGTTTCTCCTGAAACCCACAGAACAGCAGCTGATCTGATGGAAAAGGGGGCGGAAAGTGCCTTTATCTGTCATCTGATGTTTGACAGCAAATCCAGAAGTAAAATTCTGCTGGAAAAACTGGTGCTGGAAACACTGGAATATTACGGTGAAGGTGCAATTGCCTTCGTCATGATTACCAAAGCAATGGTAGAACAGTCCGGCGCACAGGAAAGCGATATGGATGGTATCGCCAGTATGCCACGCCAGATAGAGGGCGTCAGAATTGGTGTGACCATGAAGGAAAAGGAACAGGGGGAATTCCGGTTTTCTGTGCGCACATCAGATGATATTGATGCTTCCTCCATTTGCAGACATTTCGGCGGCGGCGGACATAAGGCTGCTGCGGGATGCAGTATACATACCTCTATGCCGGAAGCTAAAAGCGAAATGCTCAGGGTATGTATGGAAAGTCTTGAGGGTAATCTATGAATGGTGTCATTGTGATTTATAAACAAAAGGATTTTACCTCGTTTGATGTAGTAGCCGTTGCAAGGGGTATCCTGCGGGAAAAGAAAATCGGTCACAGCGGTACATTGGATCCGATGGCGACCGGTGTTCTGCCTGTACTTGTAGGCAGGGCTGCCAAGGCACAGTCCCTGCTGCCTGACACGGACAAGGAATATACTGCGGAATTTACACTGGGCATAACGACAGATACACTGGATATGACAGGTACAGTGCTGTCACGCCGGGAATGTCATGTGACCAAAGAGGAGATCGAGACGGTTTTGCCCCGGTTCCGGGGGAACATCATGCAGGTGCCGCCCATGTATTCGGCTGTCCAGAAAGACGGGGTCAGGCTGTATGATCTGGCAAGACAGGGGATAGAAGTGCAGCGGCAGGCAAGACCGGTTTGTATTGACACCCTCCGTCTGACAGATTTTGACGAAGAAACGCAAAGCGGCAGACTGCTGATTGCCTGTTCCAAGGGAACCTATATCCGGGTGATTTGTGATGATATTGGCAAGGCTCTCGGATGCGGATGTGTGATGACGGCTTTATGCCGCACAAAAGCCTGCGGCTTTACCTTGCAGGATGCGGTTACGTTGAAGGAACTGGAACAGATAAAAAATGATGGCAGACTGGAAGACGTACTGCGGCCTACCGACAGTATTTTCAGCTGTTTTGCGCCGGCTTATATCAGTGAAAAACAGGCAGTTCGGTTCTCAAATGGAGGCGCCCTGTCGCTGGATCGGGTGAAATCCGTCAGGAATCCGGAAAATGGTACCCTGTACAGGGTGTATGGCGGACAGCAGTTTCTGGGGCTTGGTGAGGCTGATATGGAAAAGGGAGAACTGACTGTCAAAAAACGATTCTGAATGGGAGGTGATTACGTATGGATTGGGAACTGATACTCAGTATTGTAGCTGCAGTCGTTCTCATACCGGCTCTGGTGATTGTTGCCAGAAGAAATATGAACCACAATTATACCATCGGCAGTGGTATGTATAAAATGAGCGACAATAATCTGGAAAAGGATAAACACGTGGATCCCGCTGATTTTGATTATTATAATTCAAAGGGAAATACCAGATAACGGAGTTTGTAATGAAGATTATCAAGGAATTAATACACTCTGAACAGCCGACCTCGGCGGCACTGGGCTATTTTGACGGATTGCACAGGGGTCATGCGGCAGTAATTGCCGAAGCAGTGGAAAATGGTCATGAACACGGGCTGCTGCCGACCGTGTTTACCCTGCTGCAAAGTCCCAGAACCATTCTGAAAGGGGAAAAAAGCAGCAATATTATTACGCTGGATGAAAAACTTTCGGTGCTGGAACAAATGGGAGTAGAACAGGTTTATCTGATTGATTTTCAGACAATCCGTCATATTTCGGCAGAGGATTTTGTCAGAGATATGCTTCACGATTGTTTTCATGCAAAGCATATTTCCTGCGGATTCAACTATCATTTTGGTGCAGGCGCCAGAGGCAGCGGTGATATGCTGGAGGAAATGTGCAAAAGCTACGGCATTTCTGTTCTGGCCCGACCGAGGATTACATATGAGAATCAGCCGGTCAGCTCTACCAGAATCAGGGAATGCATACGGCGGGGAGATATCCGTTCTGCCAATGCCATGCTGGGACGGCGCTATGGATTTTCACTTCCCGTTATTCACGGCCGCCAGCTGGGGCGGCAATGGGGAACGCCTACGCTGAATCAGGTTTTCCCTGCACAACTGGTACAGCCCCTTTATGGCGCCTATGTGTCCCGCGTTACGGTGGACGGATGTGAATACTGCGGTGTTACCAATATCGGTCTGAAACCCACAATCGGGTCCCGGCAGGTATTGATTGAAACATGGATGCCCGATTATCAGGGCAGGATGCTGTATGATGAAACAGTGGATGTACGGCTGACGGATTTTATCCGCGGAGAAAAGAAATTCTCAGATCTATATTCACTGAAAGAAGAAATTCTGCGTAACGGAGCATTCGCAAGAAAAAAATTTCAGGAGGAAATATAATATGGCACATTTTGGAGGACAGGGTCGGGGAAACGGCCCGGCACCCGGAGGACAGGGACGAAGAAATGGTCCGCCTCCCGGAGGAAATCGTCACAATCCGCCGCCTCCGCCAAGAGGAGGCGGCGGGTGGAATAACGGCTCGTCACGAAGAAGCGGCGGGTGGCATGGCGGTCCGCCGCCCGACAGGAGAGGCGGATGGCATGACAGACCGCCCCAGGGCGGTTGGGGAGGACCTCCGCCGCCACCGCCTCCGCGTAATCAGAACAGCGGATGCAGCAATGTTTTGTCTACGATCATTGTACTTGCTATTATCATTGCAGCTGTTTATCTGAAAATGACGGGCAAGATATGAGCATATGATTCTTTGTCATGTGCCTGTCCGGTACAGACAGGGAATGAGGTGAAATTTCAGATGGTAAAACTGTTTAAAAGTACATATATTGCATTTATCATTGTTTACGTGCTGATGATAACAGCAGGTGTTCTGATTATTATGGACAGGATACCATGGCAGGCTGACTGTGTGATATTGGCGGTTGTCGTAGGAATTCAGTTTCTTCTGATAAAGCTTTCTGTCAGAAAATACGCAAAAATCTGTGATATTGCCGATACGGATCTGCAGCGGTTTCTGACCATTCAGGATCAGCTTGCTGCAAAGCATTCCGATATGCGCCGGATAATTGACGGAAATTCCATCGTGGCACTGATCAATTATGAGCTGGTGGAGCAGGCACAGCAGCGTATCGCTGCCTATGGTCAGATACTGACGCCGGAGGATTGGATGGGGCGTTATATGTACAGTTCGTATATGGCTGCGGTGGATCTGCTGAAAAGGGATTTTTCCCGGATGGATTTCTATTTCAATGACCAGAGAATGTGTCTGCAAAAAATGGAGGAAAGGAAAACGGCGGGATTTACCAAAAAAACCGCCCTTCGCCTGCAGCTTGCTGCAAATCAATCCGGTTTTGAAGCGGAATTCTACAGCCGTTCACCCGACAGACTATGCGGTGAGGACAGAGAGGTAACCATGCGCTATCTGGCAAATACGGAAAGAATGCTGCAGCTCAAGGATGAAATACAGATCATGAAAGGATATTATATCCAGGCATTGGAATATGAAAAGGGCGTTATCTATGCGGTACTGAATGATCAGGGAAAAGCAAGGGAATGTCTGACCCGCGTTGCACAGTGCGGCTATGCCTATCCGATTGTGGACAGGGCAAAGCAATGGCTGGTACAGGGGGATGTACAGCTGCTGATGGGTATAAACCATTAAGACGGAGGTAGGATGATGAATTTACGGAAATGGATGGCGGTGATTCTTTCGGCTGCCCTCACGATAGGCGCCTGTATGATGACGGGATGCGATCAGCAGGAGGAAAAAACAGCTTCTGATGTATCTGCAGAAAAAAGCAGTCCGCCGCCCCGTGACGCAGAGGAGCTTTCAGATGAGGATCTGGTCAGGATCAGTCAGCTTTACGGCAGTGCAGGTTGTATTTACCTGTGTAATAAAAACGGCATAGCTCTGGATGCTTCCTATCAGAAGAAAATCAAGGAGGAAGCGGATAGCTTTCTTGCAGGGCTGAATACAAAAATTATTGGTACATCAGATCTGTCCAAGCTGATTTGTGTGGACGCTGTTCTGTCGCTGGGAAGGAAGGAGCAGCTTGAAGCGGAACTGAATTCCCGTTACAATAAGGATGCAAAGCTGTTTGATGAATATGCCAATGATACCTATGAGGGTCTGGACGAAAATCAGAAGGCAACTATGCAGATAGCTTCTACCGATGCGGTCTGGATACAGTACAATGCCTTCGGAATAAAAAGTGATACCTATGATATCCAGCGTCTTTTAGCCGATGCATTCAATGCCCATGTCAGTCAGTACGATCATAATGACATCTATAACGGAAGATGGTCCATCTCCAGTGAATTGGAAAATATTTTCTATTACTTTCTGATTACGGATTCCCTGGATCTGATTCAATATCAGAAGGTATGGGATGTGCTGGGTCCAAATTATCTGAGGGATCTGTTTGAAACCAATGTCAATAACGACAGCTTTGCGGAAAATTCCATTGCGAATATTTCGGGTATTCTGACCGATATCAAGGCAAAGGAAGTGCTGAAGGCTTCGATTACACCGAAATATCCGGTACAGGATTATTATAATAGCCTAAAGGATGCGGACAGCTTTCAATATAATGAAAGCGCAGATGAATTTGTTTATTATGAGTATGAGCTGTTTCTGGATCTGAGCCAGCCGTCTGATCTGAAGCTGAATGAAAATGCATTTTTCCGGGATAATGTGGGAAAGTGGCTGGAAAATTGTTACGAAAAGAATCATAAAAAACCGGGAGATGCAACGAAGTCTTCTTCGTAAAGAAAAAATAATTCACGCTGACAATCTGCTGTTGGCGTGAATGTTTTTTATTTTATGGCATTCTTGTGAGTATCGGCAACCAAGCTCAATTATATATCTGAATATTTTTGTATAATTAGATTGACTTTTTGTAACATTTTATAGTATAATAGTATGGAAATATGCAAAATGGGTTAGTTTAATTAAATGAAAGAACAATATGTGTAATTATGTGTTTTATACAATTTTTTTGAATATTTATGTATGCGTATTAAATGATTTTGCAGATAGAATTGAGTTGTTGATGAAAAACGAAGCAACGGATAAATAATAACGCAGTATTGTTTCATTATTTTCAATGCGAGGTTTTTTCAATGAAAAAGATATTCTGGAGAAAGGTAACGGCTTCTTTTGTGGCGCTGGTTATGATCATAACCTCTCTGCCGCTTAATTTAATCATGGCTGAAGGCACGTATGTCGATTCGTCCGGCATAGGTGTGTATAACCATGCCTATACTGAAAGTTCTGCCGATTTAAATAATTATGTTATCCGCTTTTATTATCGGGATGAAAACGATACACTGCAGCTGATGGAATCCAATGCTGAATTCGGCATTGAGGACAGCGAAGGTGAGATTGTGTATGTGGGGGCACAGGGTAAGTTTGAGTTGAAGTCAGGCAGAAGACTGAACTTTACAAACAATGAAGATTTCTGCGATTTTGTGGATGATAACCGGATTGAAAGAATAGAAATACAATTTGTTGAATCCGATCAGAGTAATGTGAAAGATTATATGCTGTACGGCGAAACAGCCGGTGACAGAGCAACCGCAGATGCGGCTGGTAAACGGGTGGTGTATGATATCCTCAATGAACAGCCGAAGATAGATCCGGAAACGGGAGAACAGGCATACCATGAGGTGACAGATCCTCAGACAGGGGATATTACCAGAGTATATGAATATGAATTCAGACCGGTTACCAATTCGGACTACACATTGTCTGAATTTACGTCAACGGTGATGGATGAATTTGAAGTAGATGTTACCTGGCATGATAAGGGCGTGAACCGTCCGTCTGAGCTGGAATTTGATATTGAGCGAAAGGTGCAGGACGGTGCATTCAGCAATTATGATGCAGGATCACCTGATATTACATCTGTTACCAGTAATTCGGATGTTTATTCCTATACGGTACCAAAATATGATGCCGCGGGAAATGCCTATACCTACAGGGCACAGGCAGAAACAGATACACACCAGACCTATCGGTATGAGGTAAACAGTGACCACGACGAATTTACCTATATCAGTCAGCGGGAATTCAATTGTAAGATTAACTGGATGCAGGGAACACAAAGTGTGGAACCCAAAACCCTTGCAGAAATCCGCAGCTATGTTATGGATAATTTCAAGCTGGTGGATGAAACAGCCAGCCTGGATGCACAGGGTAATCCGGTGGAGGCAGATTATCCGTTTACAGCCGATCAGATTGAATATGATTTTACGACCCATACACTGACAATCAAGGGCTTGGATGAAATTACAAGTGACGGCAGAGCAAAGGTATATTACCTGACAAAAACGCATTCGTCTGACATCGGGATTGAAGGAACCAATGATAAATGGGCGGTAACGGCGGTTAACCCCGGCGTTCATTCCTCTGATACAGATAAGGTATATCAGAATGCAACGATTCAGAATCTGCTGACAGGTACGGTGGATTATCATGCAGATATCTCGTGGAAGGATAATGCTAATAAGAGTAACCGTGAGCAAATGACCGATCCCGGTGATGTGGTACTCTGGCGTTATGCCAATAATCCTTCTGACCCCAACAGACTGGATAAGGTAGCACAGGTAGAAACCGTTCCTCTTGTCCGGACAGATGATCAGGGAAATGTGGTGCTGGACGCGGAAGGTAAACCTACTTATCTGACTGCATTGGATATTGCCGGACTGGATAAGTACGATAAAAATGGTTATGAATATGTGTATTATGCCAAGGAAAAGCTTTCCTCCGGACTGGGTAATTATACGGCGTCCTATACCAACAGCGACGGCAATACCAGCTATGCACTGAATAACGGGTTGATTACCAACCGGCTTGTGGGTACGGAAGTCTTTACAGTAGATGCTCAGTGGATTGCAGCAGCCCGTCAGGGCGGTCTGGCAACGGCTGATTTTGTATTGCAGCAGAAGGTTGTGGATGATCAGGGCAATGAAACATGGATCACTGCCAAAACCGAAAAGCTGGATGATGAGGGGAATATCGTCAGGGATGCACAGGGCAATCCGATTATGGTGGACAATGTGCTGCAGCTGAAGGATTTCTCCGCAGAAACCATGGAAAAGATTGGTGAGTTCGGTCCGGTCAGCCGGTATGACAGTGAAGGCAATCTTTTAGAATTCCGTGTGGTACAGACATATGTGACCAGAACGGATAAGGGCGTTACTGGCGAATCCAGTGTAACGATTCAGAATGGTGCGGTTAATCAGGATATGATCCTTGTTTCTCCTGCGGATTATACCACGGTTACCGATCAGTATAAGGTTACCGTTACCAAAACCGGAAGCAAATATAAATTTGAATACAGGCTGGTAGGAGATATTTATCTGGATATCAGGAAAAATTGGTATAAGGATGGGGAGGATGTATCTTCACAGTTTTCCAGTGTTACGGTTCCTGTCGATATTGACCAGTACAAATTCGGACAGGGGTATCGTGATTATATCAGCCCCAGAACAGAAGATCCGGATCATCCGGGTCAGATGATTCCCGATCCTGGTTATGAAAATATCAGTGACGGTAAAACCAGCATCAATGAAGATCAGACAGGCGCCTCCTGGGATAAGATGCTGAAGGTACCGCGCTATGATGAAACAGGACATGAATACCTGTACAGAGTGAACGAGGGTACTATTTCTCCGACACATACTTTTGGCACGGATTATACTTATAGTTCGGAATACAACTATGAATTCACCAATAACATATATGTTTATACTATCAGCAACTATTTTGCCAAGGATGATGGATATGATTATATCCGGGTTAAAAAGGAATGGCAGGATGACGGTGAAACCGAGTACAGAAGAAAAGTAGTGGTAGATCCGGACAATATCGTATATACGAATCCAGCTGAGGGCGGAAAGAGCGTTCCTGAAGAGAGGGCAAAATCTCATGCATATATGAGTGAGTATTCTATGTGGGAGGGTTATATTCTGGCATATCATGGATTTGTAGAAAACACCATGAATGCCACAGATGAAAATGGTCACCATACCTATAACACGGATTGGTTCAGAGAGTATACAGAGGGTGATGCTGACAGCTACTTAACTATTACTGAATTTATGAATCGTCATCCGGAATTCACTACCCGGGAACAGGCAGTGGAGGGATGGATCAGGGTTGTACAATCTG
>CACZSU010000052.1 GCA_902783855.1 uncultured Ruminococcus sp.
TGGGGTCTTGGCTGCTGTACAGGCTGTTCCTGTCTTGGCTGCTGGGGTCTTGGCTGCTGTACAGGCTGTTCCTGTCTTGGCTGCTGTCCATTGAAATCTTCGGGATTGGATGACCACTGTTTTCTCGGACGCTGCGAAGCTCTCTCCTGGCGAGGTGCCGGGGCTAGCTGCTGCGGTGCCGGCTGCTGTACAGGCGGCTGAGGTGCAGACTGCTGTCCGTTAAAGTCATCAGGATTAGATGACCACTGCTTTCTGGGACGCTGCGGTGCCTGCGGCTGTACGGGCTGCTGTACCGGCTGCTGCGGTGCCTGCGGCTGTACGGGCTGCTGTACCGGCTGCTGCGGTGCCTGCGGTTGTCTGGGCTGCTGTACCGGCTGCTGCGGCACTTGCGGCTGTCTGGGCTGCTGTACTGGCTGCTGCGGTGCCTGCGATTGTACGGGCTGCTGTACCGGTTGCTGTGGAGCTGCAAACTGCTGTCCATACGCAGATGCGTTATTATAGTCTATTTGTCTTCTTGTTGTATTGCGTTGTTCTACCTGTATATCCGGTCTGCCGGTAAACGAACCGGGAGGTGCAGCTTCCGGACTATTGATATCCGGCAGTTTGTTTTCAACCTGCTCCGGTGTAATTGGCGTCAGCTTTACGGCAGGCGTGCGCTGAATCTGCTCAATGGTTACCTCTTTTTCAGGCTGCATAGGCGGAAGAGTAGAAGTCACCTGTTCTGCCTCAATTGGTGTCAGCTTGACAGCAGGCGTATTCGCAATCTGGGCGACAGAAACCGGTTTATCCTTCATCATCGGCGGCAGCACACCAGCCTGTCCTTCTCCGTTCGGCAAATCAGGCAGATCCGGAACTTCTATTATACCCTCCGCACCGTTTGCCGGTGCTGCATTCGGTGCATTATGTCTGTATTTGAACTGAGCAAAAATATTGCCGCTTCCATTCGCTGCGGCGGCTGCTTCCGCTTCTTCTCTGGCTCTTGCTTCTGCTTCTGCCTTTGCCCGTGCTTCGGCTTCTGCTCTGGCTTTCGCTTCGGCTTCTGCCCTTGCCTGTGCTTCTGCCCTTGCTTTTGCCTCTGCTTCTGCCTTTGCTCTGGCGGCAGCTTCTGCTTCCGCTCTTGCCTTTGCCTCTGCTTCTGCTCTGGCTTTTGCTTCTGCCTCCGCTCTTTCCTGTGCGGCAGCTCTTTCCGCTTCTTCCTGCTTTGCCCTTTCTTCGGCTTCACGTGCTGCTTCCAATGCCTCGGCTTCTCTGTCCATCTGTTCCTTGGTTTTTTTCAGCTTCATACTGTAACCGCAGAAAGGACAATCCTCGTCATTGTTAACTCTCTGCATTCCGCACCCCGGGCAGTTTATCAGTAATGCCATGGTAATATCTCCTCTATGCGTTTTTTGGCTTTTGAGCATCTTCAGAAGATAAAAAATCATTCATCATTTCTCGGGACCAGAATGAAATTTCTTGTACAGCATATTCATCTCTAAAAAACACTCAAAATATACAATCTGTAAATATTATATAATATTTTTACCAATCCGTCAACAATTTTACAGAAAAACAGGTATTTTTTTACCACTATAATAATACGTTTCCGTATTTATCGGACTACATGACAAATACGGAAAACAACACATTTATTGTATTTTCATCAAAGCGATCGTCTGGGGCTGCATAATCAGATAGCTGCCCTTCTTTTCATGGCTGCCTATTTCGAACTCTGTTGTACATTCAAAGGCAAACGGTGCACACTGTTCTGTTCCAGTCGGGTTTACCGCTATGATAAACGCGCCTCGTTTAAAGATAAAGGGGTAACTGTTTTTAACAGCATAAATCACCTCAAAATCACCATCTGACTGTAAATCCGGATTGGCATGGCGGATGGCAATGACCTTTCTGAGTGTATTCAGAATAGACTCCGGGTCTTTTTCCGCTGCCTCTACCGTCACAGCATCCTTCCCGGTATCAACCGGCAGGTACAGCTGATCAGCCGGTGCAGAAGAAAAGCCATGATTAGGACTGTCATCCCACTGCATAGGTGTTCTGGTGCCGGTACGGGTAAAACCGCCCTCTTTGCTGGTCAGCCCCTCCATATAGCTCATACCAATCTCATCACCATAATAAAGGAAGGGAACACCGGGCATCATAAAGACAAAGGAGTACGCAATCTTTGCTTCCAGAGGAGAGAACATTCTCGTCATTCTTGGTGTATCGTGGTTACAGGTAATAAAGCTGATATAGCCTTTTCCTTTTGTACCCTCCAGATCGTCAAGATATTCATCCAGGAATCTGGTGATGTCACCCTTTTCATTTTTGCCGAAAACTGCTTTGCATTCGCCTGTTTCCCAGTTTTTATCACGGAAAAGAATGCGATAGCCGTTTGTATCATGGTCAAGGTAAAAATCACTGTGGAAGCCTGCGCCGATTGCCACCTTCGGATTGCACCACTCAGACACAATGGCTGCATCCGGATATTCCTTATCCAGCATTGCTCTGACATTTTTCCATACCTTACAGGTTTCCGGCTTGTCACCGTCTTCATTTTTGACAAGAGAATCCGCCATATCCACACGGAATCCGTCACAGCCTGCATCCAGCCAGAACCGCATAATATCCTTGAGCGCCTCCACCGTTGCCTGACAATCCGGATCAGAGGGGGATTTCTGCCATGCGGGATGGGTAATGTTATTGAAACCATAATTCAATGCCGGCTGGGAGCTGAAATAGTTCACCAAATAGTTTCCGTCACGGTCAGTGATACCGCAAAGCAGTCTGTACTGGGGCGGAGCCTCCCATACGCTGTCTGTCCATATGTATCTTCCGCTGTACTCATTCTGTCCGGGACTTTTGCTCTTGAGAAACCACTCATTCTGGTCTGATGTATGACCGGGAACCAGGTCGAGCAGTATGCGTATTCCTTTTTCATGAGCCGCTTCAAAAAGATGTTTGAGATCATCATTCGTACCGTACCGCTCTGCTACCTTATAGTAATCCCGTACATCGTAGCCTGCGTCCATAAACGGCGAGTCATAAACAGGGTTGAGCCATATTGCATTGCATCCAAGACTTTTCACGTAATCAAGCTTAGAAATGATACCGTTTATATCACCGATACCATCCCCGTTGCTGTCGCAGAAAGTCTGCGGATAAATTTCATAAAACACTGCGTCTTTTAACCATTCTGGCATAATAAAAACCTCCGATTCAGGTAATTTTTATACATTATACCATATATCAGAGGTTTATTCAACATTATTTTTTAAACTGCGCCGAGCTAAACTGCGCTGAGCCGGCTTTCTTTAGCTTTCTCAGGCTTACTCGGGGGAAACCCTTTTGAAAAAGGGTTCTCCCCCGAACCCCCTTCCAAAAACTTTTGCTTTTTATTCGTCATACACAAAAA
>CACZSU010000053.1 GCA_902783855.1 uncultured Ruminococcus sp.
AGCCGGCAGGCGAGAAGGGGGATAACCCTTTGTTTCCAAACAAAGGGTTTCCCCCAGGGGAGTGCTGGCAAAAATTGATTCCCGTGGCACCGCTGAGGTGATGCTTGACTTTTCGGGGGAATTCTGGTAGTATGGTGGTGGAGAAATGCGGACGATCGTGTGATAATGAGGGAGGAATGGTTGAAATGGATGGAATGAAGAAACTGATTTCTGTGACAATTGCGTTTATTGTGGCAGCGGGTATTTTTGCGCTGGTGCTCAATGTTACAAAAAATGATCTGAAAAAACAAATTGAAGAAAACTCGGGAGCAAAGCAATCCTCTGCAGCAGAAAAATCTATTCCCGAAATTGATCAGGATGTTCTGTTTTTCAGCTATTTTCAGAATCTTTCGTATAATGCGGATGTCAAGGGATATCTGATTGATAACCATGGACAGAAGCTGGATTATGTGCTGACGGGGAATACCAAGGTACTTACAGCTGAAGAAGCATTCAAAAAGGCACTTTCCCAGAAGGATAAGCTGAAAGGCACTGACTTCATATCAGGTACAGATTTATCTAATCTGCATGAGGTAGTGTATCTGATTGATACCAAGCAGGAATTCTTCAAAGAGGAAATCGATGAGAAAAACGGGACAACGACCCTTTATGCAGTGATTTATGAGAATAACAAGCCTAAGCTGGTGAAGATTTATTCTACGGGTGATGTGGTCGAGAATCCTAAGGATGGCAATGCAGTTGTCGTAAGAAAATACTTCCAAAAGAAGCTATCACAGGATGAGTGACTCCTGTCTGTACAGCATATCCCGAGGGGTATGCTGTATCGGTTTACAGGCGTTTTTCGGATGTCAGATTTGACAGTCTGTTATTATGATATAGATGATCGGCAGGTGATTTGAATGCTTGTCCGCTTTGGACGGATAAAATTGTTTTTCAGGAGCAGGTGGCTGCCTTTTTTGCTGGCAGGTCTGCTGGTATGCTGTTCAGGCTGCAGCAAGGCGCAGGATGATACAGAAGCAGTGTCCGATTCTGTCAGGATGGAAAATGAAATTGAAAATCGTGATTATCTGAACAGCCTGATGAAAAGCTGGGAAATCTTCAATGCTGCTGCACAGAAACATGATGCAGATATGGACGGCGAAACGATGATCAATGCTGTTAAGGAGGCAATCGCCAGTGAAGCACCCCAGCATCGTGTGACGATTACGCTTGCTTGCGAGCCGGAAATGGCAGCGGAATATCACCGGCTTGCAGGTGAATTCAAGTGGCTGTATGCCAATGATGACAGATATCGCATTGAAGTGGAAATTTTGTCCCAGGGGGTAGGGTGTGACAATCTCAATGACCCCAAAAACAGTGCAGACGTTTTTTTCTATGATGATACCATGGTTGATCAAGCCATTGCCAATGGTGCAGTTGCCAGGATAAACGACCATATGAAGGCATTTTCTTCGGATTTCAACACGGCTGACAGTATCAGTGCCTGTACGATCAACGGCAAGCAATATGGTTTTCCTCTGTCCGCTGCCGGGGGCGAGGTGCTGATTTATGACAAACGCATTTTTGGCAGTGATATTTCCAGTCTGGAACAGATGATTGCCAAGGCAAATGCAAGCGGCAAAGGTATTCTATATGCACTTGGTGACCCGTATTACAGTGCAGGTGTTTTTATGGCAGCTGGCTGCAAGCCGCTGAATGACGGTAATATGCAGATTATAGATTACAATACAGATGCCGGTCTTGCGGCTGCCGGAACCATCAACCGTCTGGCACAGTATCAGGGGAAGGGACTGAAATGTGACGGCAGAAATGACGAGGTCGCAGAAGGCTTTGCCAGCGGTACGCTTTGTGCCGCCATTACTGACAGTGACAATTTGCCCGCTATACGTCTGGCGATCGGTGAGGAAAATACGGGTATCGCTTCGTTGCCGACTGTCAGAATCAATGACAAGGATACACAGCTGCACAGCTTTGCCGGATTTGACTTGGTCGGTGTCAACCCCTACTCTGAGTTTCCGTTTACAGCACAGCTGTTTGCTTACTTTATCAGCAACCCCCGTTCACAGGTCGGTTTATACTATTCCACCGGAAAAATACCGGCAATGGATTTATCGGAGTACACTGCCATAACAGAGGATGCTCTGTGCAAAGCAATGCAGGATCAGGCGCCCTTCGCTCACATCCGGCACACCACGATCAGTGCAGAATTCTTGTCTGACTTATCGTTACAGAACAGTTTATCACAGCTCGTCAGCAGCCACGGAAAATGCAGCAAGGAACAGATTACCACCCTTTTATCTGCTATTCCCGAAAAAATATCTCTGGTAAAGAATCAGGATTCCTGACAATATCTGCCCCGTCCTTCCAAATAATGGGACGGGGCTTTTTGAAAAATGGAAAATGGAAAATGGAAAGTGGAAAATGGAACTGTTTTCAGCAAGGAACGTTTTGGTGACTAAGACGAGTTTACGAAGTAGCCCCGCAGCTTTTGTATCGGCATTCGCCGGTCATGCTATTATGGCAGCCGCTGGTTGGTAGACCAAAGGGGGGGAACCACAAGAGGGCTTGCGCCCTCTTAAGGTTCCCCCCTTTGGAAAACTCCCTTCCTTAACTCCCTGCTGCCTTCCGCCCGCCTATTGTCCTGCGGACGATAGACGGGCTGGGTCATAGCCCAGTCACGCTGCGGTGCCAAGGCGCCATGCCGCCGGGGCGTCCTCGCTCACCTCATTTCAGAGGGTGCTTTACAGTAGCGTGTAGAAGTTTATTCACTAAGTCTGGTTTTGGTTTATAACGGTTCAGCTTTGAATTGACGGGCTGGTATATGCATTCCGATGCTTTGGTATGGAGTAAAAACACTCTTTTCAGGAAGGCGTTCACCAATGTATCTTCCCGCAGCTGTGCACAGCTAAGATAGTAGTTGGTAAACAGAGTGATTGCCAAGCAAAATAAGCTGCGTAAAAGCCGTGTGTTGTTAAATGTATTCCGCGGGTGTAAAGGAATACAAGCCTTAACCAGAGCGTAGCGTAAGCGCAGCGACTGACGCGTATAGGGTGCAGCGTCACGCTGCCGCCGGCTCGGCGTCCGGCGGTTGACTTTAGAAGGGGAATGGTGTATAGTAGTTAGTGATTGAGGTTAGTAGTTGGGTAAATGCACTGACCGCTATCAGGAGGGAGAAATTGTATGCATATTTTTCAATCAAGGAGAATTGTCGTCAAGGTTGGGACGTCTACACTGACATATGAAAACGGCAATGTTAATTTACGGAATCTGGAAAAACTTTGCAAGGTACTCAGCGATCTGCATAACAGCGGAAAGCAGATCATTCTTGTCAGCTCCGGTGCAATCGGTGTAGGAGTTGGAAAACTTGGTATTAAAAAGCGTCCGACTGAAACAAAGGAAAAACAGGCGCTTGCAGCTGTCGGTCAATGTGAGCTGATGTTCCTGTACGATAAGTTTTTTGGTGAATACAACAATAATGTAGCTCAGATACTGCTGACAAAGGATGTCGTACTGCAGGAATATTCCAAGCAGAATGTTGTCAATACATTCCAGACACTGCTTGAAATGGGCATTATTCCGATTGTTAATGAAAATGATACAGTAGCTATTGATGAATTGATTGGTGCTAACTTTGGTGATAACGATAATCTGTCTGCTATCGTTGCGGATCTTGTTGGTGCTGATTTGCTTGTGATTCTGACAGATATTGACGGTCTGTATGAATCCGATCCCCGCAAGAATCCGGATGCGGAAAAGATCCCATTGGTTCACTACATTGATGACCATATCCGTGAAATCGCCGGCGGCTCCGGCAGCAACAGGGGGACAGGCGGTATGTCTACCAAGATCACTGCTGCTGCAGCAGCTACCAGTGCAGGCATCAATACCTGTGTCATGAGCGGTGAAGACCCTGCTAAAATCTACAAGCTCCTGGAAGGTGAGCAAATCGGTACACTGTTTTTAGCCGAAGAAGGAAAAATCTGATGCAGTGGTTCATATGTTATCCTGACCACTGCTTGCAAATGATGAACAATCAAGAAAACGGAGGTACATTGAAATGACAGTAATTGAACAAATGGGTGCTGCTGCCAAGGTCGCAGCAAGGACACTGGCAACCGCCGGAGAAAAGAAAAACGATGCATTGAAAGCAATAGCTGCCGCACTTGTTGCACAGGCAGACAGCATCATTGCAGCAAACCGTATTGACCTGGAAAACGGAAAGCAGAACGGTCTGTCCGCATCCTTGCTGGATCGACTGATGCTCGACCAGAAGCGCATTGAAGGAATAGCCCAGGGCGTGCTGGAGGTGGCTGCTTTACCAGACCCCATCGGAACTGTTATCTCAGGCGGTGTTCGTCCCAATGGACTGAATATCACAAAAGTCCGTGTTCCGCTGGGCGTTATCGGTATTATATTTGAAGCAAGACCGAATGTAACGGCTGATGCGGCTGTTCTATGCCTGAAAAGCGGTAATGCTGTGATTCTCCGGGGCGGCAAGGAAGCCATTCATTCCAATCAGTGTATTGCAGAAATTATGCGCTCTGCTGTCGAAAGCGTCGGACTGGATAAGAATTCTATCCAGCTTATACAGGATACCTCCCGTGCATCCTCAACAGAGCTGATGGGACTGACAGATTATCTGGATGTGCTGATTCCAAGAGGCGGCAAAGGTCTGATTCGTGCTGTAGTGGAAAATGCACGTGTTCCGGTTATTGAAACCGGTGCGGGCAATTGTCATGTCTATGTAGATGCAAAGGCAGACATTGATATGGCAGCGGATATTATATTCAATGCAAAAACTTCCCGTCCGTCTGTCTGCAACGCCATTGAAACGATTCTGGTACATGAGGCAGTTGCTGAGAGGGCATTGCCTGTGATCAAGGCAAGGCTGGATGAAAAGAATGTGGAACTGCGCGGATGCGAAAAAACAGCCGCCATTCTGGGTGACTGTGTTGTACCTGCTGTGGAAAGCGACTGGGAAACCGAATATGGTGACTATATCCTTGCAGTAAAAGTTGTATCTTCCTTTGACGAAGCAATAGCGCATATTGCCGCTTATTCCAGCGGTCACAGTGAATGTATCATTACCGAGGATTATAAAACAGCCAAACGCTTTACGGAGGTAGTGGATGCAGCTGCTGTTTATGTCAATGCATCTACCCGCTTTACAGATGGTGGTATGTTCGGTCTTGGCGCAGAGATTGGTATTTCTACACAAAAGCTCCACGCCAGAGGTCCGATGGGTCTGAATGAACTGACCTCTATGAAATTTGTTATCGAAGGTGAAGGACAGACCCGCTGGTAATTGTCTTACATCAGCAGATACAGCAGCGCAAGCAGCAGGTCGTAATCTCCGCCCTCATCCATCAGCAGCAGTATCAATGCCAGAATCATGGTTTTGTCCCGATCCTTCATCAATGCCGTCAGCAAGCCCTCTCTTTTATCCTTGTCAGGTGCGGGAGCCGGTGCAGGCGGTGCGGGCTGCTGCTTATCCGGCGGGGCTGGTGATGCATCGGAAGGGCGGGATTTCGCCTGATAAGCTTGTGCTGCTTTTTGAGCGTTCTGCTTCATCCGCTCGAATTCCTGCTCGTCCAATACGATCACCTCTTTAAATGGTTATATGGTTTTTATCAAGTTATCATACATTACGCTTTTAGACGAAACCATCCCTCAGTAAATCATTCGTTTTTGGGGAAAGGGGTCCGGTGCAGCTTTCCTCCATTATCTAGCGGTCAGAAGCTGCCGGCTGCGCCTTTCAGCAGGGGCAGCATTCGCATCAGTCCCAGCAGCCGGATGCTGCCGTCTACTCGTGACTGCCTTTTTTCGCTGAGAAAGGGCCGCAGAGCGCGCAGCAGTCTTGTGCTGTCGTTTTCTTCATTCATTGAAGAAAGCATCGGTGCGAATTTCATGATCATGCCGAGCATATCGGGCGACAAACCGCCAAGACCGCCTGTCTGCATGGCAGGAACCGGAGCAGGTGATGGGGGCGGCGCAGGCGGAATGGGTGTTTGTGCGTTGACGCCCAGCATTCCGCCCAGACTTTTGATTTGTTCCATCATGGATGGGTCGGCAAGTATTTCACCGATTTTCTGGGACAGATCATCCATTTTTATTCTCTCCTGTCAGCTTACGCAGCAGTGCCTGCGCCTGCGGCGTACTGAGAATCTGTTTAGTGCGGTTCTGATCGGCAAGAATCTGCTGCACGTTTTTCTGTTGTTCGGGGGAAAGACCATCAAACAGTTTGCGGGCATCGTTCTGATTCATTTGCCATCCCTCCTTTCGCAATCCGTCAGCGGTTGCTGCTATTACATTCTATGCAGCGGAATTCATTTTATGAACAGGGTGATTCTATGAAAATACTGGTTTTCTCCGATAGCCACGGAGATCTTGAATCAATGAAAAGAGCGATCCGGAAGCATCGTCATGCCGAAGTGATTTTGTTTTGCGGCGATGGATTGAGAGAATTTTCAGAGCTGAGGGTACTCTATCCGGAAAAGGCTTTTTACGGCGTAACAGGTAACTGTGACTGGTACAGCAGCGAGCCTGCTTATCAGGAGCTGACCTTGTGCGGTAAACGGATATTTATGACCCATGGACATCTGTTTGGTGTGAAGGACGGTCTTTCCCGCATCAGTAATATGGGACGTTCAAACGGTTTTGATATCGTTGTGTTTGGCCATACACACCAACAGGTGACCTCAGCAGAAGGAACAATGGTGTTGATGAATCCCGGTTCTATTGGTTATCAAGGTGAATACGGTATGCTTGAAATAGATGAAAAGACAGGGATGGTTACTGCTACGGAGTATCCGAAAAGCGATTTTCCGCCGCTGAGAATCATAACTCGTCCACAATCATGAACCTCATAAAGAAAATCGGTTGAAACAGGGAGCTTTATTTGTTATTTCTTTGCCCGGTCTATATTATTATCTGCAGAAGGTATTATTTTTTTAAGATAGTATTTTTTGGCGATTCAGGATAATACTATGAATATACATTTGTAGAATTTGACAGAAGAATGGGTGATAGCTTTGCTTCAGACAGTCATCATTGCAGGGGATTGCGGTGAAAGGAGCCTGACCAGAGAGATAGCAGCCGCCTGTATCCGCAGCGGCGGAGCAATTGTCTATGACGGAATGCGGATGCGTCAGGAAGGGAATCAGCCGTCCTTTCTGGTTCTGAGCCTGCCGTCACTGCCGGAGCAGATTACCGCTGGCAGTATTATTGTTCTGGGAAAGGCAGCAGAACAGACCGGAAGGTTGCCTGATCTGAGCGGTTATATCTGCATACTGGACGGAGAAAACCCCGCTGCTGTCCGGTTAGCGGCTGCTGCCGGAGCGATTGCTGTCGGCTGTTCTATGTCGGGGCATGATACCCTGACGGTTTCCGGATTCAATGAAGATGATACGATGCTGGTGACATTGCGGAGAAGACTGGTGACAGATGCCGTGATCAGAGAACCGTGTGAACTGACCGTTCACAGAAGCAGCGAGCAACAGATATATCCCGCTCTGGCAGCAACAGGAGTGCTGCTGCTTAGCGGGAGAGATAGTGATTTGTGAAATAGTCAGAAGCACCGGCGCTTGTCCACGGAAATTAATTTGCCGGCACATCGCTGGGGGAAACTCTTCTCCCAAAGTATAAAATCATAGTCGGAAAATAGAGTGACTGCTGACCAGAATAAGCTGCGTAAAAGCCGTGCGCATCTGAATGCATTCCGCGGGTGCGAATTCGTTCAAGCTATAACCAGAGCGGAGCGTAAGCGCAGCGACTGGCGCTTATAGGGAGCGCCGGCTCGGCGCGGAAATCGATTTTTAAAATTATTTATTCTGAACAAGGCAAATTGTATAATTAAAACAATCTATTTTTATTCAAAAATTATAGTTTTTTTAGGAAGGGGGGTGCGGATGTCCGGTGGACATCTCTGCCGCAGGCAGAAGCACCGACCGAGCCGGCAGG
>CACZSU010000054.1 GCA_902783855.1 uncultured Ruminococcus sp.
GTGTATTTGAAGGTTGCACGAACCTGAAATCGTTGAACCTGGACAAGCTGACTAATTTGGAAACCATTGGCGGAAACGCTCTTTACAATACCGGACTGACAGAGTTGACTGTACCTGCTTCCGTAGCATCTATCGGAATCAACGCATTTTCCGACAATAAAAATCTGACAAAGGCAACATTATTGTGTTCCTGTGATTTGCCGGAAAGTGTTTTCAGCGGATGTACCGCATTGAAGGATGTAGAACTGAGTGATACGATCCAGAAACTGAATGATCGTGCGTTCAGCAATTCTGGAATTGAACAAATCCAGCTGCCTTCCGGACTGACTACCATCTATTCCTGCGTATTTGAAGATTGTATGCAGCTCAAGTGTCTGGAAATACCATCTTCTGTCACTGCGGCAGACAATATTCTGGGCTACACGGCGCTTCCTGGCTTCTGTAACATTACATTCCGTGATGATACCAAAATGAATTATAAGAATAATGCCACCTCGGATGGGTATCTGTACTATCAGTATGAAGAAGGAATTGCTACGTCACCGATTACCGGATCAGAAAACAGCCGCAAACCTGTGGTTGTGCTGGCTTCCGGCAAGACGGGCGCAGAGCTGGATGGCGTACCCTTTGGTGAATGCGAGGGTATGGTGTATCTGGATGAAAACGCTAATGTAACGGACGCCTTTAAGGAATCGGCACCAAATTGTTGTATAGTGACGATTGATCGTACAAATAAACAGGTATTGATACATGAAAACTCGGTAAAGCGCAAAGCCGACTATCCGCTTCTGCTTGATCAGGAAGAAACAGCAGTACATGATACCCTGTACATAGATGGCGAGGCCTATAAGCTGGTACATTCCTTTACAGCCGTTGATGCAAAGACTTCCACCTGTTCAGAAGAAGGCTATGTTGCCCATTATGAGGACGAACAGGGCTATTGCTATAAAAAAGAAGGCAGCAGCTATGTGCCGATGGGTTATGATGAGCTTTACACAGATTATGATCCGGATAACCATACCTATCAGGGCGGTATCTGCTCTGGCTGTGGAAAGCTGGAAAACGGTGTGTGTGGCGTACTTGGTTATTCGCTGAATCTGGATGCTTCTATTGGCATTAATTATTATATGACAATAGATACCTCGTTTAGAATGAATCATCCCGATGCCTATGTACAGATTGATCTGCCCGGCGGGAAGAAAACAGAAAAGCTTCTCATTTCTGAGGCACGTTCTTTGGATTCAGACATGGTTTACGGCAGCCATGGTGAAGCTGTCTATAAATTTACCGGTGCGGTTTCTGCGAGAGAGATGAATGATACCGTAACACTGCATCTGTATCTGGAGGATGGAACAGAGGCTGTGCAGCAGTCCTATTCGTATTCCGTCCGTGATTATGCAGAGTATGTCCTGAAGAATGCTGAGCAGTATTCCTCCGACAGAAATCTGTTAGAGCTTGCGGACGCTATGCTCAATTATGGTCAGTATGCGCAGATTAATTTCAACCATAACGCAGATAAAACCTACACGGCGCCGCAGGAATACAGGGATTTTCTGAAGAATTATACGATTTCATCAACACCGGAAAGCGTCCTTGCTGAAAACAGAATGAGTAGTATGGATGCAGATATGGTCAAAGGTTCCTTCCCCGATGGTGTGCTTTGCAGCTATACAAATGCAGCAAACGATACCATTAAGTTTGTGGGTGCAAACCTGTCCATGCAGTCGGTGATCTGCCTGAGATTGTATTTTGAGATAAGCAATCCGGATGGTGTCAGCTATACCATTGATGGCACCTCCTACGATGACCTTGAAAAGAAGGGAAATTACTGGTATATCGAATTGGCGGATGATGCGTATAATCTGGGCACGACCCATCATATTACCGTTACCGATAAGGATGGCAATTTGGCTGAGGTCGATTATGGCGTCATGGCCTATGCGTATTCGGTATTGTCGAGGGAACTGACCGCAACCAGAACGCAGGAACTGAAAGACATGATGAAAGCGATGGTTATCTATGCAGACAGAGCATATGCATACTATCTCAGCCAGAATGATGTTATTCAACCGTTGGATCCGGGTGAAGTTGTGATTGGATAACGGAAGGAGAAGGATTTTTATGAAAGAAACGTATCAGAGGGCGGAATTAGAAATGATATGGTTCAGAAATGGCGATATCATTACTGCATCTGACGACCCGGATGCTACACCTATAGAACCGCCCATCAATCAAGGCTGAGTACGTTCTGTAGTCAGTATAAACAGCCCGTATCTGTGTTCTGCATGGATACGGGCATTTTTTGACGGATTGTAAAGAATTATTTCAGATTTGTTAACTGCATATAAAGGATATTGACAAAGTGTTGCAGGAATAGTAAAATTAAATTGTAGTCGGAAGCCTGTTTTGCACCTGATGTTGAGAATGTAATCAGTAATGCGTCAGTCCTGATGCACTGCTGTATAACTACAAATTACTAACGACTAACCACTATTTCGGAGGCATGATAATGTCAAAAAAACAACTAATTAAGCTCCTTTGTCTGAATCTCGGACTTGCACTGGTGAATATCATTCTGTTTTCCAGAGGCTTTGTGGGACTGACATTCGGAGATGACGCTCTGCTGACAGCTCTGGCAGTGACGGTGATTGTCATGAGTGTGATTTTCTTCGGATATGGCAACTATAAGCTGCTTTTTTCTGAACCGGAGGTAAAGCTGCTCAAGGGCGGGGAACTGACTGAAACAAAGGATTATATACAGGCACTGGATGAAAGACATGGAAAAAAAGTGTTTGATCCGATGATTGATACAGCAATCGACCAGGTGTATCGTCTGTTGGATAAGGATAAGGCGCTGGATAGCATTCTGCTGCAATACTTTACCCCGCAGGAAATGACATATATCCGCTTTCAGGGCGTCATTGATTCGGTGCAGTCGCTTTTTTACAGCAATATCAAAAAGATGATCAACCGTATTATTATTTTTGATAACAAGGACTATGTGCGGACTGTTGAAAAGATGAGTAAGCTGAGGAATCTGCCGACCCTGAACGACCCCTATTCACCCTCATCCCAGGCAGGCAAACAGCTGCAGATTTATGACGAACATATCAAATATGTCAGAAATCTGGTGAATGATAACGAAAGCATTTTGGTGAAGATGGACAGCCTGCTGCTGGAGATTTCCAAACTGGACGATATGAGCAGCCAGGGACTGGATAATATGGATGCAATCCGGGAAATTAATGAACTGATTGAACAGACAAAGTTCTATAAGCAGAACTGAATGAACGGCTTTGCCGCTTGAAAAGGAGGAAATAACTGATGAAAAAAATGTCAACTGGTGCCAGAGTCATTATTTTTGTTGTCATTGCCGCTCTGGTGTTTGGCGGTGTGTTTCTGGGCATTACGCTGACGAAAAATGTCGGCATGACAGATGAACAGATATCGGAGGAGGATGCAGCAAAGAAAATGGATAAGCTGCTTTCCGGTATATCGGTTACCAATGTGACGCCCCGCAAGGCGTCCATAACAGATGAGGATATGCTGAAAGAGGACGAGGAACTGCCGGATATCAAAGGCTATCCGTTGTCCGTTACCGGCACCGGTGAGCTGAATATTGAGATTTATTCTTCTCCCGAAAAGGCAGGAGATGGTACAGACGGCTGGCTGAATGAAGTAGCAAAGAAATTCAATGAGGAGAACAATACTGTCAACGGAAAAACAGCATCCGTTTCCATCCGATCCGTTTCTTCCGGTCTGGCAGTGGATTATATCAGAACCGGTAAGTATATGCCGCAGGCAATCACGCCTTCCAATGAATTCTGGGGGAAAATGATCGAAGCAAGCGGTCAGAAGGTTACACTGACGGAGAAACGTCTGGTGGGCAATGTGGCAGGCGTACTGCTGTCCAAGGAAACCTATAATAAGATTCTGGAAAAATATGGTTCGGTGAACATGAAGGTGATTTCCGAATGTACAGCGAATAATGAGATACAGATGGGCTATACCAATCCCTTTGCCAGCTCTACAGGACTGAATTTCCTTGTGACAACGCTGTATTCCTATGATGCGGATGACCTGCTCAGTGCAAAGGCAATCAGCGGCTTCAAGCAGTTCCAGGAAAATGTGCCGCTGGTATCATATAATACGATGCAGATGAGAAAATCGGCAGAATCCGGTTCGCTGGATGCCTTCGTAATGGAGTACCAGTCCTATTATAACGACCCCACACTCAAGAATACCTATGTATTTACCCCATTCGGTGCAAGACATGATAACCCGATGTATGCGGTGGGTGATCTTTCACCGGACGAAAGCAAGCTGCTGGAAACCTTCTGTAAGTATTGTCTGAATGAGGAAAATCAGAAGCTGGCTTCGGAATATGGTTTTAATGAGAATGAAAAGTATAAGGCAGAGCTGCCCGATAATATCAGCGGAGATAAGCTGATCGCTGCCCAGAAGCTGTATAAGGAAAATAAGGACAGCGGCAAGGAAATCATTGCTGTGTTTGTTGCCGATACCTCCGGCAGCATGAGCGGTGAATCCATCAATGCGCTGCAAACGTCACTGATCAATTCCATGCAGTATATCAACCAGAATAATTATATCGGGCTGATCTCCTATAACAGCAAGGTTTACTGTAATCTGCCGATTGCCAAGTTTGATCTGAACCAGCAGGCACTGTTCAAGGGCGCTGTGCAGGATCTGGCGGCAAACGGTCAGACTGCAACCAATGACGCCATTGTTGTGGCAATGGATATGGTCAATAAGGCACTCAAGGATCATCCGGATGCAAAGCCGATGATATTCCTGCTCAGTGACGGTGAACAGAATACAGGCTGTAGTCTGAATGATATTTCCTCGCTGATCAATACCTATCAGATTCCGATTTATTCTATCGGTTATAATGCCAATATTGACGCATTGAAGCGCATTTCCGAAATCAACGAAGCAGCAACGATCAATGCAGACAGCGATGATATTATCTATCAGCTCAAGAATCTCTTTAATTCTGAAATGTAAACGAATCCAACGATTGTAAGGAGGCAGAAACACATGGGATTTTCAATGGACTTTCCGGATATGGACGATGTCAAGGAGGAAGTGAAGGAGGAGGTTAAGCCTGCTCCTGAAGTACAGGCAAGGGCAGAAAAGGCAGCAGACAGCAATACACAGGAGCTGTTTGATTTTGACCTTGGCTCTTTGCAGGAGAGAAGACAGATTGTTACTTCTATTGATACCTTTGGTAATGATCTGGTGGAAAAATCAACCAAAAAGAACGAACTGCTCAATGTCCGTCTGGTTGATCTCAGCAAGATGGGCGGGGAGAACGGCGAGGTAGTGTCCGGGCTTTCCAAACTGCAGGTACAGATGAAGGATCTGGATCCGTCAGGAATCGACTTTACCAAGAGGAGCGCTCTCGGAAAGCTGTTCAATCCGATCAAGACCTATTTTGCAAAATTTGAAAAGGCAGACGATATTATTGCTGAAACGATTGCTGCACTGGGCAAGGGCAAGGCAACGCTTAAAAATGATAATACCACACTGGAAATCGAACAGCTTGCCCTGCGTGACCTGACCAAAAAGCTCAGCCAGCAGATCGAGCTGGGTACGCAGATGGATGAATCCATTACGGCTGCTATTGAAAAGGCAAAAACAGAAAATGTAGACGAAGAACGTGTCAAGTTCATCGAGGAAGAAGTGTTGTTCCCGCTGCGCCAGAAGGTAATGGATCTCCAGCAGATGCAGGCAGTCAATATGCAGGGCATTATTGCCATGGAAATCGTCAGACGCAATAATAAAGAACTGATTCGCGCGGTAGAAAGAGCCGAAAGCGTAACGGTGTCGGCACTGCGTATTGCGGTAACGGTTGCCAGTGCGCTGTATAATCAGAAGATTGTGCTGGAAAAGGTCAATGCCGTCAATGAAGCAACGAACCGGCTGATCGGCGCAACTGCCAAAATGCTCAAGGAACAGGGAGCAGAAATCCAGAAGCAGGCGATGGATACGAATATTTCTGTAGATACACTGAAAAGTGCATTTGCCGATACCTTTGATGCATTGGATGCAGTTACTGAGTATAAGCATAAGGCATTGCCGCAGATGCAGGTGACAATTGCACAGTTTAAGGAAATGGCGGACGAGGGTGAAAAGCGTATTCTCAAAATGGAAGCCAGAGAGGAACAGCTCAAGGCATTTGAGCGTGGAGAGTAAAACAGCATATTCTTCAGGGCGGGGTGTAATTCCCCACCGGTGGTAAAGCCCACGAGCGATAACGCATGATTCGGTGTAATTCCGAAGCCGACGGTACAGTCCGGACGAAAGAAGAGGATAAACCCGGCTCTGGAGCTATGCTTTGGAGCCGGGTTTTTGACGAGGTGAAAAAAATGCATCAGGATGAACAGTATATGCAGATGGCGCTGGAAGAAGCCGTAAAGGGAACCGGCAGGGTATCCCCCAATCCGCTGGTAGGTGCTGTTATCGTGAAGGATGGTAAAGTGATCGCAAAAGGATATCATCATTACTGCGGGGGATTGCACGCAGAACGGGATGCCCTGTCACAGTGTACAGAGGACCTGACTGGTGCAACGATGTACGTGACGCTGGAACCGTGCTGCCATACAGGTCGGCAGCCTCCCTGTACAGAGGCAATTGTTGGTTCGGGAATCAGCCGTGTAGTGGTTGGTTCAGGAGATCCGAATCCGCTGGTAGCGGGAAAAGGGTGCCGGATCCTGCGGGAGCATGGTATTGAGGTGACAGCCTATGTGCTGGAGGAACAGTGCCGGGAAATGAATACATTTTTCTTTCACTATATTACCACCGGACTACCCTATGTGACGATGAAATATGCTATGACAGCGGATGGAAAGATTGCAACCGCAGCCGGACTGTCCAAGTGGATTACTGGAGAAGATGCCCGAAAGCGGGTGCATCAGGACAGAAACCGCTATACGGCGATTATGGTTGGTGTAGGTACGGTGTTAGCGGATGATCCGGAGCTGACCTGCCGGATAGAGGGCGGAAGAAACCCGGTAAGGATTGTTTGTGATACCCATTTGCGTACACCGCTTTCCAGTCGTCTGGTGCAAACAGCTGACCGTGTGAGGACAATAATATGTACGTCTGAAACCGACAGGGATAAGCAGCAGCCGTATCTGGAGGCAGGCTGTGAGATGATGGAGCTGCCGGAACAGGACGGGCATATTTCCGTTCCGTCAATGATGCAGCAGTTAGGAGCGTCAGAGATCGACAGCGTTTTGCTGGAGGGCGGAGGAACGCTGAACTGGTCTGTGCTGCAGGCGGGCTTTGTTTGCAGCGTGCAGGCATATATTGCGCCGAAGCTGTTTGGCGGAAAGGCAAAAGCACCGATAGAAGGAACAGGGGTTGCAGCACCTGATGAGGCATTTATTCTGTATGACAAAAAAATACATACCTTTGGAGAGGATATCATGATAGAAGGTAAGGTGAAAAACCATGTTTACGGGAATTGTTGAGGAAATCGGGACGGTCAGGGCTGTCCGCCGGGGTGCCCGTTCTATTGTGCTGGAAATCGCAGCGGAAACCATCATGGAGGATATCCATTCCGGTGACAGTATCGCCGTCAACGGTGTCTGCCTGACAGCATCCGGGCTGGGGAAAGATTATTTTGCAGCAGACGTCATGCCTGAAACGCTGCATCGTTCCTCGCTCAGAGCATTGCAGACAGGCAGTCATGTAAACCTGGAGCGGGCAATGGCAGCGGGCGGACGGTTCGGCGGTCACATTGTTTCAGGTCATATTGACGGAACGGGGACTATTCTGGGCATTAGAAGGGATGATAACGCTGTCTGGTATGAGATACGAACGGATGAAAACATACTGCGGTACATTGTTGAAAAGGGTTCTATAGCAATAGATGGTATCAGTCTGACAGTAGCGGGGCTGACAGAAAGCAGCTTCTCTGTTTCTGTGATACCGCATACGCTGGCGGTGACGATTCTGGGGGAGAAGCATGAGGGCAGTATCGTCAATCTGGAAAATGATATCATCGGCAAGTATGTGGAAAGACTGCTGATATCCCCCACAGCAAAAACGCAGGACAGTGGAATCACGAATCGTTTTCTGGCTGCCCATGGCTACTTATGATGGATTTATTGATGAAGGAGAGAATGAATATGCAATATGCAACGATAGAACAGGCACTGGAGGAACTGAAAAACGGAAAGATTATTCTTGTGACCGATGACCCGGACAGAGAAAATGAAGGCGATTTTATCTGTGCAGCCGAATTTGCCACAACAGAAAATATCAATTTCATGGCAACGCATGGCAAAGGACTGATTTGTATGCCGATGTCGCAGGCATATGTCACCAAGCTGTCCTTGCCGCAGATGGTTACCACGAATACAGACAATCACGAAACAGCTTTTACGGTTTCAATTGATCATGTTTCTACCACAACGGGCATTTCAGCAGCGGAACGCTCTGTGACTGCTATGAAATGTGTGGAGGAGGGCAGCCGTCCGGAGGATTTCCGCCGCCCGGGGCATATGTTTCCGCTGTTAGCAAAGCCGCACGGCGTATTGGAACGGACAGGGCATACAGAAGCAACGGTTGATCTGATGCGTCTGGCAGGACTGAAAGAATGCGGTCTTTGCTGTGAAATTATGCGGGAAGATGGGACAATGATGCGTACACCTGAGCTGGCGGTGCTGGCGGAGCAGTATGGCATTACATTTATTACGATCAAAGACCTGATCGAATACCGTAAAAAGCATGAAAAGCTGGTGGAGTGTGTGGCACAGGCAGAGATGCCGACAAAATACGGACAGTTCCGTGCATACGGCTATATCAACAAAGTTACCGGCGAGCATCATGTGGCATTGGTCAAGGGTGAGATTGGCGACGGTGAGAAGGTTTTGTGCCGTGTACATTCGGAGTGTCTGACGGGAGATACATTCGGATCACTGCGCTGTGACTGCGGGGAGCAGTTTGCGTCCGCTATGCGGGAAATAGAAAAGGAAGGCAGAGGTATACTGTTGTATATGCGTCAGGAGGGCAGAGGCATTGGTCTGATCAATAAGCTCCGGGCATATGAATTGCAGGAGCAGGGAATGGATACACTGGAGGCAAATCTTGCGCTGGGATTCCGCGCGGATGAAAGGGATTATTATACAGGCGCCCAGATTTTGTCTGACCTGGGTGTAAAGACGCTGCGTTTGCTGACAAACAATCCTGACAAGGTATACCAGCTTTCGGAATATGGGATGGAAATTATCGAGCGTATTCCCATCAGGATAGATCCGACGGAATTTGACCTGTTATATCTCAGAACCAAACGGGATAAAATGGGACACTTGCTGTAAATTGGAAATTGAATAGAAAAGACGACAACAGAGGAAATTCCATAAAACCTCGTTGTCGTCTTTAAATTTTAAAGATTCAGTAAATATTCCTTTTCAAAAAACAGCACAGGATTGGTGTGCTGTTGGCGCTGCGATTCTTCAGCAAAATGTATTTCACCGATGTAACTGAACAAAGTAAAAATCAGTCATTGCGGTATTTGGTGGTTACCTCCGAGCTGAGGTCAACCAGTGTGGAATAGCATTCTTCGTATTGCTCCATAATATGTTGATAATCCTGTTTGTAAAGAGAATCGTTCATAGTATTAGCAGCTGCTGTTACAAGGCTTTTCAGCTGTTTGACAAAGGCGAGCGCAGAGGTAGCGTTCTCCTTGATTTTGTCGTCCACTTCGCTGTAATCAGCGGGAGATTCCAGTTGTATCAGGTTGGTATAGATGGCATCCAGCTGATTGAGGATTTCCATATATTGATTTGCATCATCAATGCTTCTGACATCCAATTTTTTCTGTTGTTCCCGCAGGTTTCTGGTCAGGTTAACAGCCTGTAGCATATCTTCCTTGACCGTTTCGACATATTCCTTTGTGCCGGGTGCATTGATATGACATCCTGCCAGTGCAAAAACCATCAGGACAGCGATCAGCAGGGCAGTGGGCTTCCATAAATGTAATTTTCTCATGGTGATCTCCTGTTCCTTAAAGACCGAAATCGCTGAGCTGGATGCTGCCGTTGAGGGTATAAATCTGTTCCAGCAATTGTGCGGCTCTGCCTTTGTAATAATTCATAATAGCGGATTCAGCGGCAAGCAAGGCTTCTGTACCGCCCTGTTGTGCTTCATCATGGAAGCTGGTTTCAACATCCTTCAGTCCGGAAGACCAATTATTCTGAGAATCGTTAAGTTTCTGGAGATTGGCATCATCCAGACTGCTGCCAAGGGATTGATAGGCAAGCTCTGCGATTTCCTTCCACTTTTTCGCATAGGCAGAAGTGATATTGATCATATCTCTGGTGGAGGAAGCCGTTTTCTGTTCCTCAATATAAGCTGCATCTACCGCATTGTTATGAAAGAGATCATTAAATGCAGCGTTATCTGTGAATTCAATCGGATTATGGTAATCCTTGATAATCTGTTCATCGTCAAATTCGTAACCTTCTGCGCTGACCTGAGCGGCTTCTGATTCTGTCATATGGGCAGCCGGAAGGCTTTGGGAGCTTTCATCAGCTGATTGCTGCGAACTGATTTCCGTCTGGCTGCCATCTGTCTGAACAGAGGTAACAGATTCAGCTGTTTCAGACGGTTCATAATCATTCTGACTGACGAGTGAGGTGTCGGTTGGTACGGACGAACCGTCAGAGTAAGTATCACTGTAGGTACTTTCTTCGTCAGGGGAATTGTGGTTAAAAAAGCTGCAGCTGCCTAACATACAGGCTGACAAAGCCACGCAAAGGGCAGCAAAAAGAGCTTTCGGCAATGAATTCATATCCAACATCCTTTCATATGCACAGACCTTTTATATAACGGAAGAAGTGCAGCTTCATTATACCATTTCTGAAGGATGCTTGCAAGTAGACGGCTTATTTATTTTTCAGCGGCGCTGAGCCGGTGCCCCCGCGTACTCTCAGTTAAGCTATGCGCCCGACTGCTTTTGAACTCCGTTGTGAGGCAGAGACTATAGTGAATAGCCCCGCTGCTTTGTATCGGCATTCTCCGGTCATGCTTTTATGATAGCCGCTGGTTTTCTTATACTCCGATTTGAGTTTCACAGATTCAGGTATAACTTAAACAAATTCACACCCGCGTAATACATTCATCTGCACACCGCTTTTCCGCAGCTCATTCTGGTTAGCAGTTACTCTATTTGCCAACTAAACGAATTTTACACAAGGATTGTATTCAGGGGGATTTTCCTGAATCTGGCTGTCAGCCCGGAACGCTGGAAGAATTTATAATGCTTTGGCACAAATACACTTTTGGTAAGGGATTTCTCCAGTGCGGCTTGTCTTAGCTTCAAGGACTGACGGTCATAAAAGAAAGGCGAGGGTGAGCATTTCACGCAGACGGTCATAGATTGGATCAAGGTCACTGACAGGAAGGGGATTTTTGCCGCAGCCGATTTCAATGGTAAATCCTGATTTTCCCAGGTACTGACAAAACCAGTCCTTAAAGCCGCCGCCGGATGCCAGACCTTCGGGACGGCTGAGCCGGTAGCCGCTGACTCTTGCAAGAGCAAGTGCCTGTTTACAATTGATTTCTGTCGGCTTTCCATAACCATAATAGATTTCTTCTCCCTGGCTGTGAAATGCCAGAGCATGGCTGAAATGACCTGCCCGGCATAAAGATGCAATGGCACGGCTTTCAGGTTCACTTTCAGGGCAGGTTCCGCCGTAGCGAGTGGGAGATGGTGCGGTAATTCCGTTTTCAGCCTCCAACTGGTGCAGGCTGTCCCAGTCAGCATCAAAATTATGATTGATATCCACGCCCCGGGCATTTGCCTGCCAGCAGCTGGTATTGCCATTTGCTGCATTCTGCACCAATGACTGGTATTGTTCTGCGGCAGCAGCACCGTGAATCTGTATTTCGGTGCCGTCAGGGTTGACGCAGGGAATGACTGCAAGCCCCCTGCGGTTGAGCATGGCAGCCGGATGTATACCATACAGCTCCTGACCATTCCGTATTGTGCAGCACAGGTCATCCAGAAAGCGCAGCATCAGCAATGTCGTTATCCACTCCATTCCATGAAAACCGGCTGCAAACAAAACTGCATGGCTGCGGTTTCCTATGGTCAATAAATCTATCGGACGGGAACAAAGGCTTTCACCGATTGTTTCCCGGAACAGAAACGGATAACGCATCAGCAGATTGCCGATCAGCGCTTCCCGATGATATTTATCGCAGGGCTGGTGATAGAATGTCGTGATCATAAAACGGCTCGCTCCTTTATCTGACAATTGTATAATTCACAATAATATTATGTAGCGTCTTTAGATTATATGTGAAAATGACGGTTGACATAGGGCACTATTTTTCGTATGATTATAGGAGAATTAAAACGGTAAATTCTGCCGTTACCAAAGAAATCAGAGGTGTTGAAAATGAATGGTGACGCCGGAGATATATACCGATGGCTGTTATCAACGGATCCCCAGTCTATGATTATTAAAACAGTACTCATCGTACTTTGTTTTATGCTGACCGTCATGGCATCTGCTTGTAGGGGCGCTATAAACGGAACGTCTGTCAATGAACTGCGTAAAAGAGCAGAGCATGATGACAGCCGTGCCGGAAAAGCACTTAATATGATGGAACAGGAAAACCGATTTTTGCAATGCTGTGATGTATGCTGTTTTTTTCACGGAGCAGCAGCAATGGTATTATCAACCTGTACCTTTGGCGCATGGATTGAAAACGGACTGAATGCTGTGCAGCCGGTGGGATTTGCAGTGGTATTCATAGTGGGGATGTTTTTGCTGTATGCTTTCGGCGTTATGGTGTCGTCAAAATCAGGGGAACAAAAGGGCGAGGAAATGCTGCTGACTTTTGGCGGGTTGTATCGTTTTCTGCTGACTGGTTGGGTGCCGTTTGCGGCATTATGTGACCTTCTTTCTGATATGATGCTCAGCATTTTTGGAAATTATACGGAAAAAAATCAGAATCAGCGTGCAGAGGAAGAAATTCTGATGATGGTGGACGAAGGAGAAGAAAACGGGGTCATTGAGGGTAATACCAAGGATATGATCGAAAATGTATTTGAATTTGATGATACAACGGTGGGGGAGATCATGACCCATCGGAAGGATGTGGTTGCAGTTCGCTTACATTCCCAGATCACCGATGCTGCCAGGGCAGCAATGGAAAGCGGAAAATCCCGTCTGCCTGTTTTCGGCGAGGATATTGATGAAATAGTAGGGATTTTGTACGTAAAGGATTTGCTGAAATACGTCAGTACCAATGCGCCCACTGAACAGATCAGCCAGTCCATGCTCAAGGAAGCCGTTTTTGTACCGGAATCCAAACGATGCAGTGAAATGTTTGAATATATGACGGAGAAAAAAACCCAGATTGCCGTGGTTGTGGACGAATTCGGCGGTACAGGCGGCATTATTACCATGGAGGATTTGCTGGAATCCATTGTGGGTAATATACAGGACGAATATGATAACGAGGACGAAGAAATCAAAAGACTGGATGAACGCAGCTTTACGGTTTCGGGTGCCACCTCACTGGACGAAATCAGTGATCTGACTGGACTGGATTTTGAAGACGAGGAAAACGATACAGTAGCAGGTATTATGCTGGACCGCATGGGGCATATTCCTAAAAATGGCGAGCATCCGTCCATTGTCATCAACGGAACACGCTTTACGGTGCAGGAGGTGGAGGACAGACGTATCTCCAAGGTTCTGATCGTTAAGGCGAGAAAACATACATAAAAAAGAATGCCGTATCCTGCATTTTTGCAGATACGGCATTCTTCATGTGTGTCAGAGTTTTTGCTCTTCATTATTGACATTCATAACACTGGCAAGCTCGTTTTTGCGATACTTGTCCTTGGATGCCAGATAATCGGAGTATTCAGCAAGATAAGACAATCCGACAGCATTCATATTATTTGAATTCAGCTTGATTCTGTCCTTCAGCGCTCCGTCCCATACGACAGGCTCTACGTCAGTTTCCTGAATCTCAATCTGCGGACTCAGCCCGAGCAGATAATCAATGGAAACGTCAAAGTACCTTGACAGCTTCATCAGAGTTTCACCGTTCGGAATACCGCCGGCTTTCCACTTGCTGATGATTCCTGATGACAGTCCTATTTCTTTGCCTACTGGATTTGGCTTTTTTCCCCTTTTTAAACACAAACCATAAAATCTTTCCCAAAACATTGAAGTAACCCCCTTTCATCAGAATCTTTTATGTGATAAAGTATCTTGTTTGCGCATAGTGAACAGCAGAAAATGAAAAATATTTAAAAATGGTTGACATTTTTAAATTGGTGAGATATACTATAGAGTGAGGGAACCTGCTGCACATTTGAAAGGAACAATAATAGTATGATTCCTTCTTTTAATATCATACCATACTTTTTGGATAATTACAAGGCTTTTTTGAATTATTCAATGATAAAATAACTGGTTTTTTGTAACTTTCGTATTATTTGTGTGAAAACACGTGATAAGTAATAATAAATGTTATACTGAATCACAATTCTTTATTACTTTCTGTACAATTTTTTGCTATCGGATATTGCGAAAAAATCCATAGTATGGTAAAATCAAATAGGATAAAAATCGCAGTTTATCAAGGAAACCGATAGAGATCTGTTTTATTTTATCCCGCTGTACAAAATCTGATTTGTACAGTGGGAATTTATATTTTATACTTGACAAAATAACAGGAATATGGTATCTTATTAATACGCTACTACTTTACCGTGATAAAGTATGTAAAAGGTACGCATTTTAGTACTATTTCTATGGTTTCCGCAGCAGGCAGATGCTTTTCAGTTATGCATAATCCGTTTCTTTTCAGACGGAGTTACCTGTAAAACGGATTCTGATAATATCGACCGCAAAAAAGACAGATGAGGTATGAGGCTATGAAGAATTATTCGAAAATTACTCCCGTAGGCACTAAGGATCTTTTGTTTGAGGAATGTCTTGCCAACAGGACAGTTTCCTTTGTTCTGGGAAATGTATTTTCACAGAGGGGATTTCATGAGGTACTGACACCGGGAATAGAATTCTATGATTTGTTTAAAGAAGAGGTATCTGGTATACCGATGGAGTATATGTTCAAGATGAGTGATTCCAAGGGCAGACTGATGGTGGTGCGTCCTGATTCCACTCTCCCCATCGCCCGTATGGTGACCACGCGTCTGATGAACGAGCGACATCCGCTTCGTTTATATTATAACCAGAGAGTGTATCGTTATAACCCCGGTCTGACAGGCAGAAGCAATGAGGTGATGCAGACGGGGATTGAACTGATCGGCGCTAAAGGCAAGCGGGCTGATCTGGAAGTGCTGACGACAGCAATTGAAGCGCTGTCCCGGTGTGTACCTGATTTCCGGATGGAACTGGGAAATGCCAAATTTTTCCGTGCATTGGCAAAGAATCTGCCGGTGGATGATGAGGAGCGGGAGCAGATTCGTCAGCTGATCGAATCCAAGAATTATTCTGCCCTGAACAGCGTCCTTGACCAGCTGGAGCAGACGCAGGCGGTGAATATGATCCGCAGACTGCCGAGATTGTTCGGCGGAGTAGAGGTGCTGGATGAGGCAATCACTATGTGTGAGGACGAAGCCGCACTGAAGGCACTGGAATATGTGCGTGAAATTTATCAGGACCTGACAAAGCTGGGACTGGGCGACAGGATTATGATTGACCTTGGTCTGGTGCAGAGAAATGATTACTATAGTGATATTGTATTCAGCGGTTATGTTATGGGTTCGGGAGAACCGGTGCTCATCGGCGGAAGATATGATAAATTGCTTGATCATTTTGAACGACCGGCAGCAGCCATCGGCTTTGGTATCAATGTGGACGCATTGGCAAATGTTATGATGAAGCGGGGCAACGTTCCCCAGAAAAAGGCACCCGATGTATTGGTTCACAGTGAAAAGGGCTATGAAATAGAAGCAATCCGCTATACAGGCACCCTGTCAGAGGCAGGCATCAACGGAGAAAACAGTGTGTTTGAAACCATAGAAGAAGCGATTTCCTATGCACGTTACCGGGGAATTCCCAGACTGACGGTTGTGGGAGCGGAAATCAAAACCATAGAAACAGGAGAAGAAATCGAATGAAGCCATTAAGAATTGCTCTGACCAAGGGCAGACTGGAAAAGGATACAGTAAAATTGTTGGAATCAGCTGGATATGACTGTACGGCTGTCAGGGAAAAGGGCAGAAGACTGATTCTTCCCATTGGTGACGGCAGTATTGAAGTGGTACTTGCCAAGGCAGCAGATGTAATTACATATGTGGAAAACGGCGTGTGCGATCTGGGCGTGGTCGGTAAGGATACGATCATGGAAAATGGCAGGAGCTTCTATGAGATACTGGATCTGGGCTTCGGAAAATGCCGGTTTGCTCTTGCCGGCAAGAAGGGCTTTGACTTCTTTTCGGGCTACGAGGCAAGAACGATTGCTACCAAGTATCCCAATGTAACACGCAATTTCTTTGAGGGAAAGGGCATGGATATCCGTGTTATAAAAATTGAAGGCTCGGTGGAGCTGGCACCCCTGCTGGGACTGGCGGATGCGATTGTGGATATCGTTGAAACCGGCTCTACGCTCAAGGAGAATGGTCTGGTGATCATTGAGGATAATGTAGCGCCGATCTCCGCCAGACTGATTGCAAATTCTGCTAGCCTGAAGCTCAGAAAAGCAGAAATTGAGGAGCTGGCTGATAAAATGGAAACGGAAAGGAAGAAGATGCAATGATTCAGATTGTAAAAGCGGATGGAACAGCTGAGTATAACTTTTTAAAGGAAGTCCGTGACAGAAGCAGTGATACGGACAGAGATGTTACAGCGGTTGTTTCCGAGATTATACAGAATGTACGCAAGAACGGCGATAAAGCGGTAGAGGAGTATACGATCCGATTTGATGGTAAGGCGCCTGCGTTCTTCGAGGTGCCCAGGGAAGAAATGGAAAAGGCAGTGCAAAGCTGTGATCCGGCTTTTGTTGAAACCCTGCGCAAGGCAGCAGAAAATATCCGTGACTTTCATCAAAGACAGCTGCAGCAAAGCTGGCTGACAACCAAGGAAAACGGAGTGATTCTGGGTCAGCGTGTCAGGGGTCTGGCAAGAGTTGGACTGTATGTGCCCGGCGGTACAGCAGCTTATCCGTCCTCCGTATTGATGAATGCGATTCCGGCTAAAATTGCTGGCGTCAAGGAATTGATCATGGTCACTCCTCCGCTGAAAAACGGTCAGCCGAATCCGGATATTATGGCAGCAGCAGTGATTGCCGGGGTGGACAGAGTATTCCTCATGGGCGGCGCACAGGCAGTGGCTGCGCTGGCATATGGTACGGAAAGCGTGCCGAAGGTAGACAAGATTGTGGGACCGGGCAATATCTTTGTAGCAACTGCCAAGAAGCTGGTATATGGCGTGGTGGATATAGATATGATCGCCGGACCAAGCGAAATTCTGGTGTTAGCAGATGAAAGCGCCGAACCGAAATATCTTGCAGCCGACCTGATGTCGCAGGCGGAGCATGACAGAATGGCGTCTGCTATTCTGGTAACGACCTCACAGGTTCTGGCAGAGCAGACGATTCAGGAACTGAACAGACAGATACAGACCCTTTCCAGAAGGGATATTATCGAAGAATCGCTGACGAAATTCGGTGCAATTATCGTATGCGAGGATATGGACAAGGCAATCGAAATGGCAAACAGCCTGGCACCGGAGCATCTGGAGGTCTGCTGCGCAAATCCCATGGAATATGTGGGAAAGCTGGATAATGCCGGTTCTGTATTCCTGGGCAATTATTCTCCCGAACCGCTGGGTGATTATTTTGCAGGACCCAATCACGTTCTGCCGACCAGCGGGACAGCCAGGTTTTTCTCGCCGCTTTCAGTGGACAGCTTTATCAAAAAATCAAGCTTCATTTATTATACCGAGGATGCGCTCCGTGCAGATCACGATGATATTGTACGGTTTGCTAATACCGAGGGACTGACAGCACACGCTAATTCAATCATTGTACGGTTTGAATGAAAGCAGTCTGTCGGAAGATGAAATGCATGGAGGTCTGTCTTTCTGTCGGGGTCACATCCGCAGGGGACAGACTGTTTTGTTGGAGGGATTATCAATGTCTTATCAATTAACGGAAAAGGTCAGGGAGCTGGAGCCGTATGAGCCGATCAGCGGGTCATATGACATTCGTCTGGATGCGAATGAATCCTTTTTTAATCTGCCTGATGAAGTAAGAGAAGAAATCAAACAACTGATGGATACGGTGGATTTCAACCGTTATCCCGATCCGACTGCCCGTAGGCTGACACAGGCATTTGCGGATTATTACGGACTGAATACAGAGCATATTACCGTGACCAACGGCTCGGATGAAATGCTGTATCTGCTGGCATCTGCATTGCTGAATAAGCAGAGCCGGGTGGTAGTGACAGACCCCGATTTTTCTATGTACGGCTTTTATTCCTTTTTGTCGGAGAATCAGGTGTTCACCTATAAGAAGAATGAACAGATGCAGATCGAAGTAGATGGGCTGCTGGCATTTGCAAAGGAAAAAGCTGCGGATATGATTATTTTTTCCAACCCGTGCAATCCTACCGGATGCGGCATAACAGCCGAAGAAGCCCGCCGTCTGGTTCGCGGGGCGGGGGATTGTCTGGTGGTACTGGATGAAGCCTATATGGATTTCTGGGAGGAATCGCTTCAGGGAGAGGCATATACCTATGATAATCTGATCGTGCTGAAAACAGCGTCAAAGGCAGTGGGCGCCGCAAGCCTTCGTCTGGGCTTTGCCGCAGCCAATCCCACGATTACCAAGGCACTGCGTTCGATCAAGTCACCCTATAATGTAAATACGCTTTCGCAGGAAATCGGTACCTGTCTATACCGGCACGGGGATTTGCTTCGCCAGCGCAGAGAGGAAATTATCGGACAGACAAAGCGCTTGTATGAGGAGATCAGAAAGCTGATTGACAATTATCAGCTCCCGATGACAATTTATGAACCGTGCGCTAATTTTGTGTTTTTGCAGACGGAACAGGCAGAACGTATTTATCGGTTTATGCTGGAAAACAGCGTTGCCGTACGCTGGTTCAGACAGGCGGGAGCGCTGCGGATCACTACCGGTAACGAGGAAGAAAACAGCCAGTTTCTGGTATTGCTGGAAAAATACATTATGAAAAACATACTAAAAACGAATCGTTAAAAAAATATCAATTTGTATGGAAATCATAAAATATGCGATTTTTGCCGATGGTACTTTACAAAGAAGGAAAAATGTTCTATACTTGATTTTACGAAAGAGGTGGATCAGATGCGTACAGCTTCATGCAGCAGAACAACAAAGGAAACACAGATTCAGATTGACCTGAACCTGGACGGCGGTACAGTGGAGGTTTCAACAGGCATCGGTTTTTTTGATCATATGCTGACAGCCTTTGCCGTTCACGGCGGCTTTGGTCTGCAGGTGAAGGTACACGGTGATCTGGAGGTGGACTGCCACCATACCATTGAGGATACCGGCATTGTTCTGGGGCAGGCGTTTGATAAGGCACTGGGCGATAAGGGCGGTATCTGCCGTTTTGGCAGCTTTTATGTACCGATGGATGAAGCACTGGGGTTCTGTGCGCTGGATATCAGCGGCAGACCGTTCCTGGTGTTTGACGCCGTTTTTCCGGAAGAACGGATCGGCGGCTATGACAGCTGTATGACAGAGGAATTCATGCGGGCGTTTGCCTTCCATGCCGGGATCACGCTGCATTTGCAGTGTCCGTACGGAAAGAATTCCCATCATATGACAGAGGCTTTGTATAAAGCCCTGGGTCATGCGCTCCGGTCAGCCGTTACACCGACAGCTTCCGACAAACCTCTCTCGACAAAAGGCGTATTATAATAGGTAACAGCTATTAGTATGGAAGGGTCGTGTGCTGTGCGGATACGGCTCAAGGAGGATGACAAGGCACTGCGGGAACGATAAAGCAGTGCGGGATATGGATGATATAATAACAAACGAATGGGATAAGATAGCTAATAGCAAGAAAGGTTTGATAAGAAATGTTGATTTTACCTGCAATTGATATCAAGGACGGTACTTGCGTCCGCTTATATAAAGGGGATTATGCGACTGCACATAAGGTGGCAGAGGACGCTGTAGAAACAGCAAAGGCATTTGAACAGGCAGGGGCTTCCTTTATGCATATGGTAGACCTTGACGGTGCCAAGGATGGCAGCAGAGTGAATTCTGATCTGATTCTGGAGGTACGCAGGAATACAAGCCTGAAAATAGAGGTAGGCGGCGGTATCCGGAATATGGAGTCCGTGGAGTTCTATCTGGAAAACGGTATTGACCGAGTCATTCTTGGATCGGCAGCCATCAGGGATCCTGATTTTGTCAGGGAAGCTGTGAAGAAATATCCGCTGAACCTTGCTGTCAGCATTGATGCGAAAAACGGTTTTGTTTCCGCAGACGGCTGGACAGATACCTCAGAAATCAATTTCATCGAGCTTGCCAGACAGATGGAGGATATCGGCGTACATTATATTATCTTTACGGATATATCCAAGGATGGTATGCTCAGCGGCCCGAATCTGACGATGCTGGATGAACTGAAGGCTGCTGTCAGCTGCAATGTCATTGCTTCGGGCGGTGTGGCAAATCTGAAGGATATTATTAACCTGACAGATCTGGACATTTATGGTGCTATCTGCGGTCAGGCAATCTATAGCGGTGCGCTGGATCTTGCAGAGGCAATCGGTATCGCCAAAGCTGCAAAGCATAACGGCAAAGGAGCCAATATCTGATGGGAACATTTGATTTTATAGAAGATTATTTTCAAAAGGCGGAGCTGCTGCCGGCGATCGTGCAGGAGCGTTCCACCGGGCAGGTGCTGATGCTTGCCTATATGAACCGGGAGTCCATGCGGAAAACGTTTGAAACGGGCTACACGTGGTTTTACAGCCGTTCCAGACAGGAATTATGGAATAAGGGTGCTACCTCTGGACATTTGCAGAAGGTAGTGGATATCAAGGGCGACTGCGATAAGGATACACTGCTGGTAGTGGTTGACCAGACAGGTCCGGCTTGTCATACCGGCAGTCACTCCTGCTTTTTTAATCAAATCTGGGAGGAACACCAAAATGGAAAACAGCAATGAGCTTTATGATCTGTATGAAACGATCCTCAGCCGCAAGGCAGAAAAACAGGAGGGTTCCTATACCTGCTATCTGTTTGAAAAGGGTCTGGATAAGATTCTGAAAAAGGTGGGAGAGGAATGCAGCGAAACAATTATTGCTGCAAAGAATGGTGATAATCAGGAAACCGTTCTGGAAATATCGGATCTGATTTATCATCTGTTTGTAATGATGGCACAACAGGGAATTACGGTTGACGAGGTTATGAATGAGCTGGCTAAGCGCAGCAACAAAACAGGCAATCTCAAGCAGTTCCATCAGGTAGATAAGAATACATGATAAAGAAAAAATAACATCCCGGACCTTTCGTGAAACGGCGGGATGCTATGAACTGTTTGATGCTAAAAAGGACTAAAATACAGACTGTTTTTGGCTTTTTTTATAAAAATATTGCCAATATGCCGAATTATTGTTTTTACGATTGACGAGGGAATGGAAAAGATGATATAATGATATTGTCATTTGGAACAATTAATCGTGTCAGGATTCGTCATATAATATATTTAGTTCGGGGTGTTGGAAATGAACCAGGAATTGACTCTGCGCAGGAATGAATCAGAGGGTTCACTGAATGTGCGGATAAATGAAAAAAAGCGTTTGTACTTGTTTTTGAAGCGTTTTTTTGACATTGTTCTTTCTCTGTTTGCGTTGATTGTATTGAGCCCGTTGCTGCTGGTGGTCGCACTGCTGATTTCTTTGTGGGACGGAAAGGGACACCCGATTTTTGTGCAGACAAGGTGCGGCAAAAACGGCAGGCTGTTCAAGCTGTACAAATTCCGTTCCATGTGTATGGATGCAGAGGCTATGAAGGCAAAGCTGCAGAAGTATAATGAGATGGACGGTCCGGCTTTTAAGATGAAGGACGACCCCAGAATAACCGGTATCGGAAAGTTTATCCGGAAAACAAATATTGACGAGCTGCCGCAGCTGGTTAATATTCTCAAGGGTGATATGTCGATTGTCGGTCCCAGACCGCCGCTGCCGGATGAGGTAGCACAGTACAGTGAAAGCGATATGAAGCGTTTGCTGGTAACTCCGGGTCTGACCTGCTACTGGCAGGCAAGCAGAAACCGCAATGATATTTCGTTTGAGGATTGGATGAAGATGGATCGGCAGTATATAGCCGAAAGAAGTCTGCGGACAGATTTCAAAATCATATGTAAAACTGCCTTTGTCATTCTGGTACACCGTGACGGCAGATAATCAGAATCCCGGTCGGAAGACCGGGGTTCTTTTTATAGAATATGTTTTTTAGGAAGCCGGCCGGGGGTCATAGAAGGGAATGGGGCAGCATAAAATAAATTTGTAAAATATTTCAAATAGTACTTGATTTTTTCAGGAAAAGGGTATACAATAATTTTAGCACTCGGAGGTAGAGAGTGCTAATTCATCTTATTAATTCTATTTTGCTTTAAGGAGGCAATATATTATGACTATTAAACCATTACTTGACAGAGTAGTTGTAAAGGCTGAAGCAGCCGAGGAAACAACCAAAAGCGGCATTATTCTGACTGCTGCATCACAGGAAAAGCCCCAGTTTGCTACTGTAGTAGCAGTTGGTCCCGGCGGAATGGTTGACGGCAAAGAGGTAACCATGTATGTGAATATTGGCGATAAGGTTATTACCAGCAAATATTCGGGTACAGATGTTAAGCTCGATGGCGAGGAGTACACCATTGTTCGTCAGTCTGATATTCTGGCTGTAGTAGAGTAAGGCAAAAAAGAAATAAGGAAATACGGAGGTAATTTATCATGGCTAAACAGATTGTTTATGGAGAAGATGCAAGAAAGGCACTTCTGAGCGGTATTGACCAGCTCGCTGACACGGTTAAAATCACATTGGGTCCGAAGGGCAGAAATGTGGTTCTCGATAAAAAATTCGGCGCTCCCCTTATCACCAATGACGGTGTTACAATTGCTAAGGAAATTGAGCTGGAGGATGCGTTTGAGAACATGGGCGCTCAGCTCGTAAAGGAAGTTTCCATTAAGACAAATGATGTAGCAGGTGACGGTACAACAACCGCAACACTGCTGGCACAGGCTTTGATCCGTGAGGGTATGAAGAATGTAACTGCCGGTGCCAACCCGATGATTCTCAAGAAGGGTATCAGCAAGGCTGTTGATACAGCAGTAGAGGCTCTGAAAGAGAACTCCAAGCCGGTAGAAGGCACCAAGGATATTGCAAGAGTAGCTACGATTTCTGCTGCTGACGAAGTGATCGGTAACCTGATCGCAGAATCCATGGAAAAGGTTGGCAATGACGGCGTAATTACGGTAGAGGAATCCAAGACAGCTGAAACCTATTCAGATGTTGTAGATGGTATGATGTTTGACAGAGGTTATATCACACCTTATATGTGTACTGATACCGAGAAGATGGAAGCAGTGGTAGAGGATGCATTTATTCTGATTACAGATAAGAAGATCTCTAACCTGCAGGAAATCCTGCCGCTTCTTGAGGAAATGATTCAGTCCGGCAAGAATAAGCTGGTGATCATTGCTGAGGATATCGAGGGCGAGGCACTGTCAACTATGGTAGTGAATAAGCTCAGAGGCGCATTTACCTGTATCGGTGTTAAGGCTCCCGGCTTTGGCGACAGAAGAAAGGAAATGCTCCGTGATATCGCTGTTCTGACAGGCGGTGAGGTTATTTCTCAGGAAATCGGTCTGGAACTGAAGGATACGCATATGAACCAGCTGGGTCGTGCTTCTAAGGTGAAGATTGACAAGGAAAATACCGTTATTGTCGGCGGTGCAGGCAATGCGGAAGATATCAAGGCCAGAGTAGGTCAGATCCGTGCCCAGATCGAAGTATCTACCTCTGATTTTGACAGAGAAAAGCTCCAGGAAAGACTGGCTAAGCTTGCCGGCGGCGTAGCTGTTATCAAGGTAGGCGCTGCTACTGAGATTGAGATGAAGGAGAAGAAGCTCCGCATTGAGGATGCTCTGGCTGCTACAAAGGCTGCTGTTGAGGAAGGTATTGTTGCAGGCGGCGGTACAGCTCTGCTGAATACAGTTGACGCAGTATCCGCTCTTGTAGATACGCTGGAAGGTGACGAAAAGACAGGTGCAAAGATTGTTCTCAAGGCACTGGAGGAGCCTGTTCGTCAGATCGCTGAAAACGCAGGTCTTGAAGGTTCTGTAATCGTTGACAAGATTGTTTCAAGCGGCAAGAAGGGCTACGGCTTTAATGCTCTTACAGAGGAATATGTAGATATGATGTCCAATGGTATCGTTGACCCGACAAAGGTAACAAGAAGCGCACTGCAGAACGCTGCTTCTGTTGCAGCAATGGTTCTGACAACAGAATCTCTGGTTGCTGATATCAAGGAGCCCGTTCCTCCGATGCCCGCTGGTGACCCCGGTATGGGCGGTATGTATTAATTCTGATAAAACCATCCTTCATAAGATAAATCCGGAAGCTCTGCTGACAGCATTCAGCAGGGCTTCTGTTATTTCTGATCGGAGCTTCCTCGGTTGATTTTACAGACCCTTTATACGGATCGTCATCCATATGTGGGTGTAGCTTCCATTGGCTGAACGGCAAAAGCATTCAATTGCAAAGTGTAAAATAATAGTTGTCAGATAGAATGACTGCCAATCATGATAAGCTGCGTAAAAAACGTGTGCGGCTGAATGTATTCCGTGGGTGTAAATCTGTCCATACTATAACCAGAGTGGAACGTAGTGTAGCGACTGACGCGTTTAGCCAGCGGCGGCTCGCCGCAAAAGAATACAATTACGGAAATCAATTTTTAACAATATTTATTCTGAACAAGGCAAATTGTAAATTAAGATTGATCTCTTCTTATTAAAAAAACTATAGTTTTTTAGGGAAGGTTTCCCCCAGGGAAGTGCTGGCAAAATTGATTTCCGTGGAATTCAATCACGTCAATCTAATTCTGTCATAATTTGTAATCAAAAGAAAAGCAGAACCTATGGTATAGTAATAGTAGGAGGTGCTTGATATGGA
>CACZSU010000055.1 GCA_902783855.1 uncultured Ruminococcus sp.
AACAAAACCGAGCCTGCCTATTCTGTTTCTGCCCTCGTGGGTTGTCTGCTTTGGCATATCGCCGCAGTACTTGCATTTATTGATCTCCATTTTCAGCCCTCCTGTTCCAAGCCTTCACAGCTTCTATTTCCGATTTACACCATATCGGCAAACCCATCCCCATAAAACATTTGCTGTTTCTACACGCAACATGGTATGCCTTACGACCTGAAATATCCTCTACTATATCCGCAACGCTCCCGCAAAACGGACACGGCTTCAATTTTTCATTCATTTTCAGACCACTCTTTCTTAAAATGTTCTTCAAGCATAGCTCTAAATTCCGGGTATGTGTCAACCTGTTTAACGAGTTCTTTATAGGTGTTAAATGATCTGCTCCCTGTATGAAGAACTTCTTTTCCGTTTTTGTCAAATATTGCAAAACTCGATTTACCATACATAACGCCTGTATAGCCATTATCGGACGTATATTTGATATTTTCTTTCATTGTTCTTCCTCGCTTTCTGACTTTGTACTATATTCCGGGCATTCTTTGCTGTGTTCAAAAAGACAATCCTCACACTTGCCTGAATGATAGCGGCAATCTTTGCAGCTGACCTTCTCAAGTCCCATATCATCAGCAATACCATAACCATATCGTTCATTGGCAATATCAATCTGAAAATTCGGGCAATCGTATGCACAACGGGCATTTACAAAGCATTCCCGGTATTTCATTTCTTTTTCAAGCCGTGCCATTACTCCGACACATCCGACCGTTTTCCCCGTCCCATAGGGCATATTGATTTTTGTGTCGCTCATTCGTTGTCATCCCTCAATTCCTCATTCCATTCATTTCTTCCGTCAAAAACCCTGACCAGCTTTTTGCAGATCGGGCAGCCTTCTTTATCCGCTTCGGTCAGGATGGGGCTGCATCGGTTCTGAATGCTTATATGCCTGTCGAATATTTCGCCCCACTGGTAGTATTTTTCAAGCTGCCATGTGAGTTCCTTTTGCTTGTGGAACAGTTCATCCGATGTGATCAGCTTCATCCGGAAGGAGCGTATCTGCGTTATCAGCGACAGCAGATAACAGCTCTCTCCGATGTCCAGATCGTCTATGTAATCATTGCTTTTTTTGGCTCTGTCCGTCAGCAAATTGATTTTCTGTTCGTACTTCCTTGCGTCCATTGATTCCTGATACCTCTCTTTTCGTCCGTGCCGCCCTGTAAGTCAGGTTTACAAGCTAAGTAATGAAATTATATGTTTTATATTTAACCCGCCTTACAGGGCAATTCCGGTGGCTTTATATTCACGCCGCCTAAAACGGCAGATCATCTTCGGGTGTGAATTTTGTTTTAGCCGGACGGCTGATTTCCTCTGTGCTGTCGGAAAGCTCCGTAAACCGCTGCTTCTGCCCGTTAAAATCGTATCTGAATTCCTTTGTGCTGCCGAATTTGTTTTTATCTAGCGTGACAGTGGTATCCTTCGGGTCAGCTTCGCTGCCGCTTTTGTCATTCACATAGGGACGATGCAGCAGCAGCACATAATCGCTGTCCTGCTCCAGACCGCCGCTTTCCTTGAGGTCAGACATGGTGGGCTTATCCTTTCCGGCTCTGGTCAGCTGGGACAGGGTAATGATGCAGCAGCCGGTCTGCTTTGCCGCCTGTTTCAGCAGCTGGGAAATGTAATCTATCCGCTGGCGGTTGTCCACGAATTTCCGGTTGGATGTGACGATCTGCACAAAGTCAATGATGACGATATCCGGTTTTTCGCTGTAGATCATGTCGGTGATTTTTTCGACTTTTGAAACGTCATCTATCACCGTCAGATTCCGGTATGTTTCAATCACTGTCCTGACTGTTTCCAATGCCACACGGTGCCGTCCGGTCAGGCTGTAATCCAGGTCTGCCGCATCTGCAATCAGTCTGTCATAGATCATTGCTGCTGACATTTCGATGCTGAAAAACACCACCTTCCTGTCCGGATTGTGGGCGGCAATGTTGATTGCGTATGTAGTCTTTCCGGTGCTGGGTCTTGCGCC
>CACZSU010000056.1 GCA_902783855.1 uncultured Ruminococcus sp.
TATGTCATTAAACTTATTATACATACATTCTGACACTATGTCAATATATTTTTATAAAAATTATCGGCTATAAAGGATAATGTATCTGCTGCACCACATCCAAAATCTTCTTTGCCAAATACTGCAGGAGCATCCCAAGGAGATAATTCTTTATTCCACTCATCGATCAAAACAGCAACCAACAAAAATGGTTCTTCATCTGTCAGCCGCTTTATCTCCCCTATTTCCGTCTCAAGCATTCCTGATTCATGCTCATCAACCGGTTGAATGATACATTTTTTTGCATTTCCGTTTTGATAGAAAATACATTTTTTTGTTCGCTATGCTTTTTAAAATAACAGGTTCCATACTAAATCACCCGGAGAATTCCGTTTTTCCTTCCAATAATTCTTTTTCTGTTTTTCTTGCATTTTCGTTTGACTCAACAGGATATAATCCGAAATAATCTTTTCTGATACTTTCGTCCCGTCTGTAAACGTAGCAGTTTGCACAGCCGGGACTGATTTTATGGCAGCCATGCCATGGATTCCAGATCATCATAGCTTATCTTATCTCCCGCATTTCGTCCAGTATTTCTGCTTCTGTGTTGTTCTCTACAAATGAGGATATTTCGTCCATCATACTGTCTGCCATAGCGTTATGCGGAACAATCGCCGCAACTCCTAAGACAATGATACGGTGTGTATCCTGTTCGTCAATCTCTGCCGCAGAAACATGAAACCGATTCTGAATCTTTGCCACAAGACCCTTGACTATCATCCTTTTTTCCTTCAGACTGTTGACCCATGGGGCGTGAAGTCTGAATGTCATTACAAGTATTTTCATAGTGTCATCACCTTTAATCAATTTTTCACATCACAAAAAGGATATCAATAATCCCCTCTGCTATCTTTGTTTTCATCTAGCCGAACGCTTTCTCCTGTCCGGAAATGTCACTCACCAACACTGTTGCATTGTTGTGGATATAATAGCTCCATACACCAACTAAACAAGCATCAAAACTCACAGCTTCTATTCAGATTATAACACAAATACTCTGCTGCAGCTACCCTTATCTGAACAGCAGCAGCAGTACAATATTCTTTACCTGACGAAAAATCTGTCAGGTACAATGACACGTACAGAGAACCGATAAGTATGGTTACGCATTTTTTATTCTCCGCCTGCTTTGAAATTGTAGATAGGTTTGATAATATCATTGATATCAACCGTATCGCCGATATTGGAAACAATATCATCAATTGATTTATATGCCATAGGTGATTCATCAATCGTATCACGACTGACAGAAGTTGAGTAGATTCCTTCCATCTGCCTTTTGAATTCAGATAAAGTCAATGTTGCCTTTGCTTCTCCTCTTGAAAGAACTCTCCCGGCTCCGTGCGGTGCGCTGCAATTCCAATCGGGGTTTCCCTTACCGGTACAGATCAGGCTGCCGTCACGCATATTGATGGGAATCAGCAGAGTTTCCCCCATCTGAGCGGACACTGCACCCTTGCGAAGTATCATTTTCTCTGTATCAATGTAGTTATGAACAGTTGTAAAGCGGTCACGGATATGCAGTCCCATACCCTTGATTATCTCATCCATCATCGCCTGACGGTTAAGCATTGCATATTCCTGTATAATCTTCATATCATGGATGTACTGTTCAAACAGCTCACCCTCGGTATATGCCAAAGCCATGGGTACATCTGTACGTTTAGTATTGGACAGCTTTTTAAGCTCCTTCTGTATCTGCTTTTCCTTCCCCTCTGCTTTCAGCTTTGCGATAAGGGCGTCCACTTCATCCTTTGAGCAGTTGTTCAGACGCTTATACGCTTCTTTCTGGTAGTATTTCGCTACTTCCAGTCCCAAATGGCGTGAACCGGAATGGATAACGATATAAATTGATCCGTCCTCTCCCCTGTCGGCTTCGATAAAGTGGTTTCCTCCGCCAAGTGTCCCCAGACTCTTTTCTGCTTTGTCATAATCAATTTGATGAAAACAATACAGATCAAGCAGTTCTATCTTTTCCATATAGCGGTGTATCTTCTTTCTGATTGCAAAGCCTGACGGAATCTGTGATCTGATAACCTTATCCAACTTCTCAACCTCAATGAAGCTTTCTTTGATGCAGACTGTTTCCATACCGCAGCCTATATCTACCCCGACTAAATTCGGTACTGCCTTATCCGTTATTGTCATAGTTGTGCCGATAGTACATCCTGCTCCTGCATGAACATCGGGCATAATTCTGATCTGCTGACCATCCGACATAGGCTGGTTCAGCAATTCAATAATCTGAGAGATTGCTGTTTCATCTATCAGATCGGTGAATACCTTAGCGGTGTTATATCTTCCTCTTAATTCTAACATACTATTATTTCCCTCCTTAAAACAAAAAAGCACTCCTGCATAACAACAGAAGTGCACAAAAATGCTGATAAAATTGCCGATCGGAAAGCACAGAAAACCCGTGAGAATGCTTCTGTGCGGATGAGGATTAACGTTTTCTCTCCATGAAACGGCAAATTTCATGCTTCTGATCTGATATGCTGATATCATAGTATGGATATAATGATTTATTATCGCGTATGGTCATGAAACTCACCCTTTCATATAATTATAATGTCCTCATGATACAACTGATTTTTCGGTTTGTCAAGTGTTTTTTTAATATTTCAAAAATAATTTCAGGAAAAGTATAGTTGGTTACCCGTCTGGCATTCCCGGCAACACCCCAATACACGCTAAGAAATTGCTTCCTCCAATGCCACAGACACTGAGGGGTTAAGACACAAGCAACAAATTGCACCTTTCGGGTGATTCCATAATGATGAACTGAATCTATGGTGATACGGAGTTTTCTGTTATCTCAAGAGTAGTGCTGTCATATTCTCTTTCCGGATAAAAAGATCTGTTAAACACTGCAATCATCATTTCACACTGAAACTCATCAAGCCGGACGTCAACAGATTTTGTGTTTCCGTCAGAATCGGTATATATCAGGCTGATATAATATCTGTATTCCTGCCCTGAGTACAGACTGTTCTCATACTGCTTGACACGCACCATTTTTCTGGTCATATCCTGTATTGTATTGTTGTCAATGGCGTAAATACGATTACGGGTATAAACAACTGTATAGCTGCTTCCTATATTGATACCGTTACCTTCGTGAGAAAGCATTTTGCCCTTTTCGTATGATTTTTCAATTTCAGTCAGATCAGTCTGCTGCTTCAGAAATTTTTGTACAGGACCTGATATACAATCATTAAGCCCTACTGAAAAAATAACTCCCCCGCAAAGGATTCCAAACAATGCCATTACTTTATCCTTAACTTCTGTCATAGAATAAAGAAGAATGAGTATGGAACCGAGCGTCAGCAAGAGTCCTAATCTGATAAATCCAAAACTTTTGGCGCGGTATCTTTTTTTAAGATCGTGTACCATGCCTTTTTTACTGATCGTTTCAAAGGTGTGCTTTTCCTTATATTGATAATAGGACGATTTCCATTCCTTTTGGCGGTATTTTGTTCCACTAAGAAACTCCTGCTTATCCTTTTCAGAGCTTTTATCCTGCCGTTTTTCTTTTAAGAAAGAGTAGATTCCAAAACCGATGATAGCTATGGGAACAACAACCGCACAAAAAAGGTACTCCCAGTTCCTTGTAAAATAAAATACTGCACCCATAACAATACCTGCACAAACAGCCACCGCTATCAGAATCGCAAGGTTTTTCTTTGGCTCCAGTACCGTATTCTTTGCTCTTTGAATTTCTTCTGTTTTTTCCTTTAGCTTTTCAATCATACCGTTATCCTTTCAAGTGTAATTCCATCTGCCAGTACATCCATATCAATATACTTTTCACCGCCGGAATAGCCGTCTAACTGAGCAGTATCCAGGTATTGCCACATAACATAGTCACCCCATCCATCCAGTGCGGCCGGATAGAACACATTTCTTACCCATAGTGGATAGTCCTCCACCTCACCTTCAAGATATACACTGTAAATGTTTTTCAGGGTGTATATCATTGGCTTGACACCGTATTCCTTTTCAAGAATATCAAGGAAAGTGTGCAGCTCCCGCAGGACTTTTTCTTTATCCGGAGGGTTCTTTTGTTTATCACCGTAGTACTCGAAATCAACTACAGGAATCAGATTCCCTTTGAGATCACCGACAGTATCCATATAGTTTTGCGCCTGCGTTTCCCCGCTGCTGTCAAAGGAAAAGAAATGATATGCACCTGCCGGAAGTCCGCAGTCATGGGCATTTTTCCAGTTTTCACGAAAACAAGCGTCCTGATAAGAGCTTCCTTCCGTTGCTCTGATATAAACAAAGTCCACATTTTGTTCAGAAAGCACCTTCATATCAATCTTGTCCTGATATTCGGATACATCCACTCCGACCGTATCATTTGATGAAACATACATTTTGTTGATGCAAACTGTTTTAGTCAGTATCAGCACAGCGACCGATACTGCCACCCCCAATAACACTGATACCGGACAGATCAGCGTTCTGAGAATCCTTTTATTCATGTCTGTTATCCTCCTGCAAGCGGATATAATTATTCAAATCTGATATCCATACTAACCCATTGGCGGTTAAGGAATAGAATCGGATAAATAGTATTGCGTATAAAAGATAATAATTCATTGTACATATTAATGAATTTTGCTATAGTGTACTTGTTATTTTCGTTAAAGTGTTCTATAATCATATCAGATATTATTATATATTGATTGCTTCTCTTTTGTCAATAATAAAACAAATACAAATCATTTTCCATGAACAAAGATATCCTGTATGTATGATTTACAATAGAAAGGATGTATTGAAAATGCCCCTTCATATAATACGGAATGATATTACAAAAGTACAGTGTGACGCTATTGTTAACGCTGCCAATACAACTCTCCTGGGAGGAGGTGGTGTTGACGGCATGATACACAGAGCAGCGGGACCTGAGCTGCTTAAAGAATGCCGGACTCTTGGCGGATGTCAGACCGGTCAAGCAAAAATCACGAAAGGATATAAGCTGCCCTGTAAATACGTTATTCATACGCCGGGTCCGGTATGGCACGGAGGAAATCACAACGAGAGAAAACTCCTGGTTTCCTGCTATTATAACGCCTTGCTGCTTGCAAAAGAGAAATGCTGTAAAACCGTAGCTTTTCCGCTTATTTCTTCAGGCGTTTACAGGTACCCGAAAGAAGAAGCATTACAGGTCGCCTGTGAAACGATTACACGCTTTCTTTCAGAGGAAGCACCGGATATGATCGTGTATATCGTTGTGTTTGATAAGAACAGCTATCTCATTAGTGAAGCATTGTATTCCGATATCCGATCCTTTATTGATGATAAATATGTTGACGACCTGCACGATGACAGAACCTTATTCGGAAACAGTCGAATGGTAAACGGTGAACCGACTTCAATGGCACTTGACAGGGATACGCTGTTTAACTTTGTTCCGACTTTTTCTGAAAGCAATGATCCATCACCAAAGGAAGGACTATCCGGAAGAAAAAAGAAAACAGCTGATAAACCATTTGCTCCTCTGAGCGAAGAACAGGAGCATCAGGAGCTGTCACGATTGCTGGTAAGTATGGACGAGAGCTTTTCGGAAATGCTGCTGCGTAAAATTGATGAAAAGGGTATGAAGGATTCCGAATGCTACAAAAAAGCAAATATAGACAGAAAGCTGTTTTCCAAAATCAGGAGCGATAAACTATATAAGCCCAGCAAAAACACAGCGCTTGCTTTTGCGATTGCTCTTGAACTGCCTCTTGAAGAAACCAAAGATATGCTGCAAAAAGCCGGTTTTGCCCTTTCCCACAGCAATAAATCCGATATTATTATTGAATATTTCATTGTAAGAGAGATATACGATATAATTACTATTAACGAAGCGTTGTTTTCTTTTGATCAGAAACTGCTTGGCGCATGATTTTGTCGCATTCAGAGCGACCAAATAACCCCCTCCGTAAGCTATAATGTAATCACAGGATACAAATCCAGATATAAAACTACGGAGGTAACCATTATGAAAAACAAGAACAACATTACTGAGCTGGTATTCATCATCGACAGAAGCGGTTCCATGTCAGGGCTTGAGAGCGATACCATCGGCGGCTTCAACTCTCTCATCAGAAAGCAAAAGAAAGAATCCGGAAAATGCTATGTTTCCACCGTTCTCTTTTCCAACAGCAGCAAGGTCATTCATGACAGAATTCCTCTTGACAAAGTCAGGGAAATGACAGAAGACGATTACTGCCCCGGCGGGTGCACTGCGTTGATTGACGCTATCGGCGGAGCCATCAAACATATTTCCTCTGTTCATCGTTATATCCGACCCGAAGATGTTCCGGAGCATACCATGTTCGTTATCACGACTGATGGTCTTGAAAACGCAAGTCAGAAGTACTCTGCCAAGGAAGTAAAGAAGATGGTCAAGGAAAAAGAAAAGGACGGATGGGAATTTCTGTTCATCGGAGCAAACATTGATTCTGTAGAAACAGCTGGTAATCTGGGGATCCGCAGCGACAGGGCGGTTAACTATCATGCTGATGAAAAAGGAACAACCGTACTTTATGAGTCTGTTTGTGCCCAGGTTTCAAATCTGAGGGAAAACAAAAACATATCCATTGATTGGAGCAGATCCATTGAGGAAGATTACGAAAACAGAAAGTAAGTACAGATGTTGCCAAAACCAGTCATTTATTATATAATAGCAACAGATGCTATTGAAAGAAGGCGATAACAATGCTGCCTGTAGGGACTAAAGCACCTGGCTTTTCTTTGCCCGATCAGAACGGAGAGATAATATCCTTGTCTGACTTCAGGGGGCAAAAGGTAGTACTGTATTTTTATCCCAAAGACATGACCTCAGGATGTTCAAAACAAGCCTGTGCTTTCGGAGAACTGTATCCGCAATTCAGAGAGAAGGGTGCTGTCGTTATTGGCGTCAGCAAAGATACGGTTGCTTCTCATAAAAAATTCGGGGAAAAATACGGTTTACCTTTCATCCTGCTTTCCGATACGGAAAAAACTGTTATCCAAAGCTATGATGTCTGGAAGGAGAAGAATCGTTCCGGCAAAACATCTATGGGGATTGTGCGTACTACATATCTGATTGACGAAAATGGTATCATTGTCAAAGCCTTTGAAAAGGTCAGGGCAGCGGATAATCCTGCACAAATGCCGGCTGTACTGAAGGAGTGAAATATATCTTGGTTTATCAGAATGTAACTCGTGCTGTATTTATAGACAGACCAAACCGGTTTATTGCCAATGTAAATATAAAAGGAACAACAGAAACAGTTCATGTGAAAAATACAGGAAGATGCAGGGAATTGCTTGTACCAGGAGCCGAGGTATATCTGACTGAACCGGGTACTATCGGAAGAAAAACCCGCTATGACCTTATTGCTGTCCGTAAGGGAAATGGTATGTTGATTAATATTGACAGTCAGGCTCCCAATAAGGTTGTTTCTGAGTGGCTTGAAACACAGAAATTCAACAAAATAGTATCTGAATACTCTTATGGTAATTCAAGAATAGACTTTTATATGGAGAAAAGCAACCGTGTCCGGACAAAAAAATACCTGATGGAAGTAAAGGGATGTACATTAGAACGTGATGGGATAGGCTATTTCCCTGATGCACCCACACAGCGAGGTACGAAACATCTTCATGAACTGATCAAAGCGGTAAATGAAGGATATAACGCTTTTGCTGCCTTTGTAATTCAAATGAACAACATAAAAGAAGTCAGACCCAACACGGACACGGATCCTGATTTTGCCGCTGCATTGGAAGAAGCAAAACACATGGGTGTACACATTCTGTTTCTACCCTGTCATGCTGAACCGGACAGTCTCCGGATCCTTTCAGATGAAAATATAGAAGAAGAGGAAAAAGTATGATATATATAGGATGCCATCTTTCGGTTACAAACGGATATGAAGCTATGGGCAGAACAATGCTTTCTTTTGGAGGAAGTACATTTGCCTGGTTTACACGAAATCCCCGTGGAGGAAAGACGAAATCCATTATTCCGGAAGATGTAGAAAAGCTGAATGTTCTCATTAAAGAAAAAGATTTCGGACCTCTTGTGGCACACGGCAGCTATACCATGAATCTTTGTTCTGCAAAAGAAGAAACCAGGCGAAATGGGCTGGAAATGCTGAAACAGGATCTGGAACGCATGGAACTTGTTCCGCATAATTATTATAATTTCCACCCGGGTTCCCATACCGGTCTTGGCACGGAAAAAGGAATTGAATTGATTGCCGATAGTCTTAATGCAGTACTTAAGCCTGAAATGACAACTACTGTTCTTCTTGAAACCATGGCAGGAAAGGGTTCTGAAATAGGTAGTAGTTTTGAAGAATTGCAGCAGATCATGGAGAGGATCACATACAAGGATAAAATAGGTGTTTGCTTTGATACCTGTCATACCTGGGATTCGGGATATGATATTGTCAGCGGTTTAGACGAAGTTCTGACCCGATTTGATAAAATAATAGGTCTTGAAAGATTAAAAGCAGTCCACTTCAATGACAGCAAAAACGAATGCGGTTCTCATAAAGATCGTCACGAAAAACTTGGTCAAGGAAAAATTGGCCTGGAAGCACTACAAAGAATAGCCATGCATCCCATTATGGAAAACATTCCTTTTATTCTTGAAACACCTAACGATGACGAAGGTTATATGGCAGAAATACATACTGTAATAAGCTGGTTCAGATGACATAACATACAAACTCACCATTGTCCGGTCAGGGTGGGTTTGTATGTTTTTTGATATTTATTTATAAATTTCTGTTGAATATCTGAATAAATAGTGTATAATTATAATAACAGATTAATCTGAATTTGAAGGAGGCAAAATTATGGCAAACAGAATCATTCTTAACACCACGTCCTTTCACGGTAAAGGAGCAATCAGTGAGATACCTTCTATTGCAAAAGCAAGGGGTTTTACCCATGTCTTTGTCTGCTCGGATCCTGATCTCGTGAAGTTCGGCGTTACGTCAAAGGTAACTGATCTTCTGGATAAGGAAGGTATCCCCTTTACCATCTACTCCGGAATCAAACCGAATCCGACTATCGAAAATGTCAAAGAAGGCGTTGATGCATTCAAAGCCTGCGGAGCTGATTCCATCATTACCATTGGCGGAGGATCTTCAATGGATACTGCTAAGGCAATCGGCATCATTATCACTAACCCCGAATTTGGCGATGTACGCTCTCTTGAAGGTGTAGCACCCACAAAGAATCATGCAGTTCCCACAATTGCAGTTCCCACAACAGCAGGCACAGCTGCTGAGGTCACGATCAACTATGTTATCACTGATGTAGAAAAGGAACGTAAGTTTGTATGTGTTGATGAGCATGATATACCCGAGTACGCAATTGTTGACCCGGATATGATGTCCTCTATGCCGAAGGGACTGACTGCAGCTACCGGTATGGACGCACTTACTCATGCTATAGAAGGCTATACTACAAAGGCAGCCTGGGAAATGACCGATATGTTCCACCTTGAGGCAATCAGACTGATTGCAAAACACCTTCGCGGAGCTGTTCAGAACATCCCGGAAAACAGAGAGGGTATGGCTCTTGCCCAGTATATTGCCGGAATGGGCTTTTCCAATGTAGGTCTGGGAATAGCACATTCTATTGCCCACACTCTGGGCGCTCATTACGACACTCCCCATGGAGTAGCCTGTGCTATGATGCTCCCGATTGTTATGGAATACAATCAGGAATTTACCGGAGAAAAATATCGTGAAATAGCAAGAGCGATGGGCGTTGAAGGCGTTGACGGTATGACACAGGATGAATACAGAAAGGCTGCTGTTGACGCAGTAAAGCAGCTGTCTGCTGATGTAGGTATTCCGGCAGTAAATGAAAAAGTCAGAGAAGAAGACCTCGACCAGCTTGCAGCAGATGCATTTGCTGATGCCTGCCGTCCGGGCAATCCGAGGGATACAAACATTGAAGATCTGAAAGCTCTGTACAGAAAAATCATGGCTTGATCTATATTTGATTCCAATATGTGATTCAGGGTGTATAACTAAGGTTTATCCGGAGTTATGCACCCTGTCTGGCGTGGTGATAACAACACGTGGAAACCAAAGACAATACAGTAAGAAAGATTGAATTTGCTTTCAGAACATCTATTTTAAAGTGCGGCACACGTTGTTTTTGTTCTTTCATGATGCTGTCGGCACTTTTGCTTAAAGCCACACGCACACCCTTGTTGACGTTTTCATCCATTAAATCCAGATGCTTAATCATCTTGTCAATGTCAGTAAAATTCGAACTGAAACCATCATTCATAACCTCACCCCTCCGCATTTTCAGGTATAAAAAACCGCCCCGGAAGGCGGTTGATTAATTATTCATTTATGTTTTTGATAATATTCTGTCAAAAAATCCAATTCATCAAGCGAAAGAGAAGCATATGGAGATCTTTTAGAATCATCAATAAGCCATGAATCTTTTTTTTCATTATTTTGTGGATACTCACCTTTGACA